>NZ_WEHX01000178.1 GCF_009183815.1 Sutterella seckii | reverse complement strand
CTAACCTTTAGATTTCAGTTAGTTGCCTTAAATCAAAACTAAGCCGGGATATGAATTTCTTTCAGACTCTGTTAACGGATTCCTGGGAATTCACGAATTAATATATAGCGGTCAAAGAGAATTCTGATGTTCGACGACTATGAAAGAGCGCGTCACAGCGTGACGAAGCTCCATGTGCATTTGATCTTCACAACGAAATACCGGCGCAAAGTAATGACGCCGGAAGTGCTCGAAAGCGTGCTTGCTGCCCTAAAAATCGCGGCCGAAGATTTAGGCTGCAGCCTCCTGGAGGCCAACGGGGAAGCGGATCACGTACATCTGCTCGTGAGCTATCCTCCGAAGGTTAGCATCAGCGAGATGGTGAACCGCTTTAAAACGCGTTCGTCTCGAAAGATACGCGAGGAATATCCAGGGATTCTTGAAGGAGGCAAAACAGGGCTGTTTTGGTCGCGCAGCTACTTCGCTTGTTCAGTAGGCGGAGCTTCCCTGGAAGTTCTTAAAAAATACATTGAGAATCAGACAACCGATTAGCCGCCATTCCTCCCCGCCCCATCCGGGGCGAGGGCTCCTGGTGGATTTTGCTGAAGAGCAGAGTTGGCCCGAGCAGCTCGATGATCCTGAGAACCTGAAGAAGTTCCTCAATTCTTTGCGAGTAACTTACTACCGCGCGCATCAGGAGCCTCTGATGTACCCGCAGTTTTCGGATGAACTCGACCGCGCGAGAGCCGTTGGATGCTCGCTCCTCCAGCAATCGCTTTCTAATTCCCTGACGCACGGGACGGATGAAGAAGTTCAAGATGCGAAGCGCGTCGGCTGCCGGCTGCTCGAAGTGCTTCTCCATGAGTTTTCGGCCGCGGAAAGGCCCCCTGGAATAAAGGGCGTTCGGAGAATTGAGGATTTGAGTCCCAGAATGCTCCTCGAAGAGGCACCGGCAAGGCAGAACCTTTCCTTTGAAGCGTGCTTTGCCCATCGGCTAATGGAATATGCGGAGGCTGGCTGGCAGATCCCGGAAAGCCTTCTGGACGAAGCTACCCGCGCCCCGCTGGTTCACGCCTTCAAGGAAACGTGGCTTTCCCATCCGGAATGGATCGGAGCTTCCTATGCCGCAGATTCCGCCGTTGCGGCGGCGGCCAAGCTCTCGGAGGCTGGACTTCTAAAGGAAGCAATGACGATGGCCGACCTTGGTGAGTACCAGATTCTGCCGACCCTGGTTTTCATTGCAACACTCCGCTCAGACGCCAATCCTGAAGCGCTTCCCTTTCTGAGTCTCGATGAAAATCCGAACGTGTGGATCAACTTCGCCCATGAAGAGGCGCCATTGAATGCGCTGCCGGACGTTCTGACGCACCCGGCCTATGACGCATGGCTTAAAGCCCAGAAAGTCGTGATGATCGATGCGGCCGCCGTCTTTCTCGACGGCCCGCACGTTGAGGAGATGACGGGCAAGGACCTTGCCGCGCGCATTCTCGTCGTGTGCCCGGCATGGGCGATTTCTATAGGGTGAAAGTCCCGATGAGCAGGAGGTAGTGCCAAGCTCACAGCCAGAGGCAAGGGTGTCCGTCGTG
>NZ_WEHX01000177.1 GCF_009183815.1 Sutterella seckii | reverse complement strand
TGCGGCCGTGTCGATCGTCTTCACGTACTTGCCGTTCTTCTCCTTCGCCAGCGTTTCGGCAAGCCCTTTGTAGAGCTCGTCCATGGCGTCGAAGACCGGAGCGGAGTACTCCCTGCGGTGCTTCAGAATGCGGGCGCCGTGCTCTTCGTCGCTCTCGTTTTCCAGGTGCTCCGCAACTTCCTTCTCATACTGGAAAAGAAGCTGGTAGCCGCTCAGGATGGAAAGCATGCGGGCTTCCGTCGTGCCGGCAAGCGCCTGCGCACGAATCCGCTCCGCACGCTCCTGCGGCGTGAGTTTGTTGAGCTCCGAGAGAAACAGCTTGCTCGTTACGGTTCCGTAAGCTTCGCGTCGAGCATGCACGAGGCAGCTCTGCCTGCGCACGCCTCTGAGCACCGTATCCGACAGGGCGTCGTAGCCCGCATAGCCGTCGGCCACAAGCGCATCCATCGTGAGCTGGAGGCTTTCAAGGAGCTCGCCGATGTCCTCCGCCTTTCTCGATCCGAGAGCGGAAAACCAAACAAAAGGCGTCGAGCTGTTCGTCTTCGTGCCCACGGAAAGAACGTAGGTTTGAGAGCTCGTCTTCTCCCTCTCCGCGTAAGCGCCGCGGGCTTCGCCCTCGAGAATGTCGTAGCGCGTTTCGTCTGCAAGGAATACGCGGTCGCCGCACTTCTGCACGATATGCTTCATCAGCGGCTCGATGTAGATGTTCGCCCAGTCGTAGAGGTTCTCAAAGAGCGTGTTGGAGCCGAACTTCAGGCGGCTGAACATCATCACTTCGACCCGGTTGATCGGCAGGCCGTTGTTGAGCAGCTTCGCCGCTTCGGCGAGGCAGGTCATGAGGACGGTGCGCTCCGGCTTCACGGGGAACTGCATGTCCTTCGGGAAAAGCGGATGCACGGTTCGGCATTTCTCGCAGTAGCAGAGCGGGATTTTGTATTCTGCATTCACGAAGCGATCCCGCAGAGATTGGAGAACCGCCGCAAGACGCGCTACCTGCACGCCGAGTTCCTTGAGCTTGAAATGACATGTCGGGCAGACGCCTGCATCAGCCGTTTCCGGGATGCGGAGCACCTGAGGAAGATCGTTTTTCGACTTCTGCCGCCCGCGCAGATTCCTCTTCTTCCCGTCGGCAGACTTTTCGTCCTCGGGCTTCTTAGGCGTGCGGGCGTTTGAAATCGTCGCCATCAGGGCAACGGGATCCTTCTTCCCTTCGGCATTGTCCGAAGACGCTTCTTTCCCGGCGAGCGCCTTGTTCTGCTCCTTTTGGATTTCAGCAAGAGCCGCCTGAGCCCTTTCCGCCTGCCGGAGGCCGTCTTCGAGGGCTTTGATGTCATTCTGAATGTTCCTCTTGTGCTTCAGAAGCTTGGCAAGCTCAGGGTTGAGCTTTTCTCCGCCCTTGCCGAAAGCAAGCTTCTTGAACTTTTCAGCATTGCGCGCCTCGGCGACAAGCTGGCGCACGCATTTGAGGAGATCCTCAAAAAGCTGTTTGTTCGCCTCGGGATCCGCACCGATATTGCGCTCCACATCCAGGCGCATGCCGTGAATCAAGGGAGCAACTTCGGAGAGGAAGACTGCCGCGGCGGCGTA
>NZ_WEHX01000176.1 GCF_009183815.1 Sutterella seckii | reverse complement strand
GATTTTTAAAGAGCGTCGTCAACACTGCGGGGTTGAGGCCGACGCTCTTACCGATGGGAACGGTGCTTAATCACCCGAGCGCGTTATGAGTTTCGGGGTTAACCCTTATTTAAGAATTACTTTCGTGAATTTAACTCAAATTAATTTAATTTTATATGTGAAGGGAAAACCCTCATTTGCGTTCGTGTAGCAACAATGCGACGTTGAATTTTAATATCAATATATTTATCAAATATTGATTTCTCCGCTAATCACGAGCACCCCAATGGCAAAGTTCTCCAATATATAGCAGAGCTTCCTACCCTGACGCGGATAAAGGGACTGTGGCTCAAGCCTCCAGCCTGCCTCCGGTTCTCCTTAGACTCAAAGAATCTCCGGATCCATCATCGCCCGATGAATCCGTGAGTTCTCGAACATCATTTCAAGCCGTCTTCCACCACTCCCGGGTGCCCATCCTCAGCGCAGGATCAAGCGCCACCGCCTCTCCGATCTCAGGCGTGAGGAGCGAAAAGCCATCCGCCCTTGTGGTCGCGAGCGCCCGTTCGAGCGGCTCCTGCCACGAGTGGCGGCTCAGGCAGAACTTGGAATTGTGCATGGCGAGCACTGCTTCCGGGCGAATGACTTCAAGCGCCTCTCCCCAGGCTTTTGGAAGAAGATGCACGCCCGGCCAGTCCTCGTTGTACTGGCCGTCCTCAAGAAGCGCAATGTCGATTCTCGGGAACATTTCCCGGATCTGCGCGAAGTGTCTTCCCCAGCTCGTGTCGCCCGAGTGGTAGACATTCACGCCGTTCGCAGAAAACATGTAGCCCGCCCAAAGCGTTTCGTTGCGCTTAAAGGTCCGGCCGGAGAAGTGCTGCGAGGGGAGCGCCGTAATCGTGAGGGGACCCGCTTTCGTCACCTCGAACCAGTCGAGCTCCGTGATGCGCTCGGGCTCCCATCCCCAGGCCTCGAGGTGCGCGCCGACGCCCAAGGGGCAGACGGCTCTTTTGACGCGGGACTTCAATTCCTTTACGGTCTCATAATCGAGATGGTCGTAATGATCGTGCGTGATGACGAGAAGGTCTGCGGCCGGAAGGTCCCTCGGCTGATAAGCATCCGCCCCGGGGAAGGGCTTATAGAACCCTGGAAGCGGAAATGCCTGATGCAGCGCCGGGTCGATGATGACCGAAACCCCTTCCATCCGGAGAAAGAACCCCGAGTGTCCGAGCCATACGAACTGGTTCTGCGGGAGCTGAGCAAGATTCGTCTTCATGTGCGGGAGGATGCCGACGGGAAACCGCGCCGGATTCCGGTCAAAGAGGAATTCGCTCATGATCTCGAACTGCGAGCGGTTCGCAGGCGGCGCCGCCATCGGATCGAGATTCTGAAACTGGCCCTCCGCCCAGTGAGGAGACGACATCATGCGTCTCAGGCGCTCGCCCTCGGGCTTTCCGCCGAAGTCCGGTCTCGTCATGACGGTTCCGCCCGCGGCGGCGGAAACCGCAGCGAGTCCAAGAAAATCGGGTAGGAGGCATGGGATTAGTTCCCATGCCGTCCTCCCACACCACCGTACGTACGGTTCCGTATACGGCGGTTCCTAGTATCAAGGCTTAAC
>NZ_WEHX01000175.1 GCF_009183815.1 Sutterella seckii | reverse complement strand
CCGCGCTCTGGAAGGCAATCGCCTCGAGCGCCGCCCGCGCAATATGCGCCCGGGTGGTTCCGCGCGTGAGGCCGATCAGGCACCCTCTCGCGTCCGGATCCCAGTGCGGAGCGCCGAGCCCCGTGAAGGCCGGGACGAAGTAGACGCCGCCGGAATCCTTCACCGACCGCGCGAGAGGCTCAATATCCTTCGCGCGCTTCACGAAACCCATCTCGTCGCGCAGCCACTGCACGACGGCGCCCGCAACGAATACGGAGCCTTCGAGCGCATAACTCGGGGGTTCGTCGCCGATCCGGTAGGCCGCGGTCGTGATGAGCCTCGAAACGCTCGCACGCGGCTCGCTCCCGATATTCATGAGAAGGAACCCGCCCGTGCCGTAGGTGTTCTTCACCGTTCCCGGGTGAAAGCACGCCTCGCCGAAGGCCGCCGCCTGCTGGTCGCCGGCAACGCCCGCAATCGGAATCGCCGCCCCGAACCATTCCGGGTCCGAATATCCGGCAGCCTGCGAGCTCGGGATGATCTCCGGCAGAATGCCCGCCGGGATGCGGAAGATGTCGAGGAGTTCGTCGTCCCACTGCCCGGAGCGCAGGTCGCAGAGGAGCGTTCTCGAGGCGTTGGTGATGTCGGTCGCGTGAAGAGCGCCCTTCGTGAGCTTCCAGATGAGCCAGGCGTCGATCGTGCCGAAGAGAATCTCTCCCTTCTGAGCGCGCTCGCGCGCCCCCGGCACATGGTCGAGAATCCACTCAATCTTGGTCGCGGAGAAATAGGGGTCGAGCCTCAGGCCCGTCTTTCCGGCGACGAGCGGCTCGAAGCCCTCCGCTTCGAGCGCCTCCACGCGCTTCGTCGTGCGCCGGTCCTGCCAGACAATGGCGGGCGAAACGGGCTCTCCCGTAGCGCGGTCCCAGAGGACCGTCGTTTCGCGCTGGTTGGTGATGGCGAGCGCGGCAATGTCGTTTCCCGTGAGGCCTGCCTTCTGAAGGCACTCGCGGGCGACCGCAAGCTCGGTTTCCCAGATTTCAGCCGCATCGTGCTCAACCCAGCCCGGATTCGGGTAATGCTGGGCGAACTCGCGCTGAGCGAGCGCCACCGTCCCGCCGCGCCGGTCGAAAATCAGCGCGCGCGAGCTCGAAGTACCCTGGTCGAGCGCAAGGATGTAGTCGTTCATCGTTCGGGAACCGCCGTTTGTGCGCGCAGAAATGAGAAAGCCCCGGGGCTTCCGGGGCTCTTTCTGGGCTGGAAATCCATCTGACTTCCATTGTATGGGGACTTCGGTCCCGGGGAGCTTAACGATCCCCTGAACCCGAACAATCCCTCAGTCCCGTTACTTGGCGGCTTCAGCTTCCGGCGCTTCAGACTTTTCCGTGCTTTCGCCGTATTCCGAATCCTCGACGTCGTCTTCGTCGATGTCGGCCGGATAGAGCTGAGCGGCGGTTTCGGGCTCAATCTGCGCTTCGGCAGGCTTCACGGCATCGAGCTTAACGACGCGGGCGGCGTCGATAAGAAGACGAAGCGCCTGGTTCACCGCCTCAGGGCTCCCGAAGAAGTCGGCGATGTCGCTGTCGATCTTCACCATCGCGTTGCGGGCGAAGTCGGAGCGCTCGGCAAAGCGGCGCGTATCGTAGGCGCGGGCGCGCGGACCGGTGCGGACGCC
>NZ_WEHX01000174.1 GCF_009183815.1 Sutterella seckii | reverse complement strand
TAGGGAGCCTGGCGATGACCTACTTTCACTGGAAATACAACCAACTATCATCGGCGCGGAGACGTTTCACTGTCCTGTTCGGAATGGGAAGGAGTGGGGCCGTCACGCTATGGTCACCAGGCTTAAAAGGGTGGGAAAAGCAAAGACATGCAGTTGCGACTGCTTTCTCGATTCTTCTTGAAGTTCTTCTCACCGTCACGATGAAAAGCTTCACGGTTATAGGATCAAGCTTCACGAGCAATTAGTATCGGTCAGCTCAACGCCTCGCAGCGCTTGCACACCCGACCTATCAACGTCCTGGTCTCGAACGACTCTTCAGGGAGGTCAAGCCTCCAGGAAGACTTATCTTCAGGCAGGTTTCCCGCTTAGATGCTTTCAGCGGTTATCCTTTCCCCACATAGCTACCCGGCGGTGCCACTGGCGTGACAACCGGTACACCAGAGGTGAGTCCATTCCGGTCCTCTCGTACTAGGAACAGCCCCCGTCAATCTTCCAGCGCCCACGGCAGATAGGGACAAAACTGTCTCACGACGTTTTAAACCCAGCTCACGTACCTCTTTAAATGGCGAACAGCCATACCCTTGGGACCGGCTACAGCCCCAGGATGAGATGAGCCGACATCGAGGTGCCAAACACCGCCGTCGATATGAACTCTTGGGCGGTATCAGCCTGTTATCCCCAGAGTACCTTTTATCCGTTGAGCGATGGCCCTTCCATGCAGAGCCACCGGATCACTATGACCTACTTTCGTATCTGCTCGTCTTGTCGGACTCGCAGTCAAGCACGCTTTTGCCATTGCACTATCAGCACGATTTCCGACCGTGCCTAGCGTACCTTCGCACTCCTCCGTTACCCTTTAGGAGGAGACCGCCCCAGTCAAACTGCCTACCATGCACGGTCCCCGGAGCGGATTACGCTCCCAGGTTAGAACCTCAAACAAATCAGGGTGGTATTTCAAGGTTGGCTCCGCTAAGACTGGCGTCCTAGCTTCACTGCCTCCCACCTATCCTACACAGATCGGTTCAAAGTCCAATGCAAAGCTGCAGTAAAGGTTCATGGGGTCTTTCCGTCTAGCCGCGGGGAGATTGCATCATCACAAACACTTCAACTTCACTGAGTCTCAGGAGGAGACAGTGTGGCCATCATTATGCCATTCGTGCAGGTCGGAACTTGCCCGACAAGGAATTTCGCTACCTTAGGACCGTTATAGTTACGGCCGCCGTTTACTGGGACTTCGATCAGGACCTTGCAGCCCATCAATTAATCTTCCAGCACCGGGCAGGCATCACACCCTATACGTCGACTTTCGTCTTTGCAGAGTGCTGTGTTTTTAGTAAACAGTTGCAGCCACCAATTCTCTGAGACCTCTTCATGCTCGGGGCGTTTCTCCCTTCACACTACAAAGGCACACCTTATCCCGAAGTTACGGTGTCAATTTGCCGAGTTCCTTCTCCTGAGTTCTCTCAAGCGCCTGAGCATATTCAGCTCGCCCACCAGTGTCGGTTTGCGGTACGGTCAATTGCAGGCTGATGCTTAGAAGCTTTTCCTGGAAGTCCATTCAGTCACTTCAGCTGAAACCAGCCTCGATGCTTCGCCTCGGAAATTCGCCGGCGGATTTGCCTGCCGGCTTCCTACGCTCGCAAACCGGGATATCCAACACCC
>NZ_WEHX01000173.1 GCF_009183815.1 Sutterella seckii | reverse complement strand
TCGGCAAGCCCCACTTCCCCGTTCTGTTTCGCTACGAGAATGTGCTTTTCATCCCCGCGGTCGGACACACCGCCCGCCGCTGCCAAGTAATCGTCGAGCGACATGCCTTCTTCAAAGGCAATCGACTTCGGCATTACGACTTCACCTGTGATTTGTACGACGTTCGATTTCTGCGGAATGACGATTTCGTCGCCGTCCTCAAGCCAGATGTCGTTAACCTGACCGCCACGGGAGACGACGATCACGCCGTCGGGTTCAAGAAGGGACGCGCGCTTCACAAAGTCCTGGATGAGCTTTGCTTCTTCAACGCGAACGGTCGCTTCTTCAGGCGTTGCAGACGTCGCCGTCAGTGCCGCTTTTTCGAGTCGATGGAGCGAGTCCTGAATCACCGCTTTCTGGTCGCGCGCAACGCTCTTGCGGCGCAGATAGACGGCATCCGTTGCCGCAAGTTCCGGCTCCACTTCGACCTGGCGAAGGAGGTCGCGCAGCTTCACGGTCTTCTTTACCGGATAGCGGGACGCACCCGTGATGGCGCCCGTAACCGTCGCCATAATCGTTTCACCCGGCTTGTCCGCAACGAATTCGACAATGTCGCCGTCGGCGAGCTTGAAGTCCTTGAACGCTTCAACAGTGAAGTACTTGTTGAAGGGCGCCTTGTTGCGCGTGCCAGTGACGCTTACGTGCGATACGTTCTTCAAGGGCGACGCGAGTTCAATAAGGCCCGATCCCTTTGCCGCTGCGGGCTTCGAGAATTCGTACTGGGCTTCTTCTCGCAGGAGCCCGTAGGCCGAAACGCTCACGCCCTTTTCATTGACGAGAATCACGTCGCCGTTCTTCAGACGCAGCTGCGGCACTTTCCCCTGAAGCGCAAAGAGATAAAGGTCGAGCTTTGCAATGGACTTGCCGCCGCGAATGATTTCGATGTGGCGGTAGCTGCCGCGGGCAGGATCAATGCCGCCTGCACGGTCAACAAAGGAGAGAACGGAATCAACCGAGCCGCCCGCATAGCGGCCCGGATGGTTAACGAAGCCCGTTACGTAAACGGCAACAGGCTGTGCGCTCTGCAGATTGACGTAGACCTGAACGTTGTTCGTATAGACGCGGGATATGGCACCGCGAACGGTCGAAAGAAGCTGGCTGTTCGTGAGTCCGCCCACGTGAACGGGGCCCACTTCCGGAATGAAGATGTTTCCCTGCTGGTCGACAACCAGAACGTCGTCGTAGGCGCGAACGCCCCAGACGCGGATCACGATGCGGTCGCCCGGGGCGAGCACGTAGTCGTTGGAAGCCGTGTCGCTGAAGGTAGATGCAAAGCGCCCCTCAAAGAGATTCGACGCGAAGGGCTGCAGGCGAATCGATGTGGCCGTGCGGAATTCCGTCTGCGCCCAGGCGGGCGGGGCCGTCATCGTCTGCTGCAGCTGCGTCGTCTGAAGCTGCTGCGCGGGTGAATAGGTCATCACCGTGCCGTTCGGCCCCATCTGCATGCCCGACGGCATGTTCGAGGGCGTTGCGGCGAGTCCCCCGGTGCTCGCCGGCGCGGGATTCGTACTCGTGCCGAGCGTCGGCGCCGAGTACTGCACGGCGAGCGAAGTCGGCGACACCGCATCGGCCGCAACCGCGCTCTGCGAGACGAGGACGGCAAGCGCCGCCGTCACCGCCGCGTTGAGAACCGTTTTCATCTTGTTGAAATCCTCATTTC
>NZ_WEHX01000172.1 GCF_009183815.1 Sutterella seckii | reverse complement strand
AATCCGCCGAAGGCGGAGAGGGCAAAGCCCTCACTGAGCTCAGACTACAACCTACTTTTTAAGAACAAAATCGGCGAAAGCTCACTTGACATTCACCGCCAGTCCCACGAAGGCGACGGGCCCCATGGCGGCCGTTGAAATGGCGCAGAGAAGCGCGCAGAGTCCGAGAAGCATGAGAGAGGCCATTCCCAGCGGGAGCCCCCTCGACTGCGCGAAGTCGCGCCCGACGGTGAGGAGCGTCATGCTTCTTGAAACCGCGAGCGCGGCGGCGATGAGAAGCCCGACGCCGAGCGCCAGAAGCCCCGCCGCCTCGGGCGTCGTGCGGTAGGTCGACCCGGAAAGCCACTGCAGGATGAAGTAGTTTTCCATCGTTCCGCCCGAGAGCGAGAGCGTCGTGACGGAGTCGAGAAATGCTGAGAGCGCAATGCCCGAGAGCACGATGATGCCCGGGGTGAAATGCGCGCGCCTTGAGAGAAGAAGGAGAACCGCAAGAACGGCAAGGCTCCCGACCAGCGCTCTCAGGGACCCCGAAGCCCCGACGCTCGCCCCGAACCAGAGCGACCCCGCGACCATCGCGAAGGAAGCGCCCGCTGAAACGCCGAGAATGTCGGGCGACGCGAGGGGATTCCGGATGAGGCGCTGCAGAATCACGCCGGCAGCGGCAAGTCCCGCGCCGGCGGCGAGCGCCGTCACGAGCCTCGGGCCCCTCAAGAGGAGTTCATAGTCCCCTGCCAGTCCGAAGGTCCAGCCTTCCCCGCGGCTCACGAGGAAGAGATTCAGGAAAAGAACGCCCGCGAGCGCAATCGCCAGCACGGCGACGCCGGATTTCGAGAGCGTTTTTCCGGCCGAAACCAGGCTCTCCTTGCCGGTTCCCGAGGCTTCAGCCGAAAGCGAACTCATCTGCCGGCGAACAATCCAGATGAAGATGGGCGTACCCACCACAGCCGAGACCACGCCCGTCGGAACGATGTCGCCCGTGAGGGAGGAGAGCCAGATCGCCGTGCCGTCCGTTGCCGTGAGAAGCGCCGCGCCGATCAGGATGCTCGCGAGGAGCTGCCGGCCCGGCGAGCGGAATCCCGCCGCCCGCGCGATATTGGGTGCAATGAGGCCCGTGAAGTTGATGACGCCCGCCGTCGTGATGAAGGCGGCGACGAGCCAGACCCCGAGCGCCGTAAGCGCGATGAAGACCGGCACCACCGGAAGGCCTCTCGCCCTCGCGCCTTCGTCGCCGAGCGAAATGAGGGCGAGCGCTCTCGGCGCAAAAAGGAGAATCAGCAGGATGACGGGAAGGGTTCTCGGGAGGAGCCATTCGAGCCCGCTCCAGCCGTTCTGCGAAAGGTCGCCCGCGCCCCAGAGAAAGACGTTCTGAATGAAGTCCGCGTGAAGGAGCACCACCGCGGTCGCAATCGCGCCGAAGAGGAGATTGACGACCATGCCGGAAATGACGAGGGTTACGCCCGTCATGTTTCTCGGTCCCGTAATGAGGACGATGAGCCCGAAGGCGAGGAGCGCTCCCGCAAATGCGGCGGCGAGCAGCCATTCGCTTGCGGCCTCCGGGAAGAAGGCGGAGAGAACGACGATCGCGAGCCAGCCGCCCGACGAGGTGCCGAGCGTGAGGGGCGACGTCATCGGGTTCTGCGTGAGCTGCTGAAGAAGACACCCGACCAATCGGGTAGGAGGCATGGGATTAGTTCCCATGCCGTCCTCCCACACCACCGTACGTACGGTTCCGTATACGGCGGTTCCTAGTATCAAGGCTTAACG
>NZ_WEHX01000171.1 GCF_009183815.1 Sutterella seckii | reverse complement strand
CAGCATTGAAGCCGGCTGGAAGCTTTCGAGCGCCGACAAGTGGTATGCGGAGCCTCAGGCTCAGCTTCAGTACACCCGCATTGGAAGGTCGGACTACAAGACTTCGAACGATGTGAAGATCGAGAACAGCAGCGTCGACAGCCTGATTGGCCGGGCCGGCCTGCGTCTCGGGCGAGACCTTGAGCGCATGGGCGGAGAAAAGATGAATCTCTACGTGCGTGCCGACATCCCTCACGAATTCAAGGGAGAACAAACCTTCTGCATGCAGGGGCATCACGACTTGACGCCTCTGCGCTATGAGTTTACAGGCGACGCCACCCTGGTACGACGTAGGTCTCGGGCTTCTGTTAACGGTCAGCGTAAACGAGACTGTTTAGCCACGACTTTGAGACGTGATACGCCAAGGATTTGAGACCATATACCGTATCTGACCGGGACGATATACCAACATCCTGTTGGCCTGGATACCTCCGCTACCACGAGACCCATTACCACTGAGACCCGATACCTCCGTAAAGAGAGATGGATTACCACAGGGATTGAGACTGCAAACCGCTCTGAATGAGACGGCATACCACTCTTGGTCAGCTTTACCTCTGCACTGAGACTACTTGCCCCAGCGGCAGAACTGCATACAAATGAATGGGACCCGATGCCATGACGAAATGAGATGAGATACCACAGCAATAAGACAGGATACCTCTGCATGAGACTACTGAATATGCTGAATATCGACAATGGTATTTCCTCTTAACATAATGTATTCCTTGGATATTAAGTCGAAATCCCTTCGGCTTAATTACCAAGGAGACTGCTATGTCGAAACAAGCAAGAAAGTCTCGGGGCCCTTCTGTTGTTGAGTCCGAAATCCCTCGGCTGACACCTCAGGAAATTTTTGAAGGCTACGAAAGGCATCTCTATAGCGTTGAGGATGCCAAGACATTGATGCAGATGCCTCGCAGCACGTTTATGCGGCATCTCAAGAACTGGCGAGAGACAGGTCGGCTGCCCTCACATACCGGTCAAGGGAATCGTGTTCCGGCCAATAAGCTCGATCCGCAGATCAGAGCGAGGATCATCGAGTTTGCAACAGGCAAATATGAGGGCTTCCAGGCAACCCTCCTGCATAAGTATTTGCTCATTGAGGGTATTGAGGTCTCCGTTGAAACGGTACGACGAATCCTGACAACACTTCGTCCGGAAGAAACTCCAAAGGAGCGCAGGTCGACCGCGCATAAGCTGCGCCGCCGCAGATCGAGCGTTGGGGAACTGATTCAAATTGACGGCAGTCCGCATCCATGGTTCGAGGGAACCGGAGACGATAACAGCTACGCGCTTCTCATCTTTGTCGATGACGCAACAAGCCGCATCATGGTCGCCGGCTTCTATCCAACAGAAACATCTGAAGGATATCTTCAGTTGCTGAATAAGTACATTGAAAAATATGGGATTCCATGGGCTCTGTACAGCGACAGACATTCCATCTTTGCCCCAGTAAATCCCTCGAAGAGCGGAAAATCCGAGGAAACACAATTTCAAAGAGTCTGTCGGGAGTTGGGGGTAACGGGGATACGGGCTAATTCGCCAGAAGCCAAAGGGCGGGTCGAGCGAACATTCAGCACGCTGCAGGGACGATGGCCAAAAGAGTTCCGTGTGCTGGGCATCAGAAATATGGCGGAAGCAAATTCACGAATGCCGGAATTGCTGGCGAGCTATAACCAAGAATTCGCAATTGCTCCCGCTGACTCTAAGGATAGCCACGCGCCGCTGCTGGAGGAAACGAAAGAACGCATTGAGCAGATCTTTGCCAGATGGCATACACGTATGATCAGCAGGAACCTGACGGTGTCCTACGGCAGCAAGA
>NZ_WEHX01000170.1 GCF_009183815.1 Sutterella seckii | reverse complement strand
ATCGGGTAGAGGGCCCCCTTGCAGGGTACCCCCTCCCACACCGCATGGCCCCGTGATCGGGCCCTTTCGGACATGCCGTTCGGCATCCGGCGGTTTTCAAACATGAATGAAGGTTGCTATTTCATCTCCAGCAGAGAGTACAGCTTGTTACGTCGGAAGAAGTCGAGCGGGTAGGCCTTGTGCATGGTTTTCGTTCCTGACATCCTCCAAGCCCCTGATCCAACACCGGCGGCTTTCCTGGCTTCAGCAGTGGGAATCCCCAGCTTGATCAGGGCCGCCATTCGGCGTTTCGGCCTCTTCCATGCCAGCCAAACCAGCTTCCGGAGGTGCCTCCGGATGTGGCAGTCCAGCTCGTAGTACACCGACCTGCGAAGGTCAAGCTGGAAATAATTCCGCCATCCTCGCAGAATCATGTTGAGTCGCTTGATTGTCGAGAGGAGCGATGAGCCACGCGCCCGAAAGAAGACATCCTTCAGCTTTTGCTTCAGCCTGTTGATGCTTTTCGGGTGTGCGATGGGCTTCCGGCACCAGAACGTATAGCCGAGGAATTTCGCCCTGCCAGGGCGAAAGACGCCGCTCTTGTCGCGGTTAACCCGCAACTTGAGCGTCTCCTCGATGAATTTCGTTACCGTTGCCAGCGCACGTTCGCCCGCGAGGCGCGATTGCACGTATATGTTGCAATCATCCGCGTACCTACAGAACCGCAATCCGCGCTTCTCCAAGAACTTGTCGAGTTCGTCAAGGACGATCAGCGACAGGATCGGGCTGAGCGGCGATCCTTGCGGCGTGCCTTCCTCGCGAGCTTCAACCAGCCCGTCGGACATGATGCCCGTCCGCAAATACCGTCGGATCAGCTTCAGAAGCGGTTTGTCGGCGCAGTCCTTCTCAAGGCGCGACATCAGTCTGTCGTGGTTCACCGTATCGAAGAACTTCGCAAGATCCATTTCTACGATGAAGCGACAGCCGCCTTCAATGTAGGCGGTCGATTGCTTGATCGCGTCATGCGCACTGCGTCCCGTACGGAATCCATAGCTGTATTCCGAAAAGGTCGGGTCGTAGTGTGCCGTCAGAATCTGCGCGATTGCCTGCTGGATCACGCGGTCCTGCACCGTCGGGATGCCCAGCATTCTGGTGCCTCCGTTCGGCTTTGGGATATCGACGCGACGCACCGGGAAGGGAATATACGTTCCCTGCCGGATGTGCGCGCAGATGCTCGCGCCATGTTTGGCAAAGTGCCCCGAGCATTGGTCGACAGTCATGCCGTCAACCCCCGGAGCTCCCTTATTGGTTATCACCCGGTCGCATGCCTGAAGCATGTTTCTTGGTGATAGCACCTCTTCCAGCGTTATCACTGGTCCTCCTGCTTTCGTCCAATGGTGTATCCCTACGGTAGCTTGTTCGGCCTCCGGCCCCGCTCCTTGGATCTCGGCTTCCGACCTCCGTCCTCCGGGCAGATCTACTCGATTTGCTTCGATTACGGTTTCCCGCGGCTACTGCCGTCGCTGTCGAAGAAATATGCACCCTCTACTTGCAATGTTTGAATTCGGCCCTTCGGCGGTTTCGCCTACTACGGCCTCGGCTGACTTCCCAACCAGCATCCCTCCGCCTTGCGACGTCGGTAGCCATAGGCACTGGCAGGGATCTCCCCGGGTATCACACATGCGCTTCTAGCCCTATCCGTCGGATTTACGCCTCAACTGTGTCCGTAGAAGTATCGGGTTAACGACTTTTGGCTCGCTCTCCCAATTGAGACGCCTCGCATCCGCTTCCTGTTCGTCGGACTGGCTGTTTGCTATCGGCTTCCTTCATCAGTTTGTTGCCTCCCTGACTCTGCCGAGTCGCTAGACCTTCCCCTTCTCGGGCGGTCAGTGGACTTTCACCACATAGACACACGTGCGCTGCCGAGCGCACCA
>NZ_WEHX01000016.1 GCF_009183815.1 Sutterella seckii | reverse complement strand
GCGCGCTACGACGTTGTCTTTGAACTCCTGCGAATATCGCATGTTTTGCCACTCCATGAAAGGTTGAAGGGGTGGCGAAAGTTAGTATGACATCTAATGATTCAGCCAATTGTCACCATCGTGGCGCATCCGGGGGCGGATCCAAACCGCGCCGAAGGCACTGCGGTCGTGGTTCGTTCGGACCGCTTTGAGCTCCAGACGCTCGGAGACCTGCGGACGCGAATCGTCGCTGCCAATAATCCGCTCGGATTCACGGGCTGGCAGATTGTTCTCGGCGAGATCGCCAAATTCGGCGTCGAGGAGCCCCGTTCCTTTTTCGGAAAAGTGATCTTCACGGGCGACTCCCGGTCGACCGACCGGATTGCGGAACTTGTAATCGACGGGGAGGCCGATGCAGGCTTTCTGAGGCTCTGTGCCTATGAAGCCTTCCTCAAACGCCACCCGGAAAAGATCGGCCTTCTCAGGGTCCTTGACCGGCGCGAAAGCAGTCTTGCCTGCGCGCATTCGACGGACCTCTTTCCGGGCTTCACGCTCGCCGTGACGGAGCACATTGCGCCCGAACTGGCCCGGCGCCTCGCGCTCGCGCTCTTTTCCATGGAGCCCGATGAGGGCGGCCCTAAATGGGCTGTTCCCGCCAACTTTCTCACGGTCGACAGGCTCTTGCAGACGCTTGAGGTCGGACCCTGGGAAGGACTCGGTCAAGGCTCCATCATGAAGCTCGTTGAGCGCAATCTCCCTTGGGTGCTCCTTACGCTCGCGCTGATTCTCGGCCTTATTTTCCACAGCTGGCGCTCCGAGGTTGTCGCGAGGCGCCGCAGAGAAAAAGTGCGCGAGCTCATGGAAAAGGAGATGAAGCAGGCCGAGGCGCTTCAGACCATGCATTACGAATCGACGATGGTGCAGCTCGCCAATCTTTTCGCGCATGAGCTGCGCCAGCCCCTCGCCTGCGCTTCGCTCTATGCCGAAGGCCTCGCTCGGCAGTTCCGCCGCGGGAAGTTCGATCCGGAGAAAATGGCCGGCATCTGCGACAAGGTGTCCGATGAAACGCACCGGGCGAGCGAAATCGTTGAACGGGTGCGCGCCTATGCAAAGGGGCGCGGCGAAGAAAGAAAGCACCTGAGCGTTGAGAAGCTGATGCAGCACTGCGTGCATCTCTGGCGCACCTATTCCGCGCTTGACATTCCGCTGGTCTTCTCCGCGCCGGATCCGGACGCCGCTCTGGAAGGGAACGAATTCGAGCTTGAGGTTGCGCTCGTCAATCTTCTGAAGAATGCCCGAGAGGCCGTTCAGGGGGCGAAGGCGCCCGCCGTGTCCTTTACAGGCGCAGTCGAGAATGATCGCGTGGTGATTCGCGTGATGGACAGCGGCACTCCTCCGACAGACGAAGAACTTTCCCGCCTCGGCATCCCGGCTTCGAGCGAAAAGGCCCACGGCCTTGGTCTCGGGCTCTCGATTGCCTCGGGACTCATAGAAAACCATGGAGGCAGCATTGCCTTCAGCCGCGGACCGGGCGGCATATTTACCGGTCTGGCAGTAACCGTAACGTTTCCTCTCCTTCCCGGGGAAAGCGTCGAGAAGTAGTAAGAAAGGAGGAGAAGCGTGACCGACCCCGTTATCAGAATCGTGGACGACGACCCCCGCATGCACGACGCGCTGCAGTTTATTCTTGAAAGTGAGGGTTACAGCGTGAGGCATTTCTTTAGTGCTGAGGATTTCCTCGCAGGAGATTTTCTGAGCGATCCCGGCTGCGCCGTTCTCGACGTACGGATGGGAAAGATGAGCGGCCTCGTGCTGCAGCGTGTTCTGAAGGAGCGCGAGGTTGATCTTCCCGTCATTTTTCTTTCCGCTCACGGCGACATCGGAATGGCGGTGGATGCAATCGACAGCGGCGCCGTTACCTTTCTCACCAAGCCCGTTCGGGCCGAGAAGCTTCTCACGGCGGTCGACAAGGCCCTTTCCCGGAAAGGCTCTGCAGAGGTTCAAACGACGGATGCCCGGGAGGTGCGGAAAGCCTTCGCGGCACTCTCCGATCGCGAGCGCGAGGTTGCGCTTCTCGCCGGGCAGAAGCTCACCAACCGACAGATTGCAGAACGCCTGGAGCTCGCCGTCCGGACGGTGGAATTTCATCGCGCCGGCGCAATGCGCAAGCTCGGCACCCACAGCGCTAAGGAATTGACGGAAAAACTCATTGCTGCCGGCGCGCTCGGGAGCTGAAGACATAAAAAGAGAGGAACAGGTACTGCTCAGCGCCTGTTCCTCTTCAAGGCGCATTCCGGTCCTGGTTGTCGGAATGCCTTCGGACATGAGAAAAGACCTTTAGATTGTTGTGAGCATGAGGGAATTCAACTGCCCGGCGTAAAGGATGAAGAGGCGCAGGCACATCATGCCGGCCACGGCGCAGAAGCCCGTAGTCCAGAAGACGGCCGGGGAGTGTCCCTTCACGGCGATTCCGAGAACGAGCGGAATTCCGAAGCCGACGCCGACGGCGCCCGCCCAGAAGACAACCGCCCAGACGCCCGAGATGAACGCTGCGGTAGCGGCCTGAGCGCCCGCAAAGCCAAAAATCATCGCCATGCCGATCATGAAGATGCAGCTCGCTTCAATCGCCATCATTGGATACTCAGCCTTGTGCAGAAGGTGCACGTTTTCCGAACTCATCTTTTCGCCGAAGAAGGCAACGGCAACGAGCTTGGCGGCAGCAGTGCCCGCGGAAACTCCTGAGGCGACGAAGAGCGCCGGGAGGACGGCCGTGTTGATGAGGGGATAGCGGATGAGCGCCGAAATCAGGAACCCGGTATAGGCGCAGATGCCGAAGGCAAGACAGAGCACGATCCAGGTGATCGGTGTTCTTGCACGGTTGAAAATTTCGCCGAGCTTTTCAACAAAGGCGCCGAGCTTCGGCATATGGAGGAAGCTGAGCACCAGATTGAATTCCTTCCTGAGGACGATGACGGTGAGCACCGCCGTGAGCGGGATGTAGCAGAGGAGCATCATCACGCCCACGCTCATCACGGAGGTCGGGTTGTAGAAGACGAGAATTCTCCAGAAGAAGAGCGGGTTGGTGAGGTCGAGGACGAGGCAGACCATGCCGAGGAGAATCGTCGTGAGAGCGATGAGCGCCGCCGACTTGAGCAGCGGCGAATCCTCGCGCGAGGTTCCCCGCAGCTTCGTCATCGAAAGAATGACGCCGAGAGCGCCGCCCGAGATGCCGGCAAGGAAAAGGTAGACCGCAATCGGCCAGGGCCAGGCAACGCCTTCCGTGAGGCCGATTGAAAAATCAAGTACGCCGTCCATGGTCAGACTCCGGTTTTGACGACGGGAATGTAGCGAAACGTCGGTTCAGTGCCAAGCCACGGGCGGATGCGCACGGTGTCCCTGGCCTTGAGCAGCAGGCTCACGTAGCTCTTCGGATCGTTGAGGTCGCCGAAGGCGAGCGCGTGGAAGCGGCACCGGGCAACGCAGCCCGGAAGTTCTCCCTGGTCGAGCTTCTTGGAGTGGAGGCAGAAGTCGCAGTTGTCGGCGACCTTGGTCTCCTCGTTGATGTAGCGGGCGTTGTAGGGGCAGGCCGCAATGCAGTACTTGCACCCGACGCACCGGTCGGTATTCATGGTCACGATGCCCGTGGCCGGGTCATGGTGGCAGGCGCCCGTCGGGCAGACCTTCACACAGGGCGAATCCTCGCACTGCTGGCACGAGACGCGGATGTAGTGGCGCTCGGGTCCGGGCATCCGCTGAAGGATCACGCGGGAGCGCCCCGGGGGAAGGTGATTGGTTTCGTTGCAGGCATGCTTGCATTCGCCGCAGCCGACGCACTTGTTCTGGTCGAAGACCATCACGTAGTGAGGCTTCTTCTTCCCGTCAGGGGAAGTGTCGGTCGAGCAGCCGCCGAGCGAAAAGACAATGAGTCCGCCGACGCCCGCCGTGAGGAGAGTTCTCCTGTCGATCGTTTCAGTCACAGCTTTTTCTCCTGCTGATCCGTACCGCGCTCTCCAGCCGATTCCTAATAGGGAAATCGGTCCGGGGAAGCGCAGGAGCGGATCAGAGAGTTTTGGGGTTTCAGGGTCGAGAGAGGCGCCGAAGGTATCAGCGGTTCTTCTTCTCAGAGGCGGACTGGTAGCCACCCTTGTCGATGATGGCCTGAGCCTTTTCGATGTAGCCCACGCCAGTGAGGACGCGGTCCTTCAGGTAGCGCGGCGCATGCGCGCCCCAGGAGCCGTCTTCCTTCACCTGGTCGTAGATTTCCTCGGCCTTGTCGAGCATGAGGCGGACTTCGGTCTGGTCGGCAGGCTTCAGAGCCGTCACTTCAAGGAGCTGCTTCAAGCGCTCGAGCCCTGCGCCGATCTTTTCGAATCCTTCCTTGACAGGGGTCTGCCACTTGAGGATTTCCGCATAGATCGCCGACTGGTCGGCATAGCGCAGTCCCTCGTCAAGCGTGCTCGTCGCAGGGCTGTGGCACCCCTGAGCGTCGCCCGAGAGCGTGTAGTCGCCCGGCGTTGCGCGGCCGCAGGACCAGACGATGTCGACATACGCATGTCCCTTTTTGTCGAGCGCATAGGTCCAGAGGCGTTCGCCTTCCTTCGCGTCGAGATTTCTCACGTAGGTCTGAGCGCTCGGATCGACATTGATCTTGTAGAGGTGCGAGCGGCGCACGGCGTTGTAGAACTCCTTCACGCCGTCAGGACCCTGGAATTCCTCCGGGCTCGGCATGTTGGGCATGTGGCAGGCGACGCAGTCAATCTTCTTATGCGTGTCGGTCTTCGAGAAGACCTTCTTCTGCACGTCGTGGCAGTCGCCGCACTTCTGCTTCATCTCGGGTGCAGTGACGGAAGTCATCCAGTCGGGGCGGCCGATTCTCTGCTGATCATGGCAGGTAGTGCAGGTGTGGCCCTTTTCGTAGTGCTTCGAGAGCGAATTCTGCTCGGTCTTTTCGTTGAAGATTTGCGTGAGCGCCTTCTTCTGCTCCTCAACAGTCTGCGGGCCCTGATGACGGGCGGGATCGAGGTTGAGGTCCTTCACGAACGCTTCGTGAGCGGGAAGGTCGAACTTGACGGGCGGGTAGGGGTCCGCCGGGGCTTCGGCTGCAAGGGCCGAGCCGACGGCGCCGGCGAGGAGCATCAGCATGAAGCCTCTTCCCGCGGCGAGGTGATTTGAGTTCTTGGTCATTTTCAAAATCCTTTGCGTATTCGGAACTTCTTTCGGACAGGCCCGGAGTCCCCTCAGGGACTCATCACGAGGTCGACGTCGATGTGTTCCACCAGAAAATCCGCGTAATCGTCGTCGAGGTACCGGTTCGAATAGAGGTACACGGTCCCGAGCGAGGATTGAGTGAACTTGATGTCGTTAGTCTTCGGATCTTCGGGGAGCTTCTGGAGGATTTCCTGGAGCGCTTCAGGCGTGAAGTTGAAGGGCTCGTCCTGAAAAGCTCCGAGAAGAACCGGGCGCGGATAGATGCGCGAGCATTCGCGCACCCGGTCGCAGAGCTGTTCGACGGGGTTGTTCTTGGCCGAAAGGATGCGGGCGTAGGAAGCGGAGAGAAGCGGACGATAGTGGTAGTACTCCTTCTCGTCCCAGGCGATGAGCTTCGCGACGCCGCAGTCATCGGCAAGAACGGCGTAGAGCACTTCATTGAAATACTCGTCCGTGATGTCGCGGGGCTCTGCGGGCGCCTGCTGCGCGGCTTCCTTTTCAGCCTCGGCGGCAACCGCCTCAGCGTGATGAAGGTCCCCGGCAATGAGACTTCGAAGGAGCTCGCGGCGCGTGAAAGCCTCGCGCTGGTCGCGCAGCGTGGGTACGAGCTCGCGGTTCTTCTCGCGCTCTTCCTTCGAGCGCGTCTTGGGCGGCACGAAGGAGACGGTTCCCGGAGCACGGTTGTAGGTCCGGTCCATCTGCTTTTCGGCATCGGCGAGGAGCTCGTCAACCTCCGGTTCAGGGGCGAGCGCCGCCTTTTCCTTAAAGGCTTCGCATAGCTCGTCGCGGGGCATGAGCTCCACCTTGCGGCTCTTTTCCGTCACGAGATCAATCAGGATGAGCTCGTCGGCCTTGAGGCGCGAAAGGCGCTTTGCTTCGGCACGTGGATCCGTCACTTTCTCCTGGTCTTCCATTTGCATCACTTCCCTCAGACGTCAGATGAGGCCCGCCTGCCTGAGGACCGGGACGACGTAGTCGAGCTGGTAGTCCTTCAGGCACTTTTCGGTCGGAGCACCGGTTTCGACATTGAATTCCATGAGTTCGTAGAAGAGTTCGAAGCTCTTTTCAATATCGGCCTTCTCCATCCGGATCGTGCCCTTCGTGAAGGGGGCTTTGCCCTTCTTGTCGTAGAAGATCCAGTCGGGATACTGATCGTGATCCTTTCTCGGCGTTTTCGTCTTCATCTGCAGCATCGTGTAGGCGCGCTGCAGGATGAAGGCGCGCAGGCCCGCATGGTCGAGCTCGTCCTGGGTCATGCTGATGCCCGTGACGGCGCGGAAGACCTTGCTTTCCATTTCGATGTCGCCGATGTAGCCCTTTTCGCGCAAGGGCGAGACTTCCCAGGGCGCCGTCCAGGAGCAGATGCCGAGCATGTCGTGGAGCTCCTTTCTCGCCACGACCCACTGGAGGCGCTTCATCTTCCAGATGTTCGTGGGCTTGTAGTCGCCGATCGCGTCGACGCAGTCGGGGCTTCCCCAGAACTTCTCGCCGATTCTCTTCTGCACCTCAATCGGCAGGCCGCAGCGCGTGAAGTTGATGTGGCCGTGGCTCATCGGATCGCGGTTGTAGAGGGAATTGAGAACGCAGCCGATCTGGCCGTCGTCCTCGTTCGAGTGATGCTTCGGATGGCCGTGCGCCCAGTAAAGCGTCACGTCGGGCTGGCCCTTCTGCCATTCGGCTTCCGTGAAGCCGAAGTGTTCGAGAAGCTTCGGCGTCGTTTCGCCGAGCCAGCGGCCGAATTCGCCCCTGCGGTAGGCAATGCGCGGAAGAATGTCCTGGAGCACCGAGGGATCGGGATTTTCGAACTTCTCCCAGGCGATGGTTTTGTATTCATCGGGCGGAAGAACCTTCTTCCAGTAGCCCATCTTGAGAAAGTGCACGAAGTCGCGGTGAAGCTGGCCGTAGTTGCACCAGAGGCCGAGGTCGTCCATTGTCTGCGAACCGACGAGGCAGGCCTCGCGGGAAACGGGCTTGTCGAGGTCGCTGATGAGGCTCGGGAAGAACCAGCGGCCGTAGAGCGCCATGCAGGTCTGTTCCGTGATGGCGTTGATGCGGTACTTGGCGGCCGTGCCTTCGTCGCGGATGATCGAATAGCAGCGGATCGGGCAGGCGTAGCAGCCCGTCGTGCGCACGTGATAGTTCCAGAGCGAGGGCCCGAGGTAGAACTCGGCCGAGCAGGTGCGGTAGGCGATGTGGTTCACGTCGCGGATGTCGCCCGAAATCGTGACGGGCGGGTTGGCGGCGCCCCAGACGCGGCCCGGAAGGCCCGACCAGCGCGAGGACGGGCTCGAATACTCGAAGAGAGGCGACGGAACGCGCGAGACGACGGTCTGCGTGTGGGCGCCCAGAATGGCGCGATGGCTGTCGATGAGCGCCTCCCATTCGTCGGGCTTCGCGTGGATGTGAATCGCCTGATTGCCGCGAACGACGATCGCCTTCACCTTCTTCCTGCCGAGGACGCTGCCGATCGAGCCCGCGGAGTGGCTGCGGTCGACCATGAGGTTCGACATCGGAACGCCGTTTTCGCCGGCCGGCCCGATCGTGCCGATGCTCGCATCGCAGCTCGTTTCCTGAGCGAGCATCGCGTAGGAGCGGAAGGTGCCCTGGCCCCAGATTTTCGAAGCGTCGCGAAGCTCAACCTTGTCGTTCTCAATGTAGATGTAGATGGGCTTCGAAGATTCGCCTTCGATGATCACGAAGTCCCAGCCGGCGTACTTGAGCTTGTGCGCGAGTTCGCCGCCGACGTGCGCGGAGGCGATGAGCGATTGCGGCCACGAGGTGGGCCAGAGCGTCGTGATGGCGGTGCGGCCCGAGCAGATGGCGCCCGTGCCCGAGAGCGGGCCCGGGGCGATGACGAGCTTGTTGGCCGGGTCGTAGCAGTTTGTTTCAGGCGGAACCTCGTCCCACATTACCTTGTAGCCGAAGGCCGTGCCGCCGATGAGTCCGTCAAAGCGCGGGAAGGTGGGTTCAACCGAGACTTTTCCCGTCGTGAGGTTGATGCGCAGGCCCTGTCCGGTGTAGCCGTATCTCTTTTTCGTATCAGTCATTTTCGAAATGCTTCTTTCAGATTAGCGGTGGCAGATGCTGCATTCGGCGGAGTTCTCCGCCGGGAGGTAGCCGTGCGGCGCGCGGCGCGATTCCTCGTGCGAGCGGTCCATCCAGGGGATGTAGCGGATGGCGAGCGCCGGGCAGGCCTTGACGCACTTCGGGTCGCCGTGGCAGAGGAAGCATTTCGACGCTTTGTTTTCCTCGACGTCGAAGCTCATCATGTCCCACGGGCAGGCCTTTTCGCAGAGGTGACAGCCGATGCAGAGCTCCTTCACGACGACGCGGGCGCCCGTCTTTTCGTCCACGCGGATGGCGCCCTGCGGGCACGCATTGGCGCAGGGCACCGGATGCGGACACTGGCGGCAGGTATCCTGCACGACAAGGCCGTTGCCCCAGACGCCGAAGGGCGACGGGAGATGATTGGTGCCCGCGGGCCCGAACATGACGTTGCGCGTCATCTTGATGCGCGCGAGCAGCGGATCCGCCTTGCCGTCGTTGAATTCCGTGCAGGCAAGTTCGCAGCGGTGGCAGGCCACGCAAAGGTTCGGGTCGGCAATGATGAGGCCCTTGGCGGTCTCAAGAATGACGTACGGGCGCACGCCGGGCTTCGCCTTGGCTTCGGCCATGAGGGCGACTGTTGCGGCGGCCGATGCCGCCTTGAGGAAGCCTCTGCGCGTGAAGTCATGCGGCAGCGACAGCGACAGCTTCTCGAGAATGTCGTTGATATCCATGAATGTCTCCTGGGGTGATCTTTGAGGATCCGGCGGTGGTGGAGAAGCCTTGCCGGCCTGCATTTGGGTCTGCTTCCTGGGCGTGGAGGAATTCAGGGCGTGCGGGGGAAAGCGTCTCTGGCCGGTGCTTCCTTCGCCGGAAGAGGCAGGAGAAGGCACCCTTCCGAGGCAGGGGTGCTCCTTTGCGTCGATCCGTGAATGGCGCTCTATTGCGGCGGGCAGTGCGGGCGTTCGTTCATTTGGGTCCGGAACGAGCTCATCTCTTTTCCGCCGGAATCGGGCTTGATCGGTTTTGGGGTCTTCCTTTCGCGCGGCCTTCTGCTTTATTTTTTGCAGCCTGCGCTCAAAAGCTGCCTATTTATCTCATTCCGGTACCGTTAGGTAGTTTGATTCTCGTCAGTTCGGAAGGCTCTCTAAGCCAATTTAAATGCCGTAACCCATATGCAGGATGAACGGTAAAATCTCTTCTATTTCCTGTTTTATATTTGAAAAACAAGTAAAAATATTGAATCGTGGAAGGGCGCGCAGGATCGGCGCGAACCTGTTATGCTTCCATTCGGGTCCGGAACGGAAGGCGTCATCGACCTTCCGGTCGTTCATTCTTTTTTTGAATAACGTTGCCTTTTTCCGCTAGTTTCGTTATTCCTGTTTGGAATAACGAGAGGCGGGGCGGCGGGAACGACAAAGAGAGGCCGTTTCTGGCCCTCACGCAATAGAAATGAAGCATTTCCTTCTGCGGCCCTATGAACTTCCGGGCGCCTGGAGCGATCCGGAGCCGAGTTTCGTGCGGCTCTGCGACAGCTTCGGCGCGACCTTGGCTGAAGACATCCTCGCTGAGACGGATTCACCGGACTACGACACGGCGCTCAGAGACGGCTGGGCTGTTTTTTCGGGCGACCGCTGCCGCCGAGTAAGGCCCGGGAGCGTTGAAAACGGCAGAACGCCCGAGCCTCTCGGAGCGGGCGAGGCCTTCTGGGTGAATACGGGCGGCATGGTTCCCAGGGGAGCGGATGCCGTTATTCCGGCTGGAAGCCCTGATGATGCGGATCTTGCAGAAGCCTCCGTAGAGCCGGGCCGCCACGTATTGCGCCGCGGGACCGAATGGCGGGCGGGAGACGCGCTCATGGAAGCGGGAACTTTTGTGGGTGCTTCCGAACTTGCGCTTCTGCTCGAGGCCGGCATCGACCGCGTGAAGGTGTATGCGCCTCCCGAAACCGGCATTCTCTCTACGGGAAGCGAATTGAAGGATCTCTACTGCCGCGGCGAAGCCGGTCCTCTTCGGGTGTCGAGCAATGCGGCCTATCTGAGGTCCCTCCTGATGACGGCCGGGATCCGCCATATCCATGCGGCGTCCGCTCCCGACGACGAAAATGCGATTGCCGCAAAGCTCTCTGATCTTGCCCGACGCTGCGGATTCATTTTTACGATCGGCGGCACCGGGGGCGGCCAGCGCGATCTCACCCGGCGCGCCATCCAGCTCGCTGGCGGCCGGATCTTTGAGGAAAGAACCTGCGCCGGGGGCGTGCCTCCCTTCATATCAGGCGAAATTGACGGCGTGCCGCTCCTCGGACTTCCCGGGAATCCGCTGGGCGCCATGATGATTGCCCAGCGGGTGGCGCTTCCCGTCATCTGGAAGCGCTTTCACGCCGACGCCTGGCAGCCCGAGCGCATCAGCGCCTTTTTCGGCGGCGACATTCCTGATCCTCAGACGGGAGCGCTCTGCGTGTCTCTCGTGCGCGGCGCCACCGGATTGAGGGCGCTTCCGGTGGAAAAAGGCACTGGATGCTCGAGACTTTTTCGCGAGGCGGGAGGCGTCATCACGCTTCGGAATCAGATGCTGCGCGCCGGCGAACAGGTGATTGTTGAGCGCTTTTTCAATTAATGGAAAATGCGAATGCGTGGGATGTCTGGAGTAGGTGTTTATCTCAAGCGTACTTCCCGGAATTTTGCCTGAACACCCTTAGGGAGTTCCCTCAA
This sequence comes from Sutterella seckii, assembly GCF_009183815.1. Taxonomy (GTDB): domain Bacteria; phylum Pseudomonadota; class Gammaproteobacteria; order Burkholderiales; family Burkholderiaceae_F; genus Sutterella; species Sutterella seckii. Next base: position 24,153 of record NZ_WEHX01000016.1, on the reverse strand, counting down.
AATGGCTTATCTGATAGTCTGGAAGTATTAGATAACAATCGAAGGATCCTCCATGCAGAATAAGCCGGAGCGTGCGGGCGCCCATCCTGACCTCCATCTGGAGTATGCCGACGAGGTGTCGGAAGATGCATTGAAGACGATCATCGCCTTTGCCAATACCGATGGCGGACGATTGCTGATCGGCATGCGCAAGGACGGCGCGCGCGTGCCGGTTGCGGATCCGCCGGGCGCACTCCGGGAATTGAAGCGTCTGATACGGGAAGAGGTTGAGCCCGATCTCTCTTCCTTCGTGAAGCTTGAAATGCCTGACGACGGTGCCGCCCCGATTCTCGCCGAGGTCGAGCCGGCTCCCCATCGCCCCTATGCGCTCGTTCGCGAGGGTGCCGCACCCCGCGGCGTCTGGATCCGACGCTACGGGAGAACGGCAGAGGCGAAGCCCTCAATCATTGATGCCATGAAAAGGGATGAAGGACCGCTCTGGGATGCCCGGGCGTTCCTGAATCCGAGTCCTCACTTTTCCATGCTCAATCGCCTCGGCCTTGAGAAGGGGATTCTGGGCGCCGAAACGCTTCGCGATTCGAAGAGCTTTCTCACCCGGGACGGCGCCTGGTCGAGGACGGCGGAAGTTTTTTCAGACGAAAACGGATTTTTCCTGCGCTGCGTGCGGTTTGGAGACGATGCCCTTCAGCCCCTTGAGGACGAACGCTTCCCGGGCGGGCTTCTCACGGAACTCTTTGCCGCGCTCGCGTGGCTCGAGGAACGGGGCGCCGGCCGGTTCGGCCTCAATATTCTTCAGGAATCTCTCGTCAATGCCCTTCTTCATCGCGACTATGCACTGGAGGACGCAGAGATTCTGGTAAAGCTTTACTCTGAGCGGCTTGAGATCGTTTCGCCCGGCGGGCTGCCGCAGGGGATGACGCCTGAGGACGCGGCGGGCGGGCTCTCGCGCGTAAGAAACCCCGGAATTCTCGAAGCGCTCCGCTCGGTCGGGCTGGCAAGAGGACTCGGGGGCGGCGTCGGGAGAATGAAGGAAGCGCTTCTGAAGCGCGGCGGTCGGTTTGAGCTTCGTGCCTTGCCCGGATGCGTCATTCTCGTGCTTGAAGCCGGAAAGTCTTCCGCCGCAGCATCTCTTCCGGAGCGGCGGTTCCCTCTATCCGCGGATCACGCAGCGCTTGATGCGCGCCAGTCCGCGAGACTCTCGAAGGTCGAGACGCTCGCGATCGAATTCCTCAGAGCGCATCCGGGCGCCCCTCGGCGCGAGGTTCAGGAAGCCGTCGGCCTCTCTCAGGCCGGTGCGGTCAATCTTCTGCGCCGCCTCATTGAGCGGGGTCTTGCTGCAGCGGACGGCAACGGCCCCTCGACCCGCTATCGGTCTCTTTCCTGATAGAAACCATTTCCACTCATGCCGCGCATGCGCGCAAACTGTTAGATTGCATTCCGCACAGAATTTTTAAGAAGAAGCCATTTTCCATGTCAAAGAAAAAGTCCCGCACTAAAGCTCAGGTTCCGGCGCCGCTACCGGAAGTAACGGCCGAAGACATCCAGAAGGCAAAGGCATTCCTTGCCGGCCTCAGGGAGGATGTGAGCTACACGCAGGCAAAAAAGAAATTGAAGCGCGAGCTCGGATTTGCGAGCGAGGTTGCCAATGCGCTGATCGTTCGTCTCAATGAAGAAGGCTTTGAAAAAGGGGACGAGAAGAACTGGTTCCTCAATCCTGATGCGGAAACGACGACGGGCGTGGTGCAGGGCGCGCGCACGCTCGACAAAATGACGGTGATGCCGCAGTGCGATGCGGGCGAAGAGATTCCGCTCCCGGCATACCGGCCCAACTACATTCCGGGCGATGTGTTTGAACTGAGGCGCAGCATTTCCGGCTGGCGCCTCTCGAAATTCATTCGCCGGCCGCAGAAGCGCTGGGTGTGCCAGTTCCTTACAAAGAGCGGCGAATACGTCTATCTGAAGGCGGTTTCGGCATTTGCGCCTCTGGAATTCACTGTGCCGGCCAGCGAAATTCCGCCGGACGTTAATCTTAAGAAGGACGCGGTCGAGGTGGAGCTTCTCCCCGACTCGGAAACGCCCGGTGAAGCCGTCAACTATGAGGAGCGGGTTGAGCTCAACGCCCGCTTCGTCAAGGTGGTGGGGGCCATGAATGATCCGTTGGGCGAAATGGCAATTGCCTCGGCGCAGTTCGGCGTTCCCATTGAATTCAGTCCCGAGACGCTCGAGGAAGCAAAGAAGCTCCCCGATGTTGTGGACCGCAGGAGCCTTCAGAATCGCGTCGACCTGACGGACCTTCCCTTCGTCACGATCGACGGCGAGGATGCCAGAGACTTCGACGACGCGGTCTACTGCGCCGACCTTCCCGGAGGCGGCTGGCGTCTTCTCGTTGCGATCGCCGACGTGAGCCGCTACGTGAAGCCCGGAACGTCGCTCGACCGCGATGCGCAGATCCGCGCAACGTCGGTCTACTTCCCGGCATCCGTCGTGCCGATGCTCCCTGAAAAGCTTTCGAACGGACTCTGTTCCCTCAATCCAGGCGTCGACCGTCTCGTGATGGTCTGCGACGCCATCGTGAGCCCGGAGGGCCGCACGACGGCTTATCAGTTCTATCCGGGCGTCATTCATTCCCATGCGCGGCTCACCTACAACGTTGTCTGGTCCGCGCTTCAGAAGGAGCCTGCGGGTCTTGAAGCCATCGGCGAGCGGCTTCCTGAAATCGAGCGGCTTCATGCGCTCTTCAAGGCCCTGAAGGCAGAGCGCATCGCGCGCGGCGCGCTCGACTTCGAAACCGAGGAATCGCAGGCGGTATTTAACGGCAAGGGGCAGATCGAGAGCTTCAGCGTGCGCGAACATAATGACGCGCACCGCATGATTGAAGAGGCGATGCTGGTTGCCAACGTTTCCGCGGCGAAGTTCGTCCTCGAAAAGAAGCAGCTCACGCTCTTTCGCGTTCACGACAAGCCCGATCCGAAAAAGCTTCAGGAATTGAAGAGCCTCCTCGCGTCCTTCGGCATCGCCTTCAAGTCGTCCAACGAGCGCGAGACGCTCGCGCATGCGCTCTCGAAAGTGATTGAGGAAACGAAGGACCGTCCCTATATTCAGTCGGCGATTCTGAGAACCATGCAGCGCGCCTGCTATCAGCCCGACAACATCGGTCACTTCGGGCTTCAGTTCGACGCCTACGCGCATTTCACGTCGCCCATCCGCCGCTATCCGGATCTGCTCCTTCACCGCACGATCAAGGGGATTCTCTCGCACCGCGCCTACGTGCCTGTGGTGGAATTCGACGACGCGGAGGTGATGAGCGGCTACCACGCGCGAAAGCTCGGCGCCCGGCCGGACGAAAAGGCGGCCCCCGCGAAGCCCTTGAGCCGCACGGAAGCAAGAAAGCGCGTCTGGTCGAGGCTCGGCATCATCTGCTCCTCGGCCGAACGCCGCGCCGACGATGCAACGCGCGACGTGATGAAGTATCTGAAGTGCGAGTTCCTTCGCTCGAAGGTCGGCCGCAAATTCAATGCGGTCGTCACCGGCATGTGCCCGGCGGGCGTCTTCATCACGCTCGAAGCGATGCCGATCGAAGGGTTCATTCATATCTCGGAGCTCGGCTGGGGCTACTACGAGTATGACGAGAACGCAAAGAAGATGACCTCCTACGACGAGATGACGGAGGTGCGTCTGGGCGACAGACTCTCCGTCAGGCTCAATTCCGTTGAGCTCGAGGAGCGCAGAATCAATTTTTCGCTCGTCTCCAGCTATTCCCGGCATACGGTGAAGGGCGGAAAGCGCGGTTCGAGAGGCCGCCGGAGATTCAATTACGACGGCTTCGGCTTCTTCCCGGAGGACGACGTCGACTTTGACGATGACGACGACTTTGTCGATGAGGATGTCCCGTTTTAATGAGTGCGCTTCGGCTAGAATGCGCGGCTTTTAAGAAGAGTCTTTAGCTCGGCTTTTTAGATTTGAGAATAGGGTGACGCCAATGAGGCAGGAAGGCAGAAACGACAAGCGCGCCAATCGCGCGAAGGGCGGTTCGGAAAGCGAGAAGCTTGAGGCGGGAACGGTTGTTCTCGCGGGCTTTCACGCCGTTGCGGCGCGTCTGCAGCTTGATCCCGCATCGATCGAACTCGTCTACGTTGATCCCGAGCGCCGCGACAAGCGCATGCGCGAAATGAGGGAAAAGCTCTTCGCGGCGGGCGTTCGCGTGATGAATGCCGATGCAAGGCGCCTCACGGGCTTGTCGCCCGACGTTCCCCATCAGGGCATCTGCGCGCTCGCGAAGGAGCGCGAAAATACGCTCGACTTTGCGGACCTCCTCGACGACATCAACCCGAAGACGCTTCTTCTGATTCTGGACGGCGTCACGGACCCGAGAAACTTCGGCGCGTGTCTGCGTGCAGCGGACGCTGCAGGGGTGCAGGCCGTAATCGTCCCGCGCGACCGTTCGGCCCGCATGACGCCGGCCGCCGCGAAGGCGGCTGCGGGCGCTGCCGAAACGGTTCCTGTGGTGCAGGTGACGAACCTTGCATCCGCCATCATGGAGCTGCGCGACAACGGCGTCACGGTGGTGGGCACAGCGGGCGAAACCCAGAAGAGCATCTACGACATTGATCAGGCAAAGGCCTTTGCCTGGGTGCTCGGCGCCGAGGGCGAGGGGCTGAGGCAGCTGACGCGCCGCCGCTGCGACGAACTCGCCGCCATCCCGATGGTGGGAAGCGTCGAGAGCCTCAATGTTTCCGTCGCTTCCGGCATCTGCCTCTTCGAGTCCCTGAGGCAGCGCATTGCCGCCGGGATTGTGACTCCGGGGAAGGCCGAGGACCGGCTCTGATCCGGGTTTCCGACGGAGAACCATAAAAAAATCTGAAAATTCCGTGCAGGTCGCGAATTCTTCATGTAGAATCGCGGCCTTTACTGTCCTTGCCGCACTGGAACGACGCTCTGGGCGGCTTTTTCCGCAAGGAGGCTAAATGCGTCACTACGAAATCTGCATCATCGTGCATCCTGACCAGAGTGAACAGGTTCCCGCGATGATCGAGCGCTACAAGACCCTCGTCGCCGAACAGGGCGGCAAGATCCACCGCATTGAAGACTGGGGCCGTCGTCCGCTCGCGTACCCGATTGAAAAGCTCGTGAAGGCGCACTATCTGCTCCTCAACATCGAGTGCGGCCATGAGACGATCCTCGAGATCGAAAACGGCTTCCGCTTCAACGACGCCGTTCTCCGTCACCTCACTGTGAAGACGAAGCATGCCGAAACCGCTCCCTCCCCGATGATGAAGGTCGTCGAGAAGGAAGAGGCCCGCAAGGTTGCCGCTGAGGCTGCCGCGGCTGCTCAGGAAGAAACCGCTCCGGCCGAGGCCTGATGACGGTTGAAGACGTCGGATTCGAAGCCAATTCGATTGAAATCGGCGCGACGCTGATTGAACGCGAGGAAGTGAGATTCACTCCCGCAGGCATTGAGGTTTTCGATGCCGTGTTCCACCATCGCAGCCGATTGGTCGAAGCCGGAAAAATCCGCACGCTCGAATATGATTTCGAAGCCCTTTCCTATGGGGACACTGCCAGCAGGCTCAATGCTCTGGCAGTGGGCGCGGAAATCCGGATCAAAGGATTTCTCGCCACGAAGTCGATGAAAAGCCGGCGTCTGACAGTACACATCACAGAATTCAAATAGAGAGGTCATCAAATGGCTTTTGGTGCTAAGGGCAAGGGCAAGCCCCGCCGTTCGAACCAGCAAAATTCCCTTTTCAAGCGCAAGAAGTTCTGCCGCTTCACGGCTGAACACGTTGAGCAGATCGACTACAAGGATGTCGAGACGCTGCGCGACTTCATCCAGGAAAACGGCAAGATCATGCCGGCTCGCCTGACCGGCACGAAGGCGCACTACCAGCGCCAGCTCGATACGGCCATCAAGCGCGCCCGCTTCCTCGCCCTCCTGCCCTACACGGACAACCAGTAATCGACGGGAGAATTTTCAAATGCAAGTTATTCTGCTCGAAAAGATCACGCATCTCGGCGACCTGGGCGACATCGTCAAGGTTAAGGATGGCTACGGCCGCAACTTCCTGATCCCCCAGGGTCACGCCAAGCGCGCCACCAAGCAGGCTATCGCTGAGTTTGAAGCCCGCCGCGCCGAGCTCGAAAAGGCTCAGGCTGAACGCGTTGCTGCTGCTCAGGAACTCGCCGGCAAGCTGAACGGCGCCGAAGTCGTCATCGCCTCCAAGTGCGGCGTCGACGGCCGTCTTTTCGGCTCCGTCACGAACGCCGACATCGCTGAAGCGGTCGACAAGCTCGGCTTTCAGATCAAGAAGTCCCAGGTTCGTACGCCGCTCGGCGCCATCAAGGCGACCGGCGACTACACGATCACGATCGGTCTGATGACGGACATCACCGCCGACATCACGGTCAAGGTTGTTGCTGAGGAATAATTTCCTCCGTCACACCAGGGATCTTCAGCTTCAGAGCTTCCTTGAAGCCTGCGAGCTGTAAGCCGGAAAAGGCTCTCCAAAGGATTCACTTCCAGCGGGGAGCCTTTCTTTTTGTCCGCGGCAAAGATAAAAATTGCAAGTTTCGGCAAAGATCGATTGATGCTAGAGACGCCGCAGACGAAATCCCCGATAATTCTGCCCCGCTTCCTTTTCGAAAACCCGAACCACAGATGACCGAAGACATTCAGGATGATGCCGCTCTGGCCGTACGAAAGCCCCCGCAGAGCATTCTCTCCGAGCAGGCTATTCTCGGCGGATTGATGGTGGATAATTCCGCGCTCGACAGCGTGGTCGACGTCATTCGTCCCGAGGATTTCTATCGGCGCGATCACCGCCTCATCTACGAGGAAATCGCCAAGCTCATTCAGGGAAGCCACCCGGCGGACTACCTTACGGTCTATGAGAGCCTGAAGGGTTCAGGCATGGATGTGGAGGCCGGGGGCCTCCCCTACCTCATGGAGCTCGCGAACAACTCTCCCTCCGCGGCCAATATCCGCCGCTATGCGGAGATCGTTCACGACAAGTCCGTCCTGCGGCAGCTGATTACCGTGGGCGACAAGATCGTTACGAATGCGCTCTCGCCCGAAGGACGGGAGACCCGCGAAATTCTGGATGAAGCCGAAAAAGAGGTGCTCGCCATCAATGAGCGGAATTCCCGCAGCCAGCGTGGATTTCAGCCCCTTGCGACGCTTGTGCGCGACGTTTCCGCGCGCGTGATTGAGCTCTACCAGACAAAGGACTCGTCCGAGGTGACGGGCGTCTCCTCGGGCTACCGGAACCTCGACTTCGTGACGGCGGGTCTTCAGCGAGGCGACCTCATCATCATCGCCGGGCGCCCCTCGATGGGCAAAACCTCATTCGCGCTCAATATTGCTGAAAACGTCGGCATCGTTCAGGAGCTTCCGGTAGCGGTCTTCTCGATGGAAATGGGCGCGGACCAGCTGACGCAGCGCATGATTTCTTCCGTCGGTCACATTGATGCGCAGAAATTGAGAAAGGGGCAGTTGGATGATGAGGACTGGGACAACTTCACGGCGGCGCTTCACCGTCTTGAAGAGAAGCCCATCTTTATCGACGACACGCCTGCGCTCACGATTACGGAGCTTTCGAGCCGTACGCGGCGCTTGGTCAACCAGGCGGGTCCCCTGGGGCTCGTCGTCGTCGACTACCTGCAGCTCATGGGGTCTCAGAGCAGAAACGCGCAGGACAACCGCGCGCAGCAGCTCTCCGAAATCTCCCGAGGCCTCAAGGCGCTCGCGAAGGAACTCCGCGTGCCGGTGATTGCGCTCTCGCAGCTGAACCGTTCGGTCGACAGCCGCACGGACCGCCGTCCGGTGATGTCCGACCTTCGCGAATCGGGCGCAATCGAACAGGACGCGGACGTGATCATGTTCATCTATCGCGACGTCGTCTACAACAAAGATACGCCCGACAAGAATTTGGCCGAGATCATCATCGCCAAGCAGCGTAACGGCCCGATCGGCACGCTTCGCATGACGTTCCTCGGCGGCAATACGCGCTTCGAACCTTCGGCGGACGAAGGCTACTGGGGCGGCATCGAGGAGTAAGAAAAATGGAATGGCTCACAAGCATTGACTGGTTTGCGCTCGCCTGCTGGCTCGGTGCTTTCGTTCTGATTGCGCTTGGGTTTGCGGGCACGATTGTGCCGGCGATTCCGGGTCTCCCCATGATCGCGGGCGGCGCCTGGCTTATCGGCTGGGCGGACAACTACGACAAGGTGGGCTGGAAGACGATTCTCTTTCTCGCGGTGCTGGCCGTCATCGGCGTCATTGTGGATTCGGTGGCGCAGACGGCGGGCGCTCAGAAGGCAGGGGCTTCAAAAGCGGGCATCATCGGTTCGCTTGTCGGCACGGTGCTCGGCATGTTCATGGGGCTTTTCGGTCTTCTCTTCATGCCGCTTATCGGCGCTGCGATCGGCGAATTCTGGGCCAAGCGCGATTTGATTCACGCGGGCCGCGTGGGCGTCGCCACCTGGATCGGCATGATCGTAGGGACTGCAGTCAAGGTTGCGCTTGCCTTCGCCATGACGGGGATTCTCTTCTTCGTCTATCTCACGGCATAAAGCTGGATTTGCCGGAATCAAAAAGCCATCCATGAGAAAGCTCGACCGACGCGTTTTTCTGTTTTAGAAAAACCGTCTTGAGGCGGCGATCATCTGCGTTTCGGTATCCTCCGATTTACGTATGAATGGGTTCCACCTAAAGTACTAGTCACACTAAGAATTTCTTCCAACCATTTGTTTTCAGGAAGAAATTCGATTAGAGAATCTGTACAAACGGAGAATCCCCATGCTAACGAAGCGCCAGTTTCTTCTCTCTATTGCCGCTCTTTCCGTCTCGAGCGCTCTGCAGGCTGCAGGCGGACCGTCGGGTCCTGCCGTGCATTTCCAGGCTCAGGGCAAGATTGGCGAGGTATTCGTTAATCCCTACCGCATTGCCCCGCTCACTGCGATTATCGGCAACGGCGGTTATGAGCTGAAGGACGTTTCCGTTCGCGTGGTGCCGAAGAAGGGCGGTCAGGAAATCGCCTACGCAGTCGAAGACCGCATCTGCCGCACGCACGGCGGCATTCCCGTCTTCGGACTTTATGCCGATTATCAGAACACGGTTGAGGTTTCCTACACCCGAATTTCGAATGATGCGGCTCGTACGGCAGAAAAGGTGAAGGAAAACTACAAGATCTATGCCGGTCCGGCTTATGTCGGCAGCGACGGCACTGACCTGCAGACGGGCGGCTGGTTCCAGGCCAAGGTCCTCAAGATGGACAGGAAGTTTAAGGACCGCCTCTACTTCGTCAACAATATTCTTGAAAATAATCCGCGCGGAGGACGAGCCGTCTGGAACAACCCGGCAGGCGGTGCTCTGCAGTGGGGCGGCGCTCCCGAGGTGGGCATCATTGACTCAACGGGTGAACTGCGCTGGTATCTCCTGCCCGATTCGATCTACAACGGCAATTCGATTGAATGGGGCGGCGTCATGATGGGCTTCCGTCAGAACCCTGACGGTGCTCTTACCTGGGGTTACGGCCAGCGCTACGCCAAATACGACATTCTTGGCCGCAAGATCTTCAATCGCATGCTCCCGGAAGGTTACGACGACTTTTCGCATGCTATGGTGCCGATGCAGAACGGCAACTATCTCATCCGCGTGTCCGACGCCAACTACAAGCGCGCTGACGGCAAGAACGTCCGCACCGTCCGCGATGTGATGATCGAAGTGAACGAATCAGGCGAAGTGGTTGACGATTGGAATCTCAACAATATTCTCGATCCGTACCGCAGCACGGTCATCAAGACGCTCGATCAGGGCGCCGTCTGCCTCAACATCGATGTGGCCAAGGCCGGCCAGACGATGAGCGACAAGGAGCTCGCAGAGCTGGATAAGTCCGACAACTTCGGCGACATCCTTGGTTCCGGCCCGGGCCGCAACTGGGCGCACGTCAACTCTGTCGATTACGATCCGACCGACGACTCCATCATCGTGAGCTCCCGCCATCAATCTGCAATTATCAAGATCGGCCGCGATAAAAAGGTGAAGTGGATCATCGGCAGCCACGAAGGCTGGAAAGACGCATTCAAGTCGAAGCTGCTCACGCCGGTGGATGCCGAGGGCAAACCGATTGCGTGCGATGAGAACACCAACCATTGCGAAAAGAATTTCGACTGGACGTGGACTCAGCACACTGCATGGCGAATCGACGCGAAGTCGAAGAAGGGCATTGTCTACCTCACCGTCTTTGATAACGGCGACGGCCGCGGCATGGAGCAGCCTCCGCTTCCTGACATGAAGTATTCGCGACTTGTGGTCTATAAGGTTGACGAAGCGAAGATGACGATCGAACAGGTCTGGGAGTACGGCAAGGAAAAGGGACACGAATACTTCAGCCCCGTTACCGGTCTCTGCGAATACGCCGAGGATAAGGATTCCGTTGTCGGCTACTTCTCAACCGCCGGCATGCGCGTGAGCCATGGCAAGGCTATGCCCTCGCCCTTTATCACGGAATTTGCCTGGGGCGCGAAAGAGCCCTCCGTCGTGATTCATCTGAAGGACACCTTTGGTTATCAGGCCTGGCCTTTCTCCGTCAAGGAAGCTTTCAAGCCCACTGCCAGGCAGGCGCGCTGATCCTTCCTTCAGCCTTGCATAACTGAATGTTCACCGCTGCTGCCGACCCCTCTTTCGGCAGCAGCGTGGCTGAACTCATCCTCAGATTTCTCTTTTCCCGGAACTTGCATCATGCAACGTCAATTCGCGAGATCTCTCTTCTGCCTCGCGGCGCTGTCTGTAGCCGCTCTCTCCGTTCAGGCTGCCGACGTGAAGATGTACGGCATCATCGATACCGGCATCATTATTGAAAACAACAAAATGGGCACGGGCGACAGCCAGACCCGCGCCTACGAAGAATTCGGCATCAACCTCGGGCCCCGCGTCGGATTGAGGGGTACCGAAGATCTCGGCAACGGCACGAAGGTCAAGCTTCTGCTTGAAAACCTCTTCGAATCGGATAACGGCGCCATGCGCTTCAACCGGCTCTTCGGCGGAGAATCATCCCTGGCGCTCGAAGGTCCTTACGGTGAAATCGCCTTCGGCCGCATGGGAGCACTGACATCCCCCTTCGGTCACTGGGGCATCTTCGGCCTTGAGGCCACACCCTTTGGGTTTGGCTGGGGTCGTTCCGGAGGCGTTCACTGGATGGTCGGCGGAGATCGTCTCGACAATACAATTTCCTATGCTTCACCGAAATTCGGTCCGGGCGTTCAGCTCTATGCGCAGTATTCCTTCCAGACGGGTACCAATCCGGTTCCGGGCGTCGAGAATGCTAAGGAGCGCTACAACACGCGCAGAGCTTCCATAGCCTTCCGCATCAAGAATGAGTCGCTTACCACGGTCGGCACGCTTGACCGCATCATGAACACGCATAATTCTCCTGCCGACTACGGCGAGGACACGACCATCGGAAGCCTTACGGTTAATTTCCCTGTTGTCAAAGACGTGCGCCTTTTCGTCATGGGACAGTACTTCAGGAATGTCTACAACGCACCCGGCACGCCTGTTCATTCACCCGTTAAGCTCATCGGAACTGCGAACCTGGGCGCCGACAATCAGACAGGCATTTCCGGTAGAGGGTTCGACGGGTACGTTGCAAGCATCAACGCCCAGATCAAGGTTGCAGGAGGCGACCTCTATCTCACGACTGCATACGACGACTGGGAATACAAGGGGCACGTGACAGAAGGCCAGGAAACCGATCTGAAGCGCTACCTCGTGGGCGCCGCCTACGAATACCCGCTCAGCAAGCATACGCACCTCTACGCTTCCGCCAACTGGACGCACGGATCGGGGCTCTTTGATACCAAGAACTTCTCCGACAGCTCGGACCCGAATTCGTCGCAGGTGATGGCCGGCATCACGCACTTCTTCTGATCGTCGGGCAGAATTCCCTGTTACCGATGTAAGTTGCATATCGAAGGATCCGGAGTCTGTCGCGGCACCGGATCCTTTCTTGCGTTAGGAGACCCCCATGAAGCCCTCTGCCACTCTCGACGACCTCACGCTCTCGGATCTAAAGCTTCTGCAGACGCTCCTCAGGACGGCATCACTCACGAGCGCTTCGCTCACTCTGGGCTGGTCTATTCCAAAAGTCTCACACCGGCTTTCGAAGATCCGTGAAGTGCTGGGGGATGAACTTTTTGTGCGGTCTGGCAATTCTCTTGTCCCGACGACGCGCATGAAGGAACTTGCGCCCCGTGTTTCCGGTGCGGTTGACGCGCTCGCTTCTCTCACGATAGAGGAGCATTACCGGCCGGAGGAGATCGACAGGCTCTTCACTTTTGAAATGGTCGACAATGCGGCAGCGATTCTTCTTGCACCCGTATTCGCCTCCATCCGCAAAAAGGCTCCGGGTTTTCATGTCCGCATTCGTCCGTCAGTCGGCCGGACAATCGAGAACTTCTGGGAAGGCTCAACGGACCTTGCTTTCGGCTTTGATATAGACCGAGCGCTTCCCGGCGATATTCAATCGCAGGAACTGTTTAAGTCCAGACATGTTTTCGCTATGAGGAAGGATCATCCTCTTATCGAAACCCTCAGCAAGCGCGTCGCAAACTCTGGCGCACCCGAAGCGCTCCCAGAGGATCTCGCGCCATATCCGTACGCATCGCTTTCGCTCCCTCGCTGGAGAACGCTTTCGTCCAACATTGACATCGTCTGGAAGCATGAGATTCCGAGCCCCCTCTATATTGAATCGCCGTATTTCCTGGTTCTGCCGCACTATCTTCTGGATTCCGACGCTTATGCGCTTCTGCCTGCAGAGCTCGCACACGCCTTTTCACTATCGCTCCCGATAACGTATGCCGAGGGGCGGCCGGAAGACATTCGAAAATGGAATCCGATGATTCTCTGGCACAGCCGCAGTCAGGGCGACTTTGCGCTTCAATGGCTGAGGTCTGAAATCTGCAGGCTTTCACGGGATCATGCTCCGGTCCCGAGGCAGACATTCAAGTCCTAGCGCTCTCTGGCGCAGTAGCCTCATCCATTAAAAAAGGGCGTTTCCGTAATGGAAACGCCCTTTTGAGCTTTTCAGGTGCTTAAGAGTGCACTGAAGGCTTCAATTAGAAGCTGTGACGCATGCCGACGTAGACCGTGGTGGTTTCGGGCTTGGTCTCAACCTTGTTAAGCGTCTGCTTGTCCTGGAAGTAGCTCGCGACGCCGTAGACGTTCGTGCGCTTGCTCAGGCTGTAGGTGTAGCCGACCGAGGTGCCCCAGCGGGTGAACTCGTTGTCGTTGCCCTTTTCATTGTCGCCGCTGTTGGCGCTTTCCGTATCCGCATAGCCGAAGGCGAGCATGGCCGTGCCGCCGGCGAGCGGCATGTCAAAGCCGGCCTGAGCCGCCCAGCCCTTGAAGGATTCGTTATTAAGGCCGACAGAGGCAAATCCAAACTTATCGGTAGCGTTGGAAGAGCTCTTGTACATGTTGTCGAAGTACTGAGCGCTCAGATAGGTCTTCGCAAAGCCGCAGTTGTAGTAGCCGCCGGCAGTGAGCGTGTAGCCGTTGTCGGGGTTGTCGGTATATTCCGTGCTCGACCAGTTGTAGAGCGCGGCGGACGCGGCGAGATTGAACGGACCGGCCACATAGGTGCCGCCGAGAGCGGCGTAGCGCGTGTCGCCCGACTTGCCTTCAGCCGGAGCAACCGTGTTGTCTTTTTCGCCGGTGCCGAACTTGTCCTTCGTGTTCATGCCGAAGGAATACTGAGCGTAAGCGTTGAAGCCCGCAAAGTTCGGGGACTTGTAGGTGACGGTGTTGTCCATGCGGGCGCCGCCCACATAGTACGTGCTGAATTCAACAGCGTTGGGCCACGAAGCGCCGAAGGGCGAGAGATAGCCGAGAAGACCGTAGGAGCCGTTGGCGCTGTCAAGGGCGCCGAGATGACCGAAGGAGAGTTCGCCGAAGGCGCCGCGAACGAAGAGGTTCGCTTCACGGCCGAAGAGACGGCCACTCTGAGCGATCGTGCCGTCGTCGAGCGCAAAGCCGTTTTCGAGCACGAAGCCGACGCTCATGCCGTTGCCGAGGTCTTCAACGCCCTTGAGGCCGAAGCGGCTGCCGGACTGGTTGCCGGAAGACATGGTGAAGGAGTCGGTAGCGTCCTTGCCCGACTCACCCGGATCGGTGTGAAGATACTTGACGCCGACGTCGACGATGCCGTAAACGGTTACGTCAGCGGCCATGGCCGAACCCGCAAAAGCGCCGAGGACGGCGAGTGCAGCAAGAGTCTTTTTCATTTCTATGTTTCCTGGAAAAAAAGGTTTTCGGGCCGGGCTCTTTTATAGGGCCCTCGAATGCCCCGGCATTGTCTGAGGAGATCGGTCTCAGAACGCCGTTCAGTGAAGCCGGTGAATGCTGTAACAAACATTCACGGCAAACACTGATTTCTTGCAAGTCTCACACAGCTAGCTTTTGAGCATCTCAGGTAAATGCCTCATGCCGTGTGATGCAAGTCTCGTCATTACTCGATTTTATGAAGAGTTGTTTCCTGAAAAATGACGTGGATAGCGCAAAATTTTTTTGGAAATAATGAAAAGTATCTATCTCCTCCGGCCGCCTTTCCTTTCTCAGAAGTGACGTCACGGAACAAGAATGTCCTTGAAATGAGAAGGTTTTTTCTCGCGACGAAAGTTGACGCAGAGATTCTCTAAACTTCGAAAGGCGTGCTTCGGCGGGAACCTGCAAAAGAGGATCGCCGAAGGCGGAACGCTTCCCTTCCTTGTCACCCAAACTCCCATGATTCATACGCTTTACAGCAACAGCTACGAAGTCCTTCGCGCGGTGCTCCTCAACAACATCGAACGGCTTCGCTTTCGCCCCGAAGCTTCGGAACTCGGTGCGGATGCGCTTTTTGAAGGCGTATTCGACCGCGTGCCCGTCATCATTCCTTCGAAGGCTGTGGAAACGGATCTGACGCGCGCCATCGCCCGCGAGGAGCAGATCTGCGCATCAATGCAGTTCATGTTTCTCTCGCAGTGGCTCGGGTTCTTTTCGAAGGAGCCGCTCGCCAATGTGGTCGGCAACGAAGCGGACTGGATGGTCTGGGAGATTCTCAGAAAAACGGGACCGGGGAGCTTCCGGGAGGAAATGAAGGCGCGGACGGTGCGGCTTGAGGACTGCCTGAGAGGACGAACGGAAGAGGAAGTCTTTTCGCTCGCGCAGCGCGTCTGTTCCGTCTTCGTCTCCTACGCAAGCTACCGACTCGACTGGGTGCTCGAGTGGCTGGGACTCCACCAGGAACAGCTCATCCTCACAGAAGAAATGCAGGACGAGCGAAGGAGGATGGAAGCGGACCCCGACTTTGTCTGGCAGCGCGCGCTCTGGCAGCGGCTTGCCGACAATCCCAGCTGGCGCGGGAGGCGTTTTCTCGAGACGCTCCCCGAGACGCTTGAGTCCCTCGCCGGGGCGCCCAGGGATCTGCGGGAGCTTGATCTCGGGCACGGCCGGACGGTGCCGCTCCCCAATGCGCTCCACGTCTTCATGCCCTTCGTCGTGCCGCCGCTGATGCTGCCGGTTCTGAAGGCTTTCGCGCATTCCGGGCGCGATGTCTGGCTCTATCTCCTCAATCCCTCTTCCGAATACTGGTTCGACCTTGTGCCCAAGAGGCTCTTCAACTGGAAGGAAAAGGGCGACGGGCACCGTGAGATCGGGCATCCGATTCTCGCCGACAACGGCAGAAGCGTGCGCGCCAACATCGACCGCCTCTGGCGCTTTACTGAGGAGGACATCCGCGAAACCCTGCTTTCGGGGCCTTCAGGAAGCGCTCATGCGGATGATTCCGCCATGGAGCCGAGAGAACGGAGGATGCTTAGCGCCCGGGACATTCTGCGCGACTACCAGCTGAGTCCGAAGAACATTACGGTCGACATGAAGGTGGATGCCGAGAGCATTTACCTGGAAGCCAATGAACCCACGCTTCTGAGGCGCATTCAGGATTCCATTCTGAAGCTCGACCCCGATCTCTCACAGTTCGAAGAGAAAGCGGTGAGGGAAGAGGATGAGTCGCTGCGCTTTGTCTGCGCGCCCACGGCCGTACGCGAGCTCGAGGGGCTCGCCGACTGGCTCCAGGCGCAGTTCAGGAAGCGAAATAACCTCCGGCCCGAGGATGTGCTCGTCGCAACGCCGGATATCTCGGCTTCGGCGCCTTTGATCGACCAGGTCTTCGGGAGCCTTCCGGCCGGACGGCGCATTGAATACCGCATTACGGGCGCGCTCATGGCGAGCGAGGACGCACCGCTCGAAGCGCTCTCAGGACTTGCCAATCTGCTGACGGGCCGCATGAAGCGGGGAGATTTCCTCGCGTGGCTTTCGCTCCCCCTCATTTCGAGGCGCTTCGGTTTTGAAGTGGACGACCTGGAGACGCTCTCGGCGTGGCTTTCGAGCGCAGGCTATGAATTCGGGCTCTCCGACGGCCATCTTCTTTCGCTTGATGAGGAAACCTTCCGGCACGTTAGGGAGTCGACGCTTTCGCGGGCGTTGGAGCGCCTCGCGCTTGGCGCCATGCTCCCCGGAGGCGTGAGAAAGCCCTTCCTCGACGTGCTGCCCCGCGAGGGCGTGGAAGCAAGGGGCTGGAGCACGGCGGCTGAAAGACCTGAGCTCCTCAATGCCCTTTCCACCATCTATGCGGCGCTCGAAAAGCTCCGGCGCGAAGCGGAAGGCGCTGACGCCGGCGACTCAGCAGAAACAGACGAAAGCGTCGAAAAGGGACCAAGACGCTGGATGCGGTGGATTTCCGAGGCGCTCGAATATTTCTTCCCGCGCGAAACGCCGCAGGAAAACTGGCAGTCGCTGCGTGCGGGTGCAGAATCCCTTGCCGCTGAAATCGAGGCTGCGGCGGACCCCGATGACGGGGCTCCGGAAGTTCCCTTCCGGCTCTTCATGTCGGCCCTGAGGGACCGGCTTGCCGGCGCCCAGCCGGGCGGGCGCCCGGGAAGCGGCGTTACCTTTACCGGCATGCAGCAGCTTCGGGGCCTTCCCTACAAGGTGATCGTCATCGTCGGGCTCAATGATGATTCGAGATTCCCGGGGTCGTCTCACGCCGAGGAATTTGATCTGATGGCGCGCTTCCCCCGGAGAGGCGACCGCGACAGCCGGCACGACAACCGGAACATCTTCTTGGACCTCCTTCTTGCCGCGCGCGAAACCTTCATTATTTCCTATGCCGGCGGCGTGAGCGAGGCGGAAAGAAAGGAACCCTCCATCGTCGCGCAGGAGCTTCGCGAATGGATTCTTTCCTTTGCGGAAAACCGGGAGGAGCGCCGCCAATGGGGGGCGATGCTCACGAGAACGCTCGCCCTTACGGGCTTTTCGCCTAATGCCTTCCGGACCCATCAGGGCGACTGGCGCTCGACCGACGCGGATCTTCTGAGGGCGCTTCGGGAGGCTGCAAGCGATGACTGGTCAAGGAAGGAAATCCCCTTCGAGGATGCGGCAAGGACGCTCCCGGAAGCAGGCGACCAGGTTCCCTTCACGACGCTCTGGAAGTTCTGGCGGGATCCGGCTGATTCCGTTCTGAAGGCAAACGGCATCCGGATCGATGACGAGGAGGAGGATGAAGAGGTGCCGGTGGTGCCGTCGACCGGGGGCTTAAGCTTCTGGAAGCGCATCGACGAGGCGCTCCGGGCGTTCTTTTCAGGCGAAAGCGAGGACGATGTCCGAAGACGCTGGAATCTCAACCCTGAGCTCGGCGCCCGGGGCGTGCGCGAATGGGCGCTCGAAGAGGACCTCGCGATTGCGGCTGCGCTCTTTGATTGCTTTGATCGCGCCATGAAGAATACGACCGGGGTCGATCCCATGATGATTTCTGCTGATCTTCCGGGGCTTTCCTGGAAGATTTCCATGCAGACATCGGACCTGAGAAAGCGCGGGGAAACGGGGGATCTTCTCTTCGTGCCCGTTTCGGCCTCTTCCAAAACGGGGAGCCGCGGACAGAGAGCCGCCTGGGAATTCCTCGTCATGCGCGCGGCCGGGCTTGATGTCAACGGCTGCCTGGTGTCCCGCGAAAAAAAAGAGAAGGAGGGAAATGTTCCGGCAATCACCGCGCTCTCGCCGATTCCGGCGAATGCAGCGGCGCGGATTCTCGCGGTGCTCGGACGCCTCTGGGAGACGTCCCTTTCCGGGAATACGACGGTGGCGAGAGCGCCCTTCGAGGGAGCCGGGAAAGGTGCGGGCGACGAAAGCCACGCCAATCTCATTGCTTTCCGCGGGAAGGAACTGGCCAAAGCGGAAGAACGACTCAAAAAAGCCGCGGATCTGCTCGAGAAGCTTTACGCCAGGGTCGACAGCGACGAACTCGTGCATGAGTTTGAAGCGCTCATCGATGCGCATTGAGATCGGGGGAAAACAAAAATGACAACGGAAAAGAAAGAGAAGAACCCGGGATTTGACGTTGCATCGGCGCCTTTGCTCGTGCCGACGCTCCTCGAGGCATCGGCGGGTACCGGAAAAACCTTTTCGATCAAGCACCTCGTGCTTCGCTTCATCGTTGAAGCCGGGATTCCGATCAACCATCTCCTCGTGATGACCTTCACGCGAGCGGCAACGGCGGAACTCAAGGCCCGCATTGAATCGCACCTCACGGAGGCGCTCGGCGTCCTCACGGGGACGATTGCGCCCGCGGATG
This sequence comes from Sutterella seckii, assembly GCF_009183815.1. GTDB lineage: Bacteria > Pseudomonadota > Gammaproteobacteria > Burkholderiales > Burkholderiaceae_F > Sutterella > Sutterella seckii. The sequence goes on along the minus strand of NZ_WEHX01000016.1, from coordinate 5,488 downwards.
CCGACGCGCTCACGGTGAAGCAGATCGGTCTCTGGCGCGGCATGGGGATTGACGATAGGGATGCGGAGGACCGCATCCGCGAGTCGCTCGCGCTCTTTGACAATGCCGGCATCTTCACGATCCACAGCTTCTGCCAGAAGGTGATTGAAGACAACACCTTTTCGTCGGGCGGCACCATCAACTTTGATCTGGCGGCTTCGGACGAAAAGTTCCGTTCGGATGCCGTGCGGGATTTTCTGCGGCGGTCTCTCGATGCCATGCCCGAGGTGGAGGATCGCCAGGAGCTTGTCGAAGGCGAGGACTGGGACAAAAAGCTCGAGAAGCTCGTGGACTACCCCGAGTCCCTCGTTCCCCGCAGGTGGACGGATTTCGACAATCTCTCGCCCGGAATTCAGCAGGCGGTGAGCGTCTTCATGACGGATGTTCCCGGGTGCCTCCGCGACATGAAGAAGAATGCCCGGGTGAAGACCTTCAACGACCTTCTTCGCGAACTCTACGACCGGCTGCTTCCGGGAACGGACGCACCGGACGAGGTCCGCAGGCAGGCCGAAAGGCTCGCCAAACGCGTGAGAAGCACCTACCGCGGCGTTCTCATCGACGAATTCCAGGATACGGATCCGATTCAGTACGCCATCGTCGAGAAGCTTTTCCTCTCGGTCTATGACGCAAACGCCTCGCCCGTCATTCAGGCGGAGCGAGAAGGCCGCGCCATCTTCTTCGTGGGCGACCCGAAGCAGGCGATCTACCGCTTCCGTTCGGCGGACCTCAATACCTATCTCCGCGCGAGAAAGCGCATTGCGGAGATCGGCCGCACGGAAGCGCTCATGACGAACTTCCGCTCGTCGCCGAAGCTCGTAGAGGCCTTCAATGCCTTCTGGACGACGGCGCCGACGGGGCTTCCCTTCCTGAGGGAAGGCCTCGTTTATCAGAAAGTGGCTTATTCGCCTTCGAAAACGGGTCTCTGGGTGCGCGATGGGAACAACTGGAAGGAACCTCTGCCCCTTGAAATCTGGAGCGAAGACGGGGGATCCCTCTGCGCGAATGCCGATGACGTCAGAAGTTCTTCCATGGCGGCCCTCGGGCTTTCCATCGCCAAACTGATCGCTGCGGGCCTGAGAGGCGATGCCGTTATCGCGGCCGAGGCCGGGGAAACGCCGATCGGGGGGCTCGATCTTTCGCCCTGGGGCGGCCCCGCGTCAGTGCGCGGTATTGAGGCTCGCGACATTGCCGTCCTTGTGCGCGCCAACAGCGATGCGCTTCTAGTGAAGGAAGCGCTTTCCAAACGCGGCGTGCGCGTGCGTTATCAATTGAAGGAAAGCGTTGCGCAGACCGAGGAGGCTTCCGAGATGATCCTCCTTCTGCGCGCTTTCGCGGCGCCGGGCGACATGCATGCAATGAATGCGGCGAGAGCGACGCGGCTCGTGGGCGACACGCTGCAAACCCTCCGGGACGACGAGAAGGATGAAGCGCGCCGAGTGGAACTGAGAAGAGTCCTTGAGGAAGGGCTTCGCCGCTGGCCCTCTGGCGGCCCGGCTCCCGCCGTTCGCCGTCTGATGGCTCTCTGCCGGACGACGGAGCGGCTTCTTCCGTGCGCAGACGGCGAGCGCCGGCTCGTCAACTATGCGCATCTCCTTGAGCTCCTTCATGCCGCGCACCGCACGGTGCCGACGCCTGGCGGCCTCGCCGAGTGGCTCGATCATCAGAGGTCGACGGGGGATTCCGTGGAAGACCAGAAGGTACGGCTTGAGAGCGACGCCAACCTCGTCACGCTTCAGACCATTCATTCGAGCAAGGGCCTCCAGTATCCGATTGTCTATCTGCCATTCGCCCAGAAGAAGCTGCCGGGCGGCAGCAAATCCTCCGTGCACCTCGTCCCCGACGAGGAGGGGCGCCTGAATCTGCTTCTGAGCCACGTGAAGAGCGATGCCGATGAACGAGAAGTCAGCGAATCGATCGAAGAGGACGTGCGTCTCGCATACGTGGCCATGACGCGGGCGGCAAAACATCTGGTCGTCATGCTTCCTCAGTCGGCGATGAGCAAGAAGTCGCCCGACTCCTGGAGCGGCAACACGTATAAGAATGCGTACTTTGCGGCGCTTTGCGGCGGGACGGATAAGAAGACATTGACGGGCGCTCAGGCCAGGAAGCACCTTGAAAGTCTGCGGAATACCGGCACCGTCGCCGTGCGGGATTTTTCTCTTCTAGCGGAAGCCGGAAAAAGCGACGCCTTTCAGGTGCAGTCGGAAGCGAAGCCGTCCGACTTTGATGTGGAGAAGGCGCGCGACGTCCGCGGAGGCTGGAGGACGTCGAGCTTCACCGGCATTTCCCGCATGGCCGAGGATGATGCCTCGGGCTTTTCCGTCTGGTACGGCGAAGCCGAAAAGGTGCCGGCAGCCGGAGACATTCTTTCCTTCCCCAAGGGCGCGCAGGCGGGCACGTGTCTCCATGAAATGCTCGAACTTGCGGATTTTGCCGGGATGGCGCTCGATTCGGAGGCGGCCCGCACTGAAAGGCTGGAGCTTTGCGGGCGGGAAGTCGAAAAGCACCTTTCCTTTGCGGACGACGCGGCCCGGGAACTCGCCGCAGAGGGTGCGGCGCAGATGATTTACGACATTCTCAATGCTGAAATTGCCCCGGGATTGTTTCTGAAGAATGTTCCGAAGCGCGCAAGAAGCGCGGAGCTTGAATTTCTGATTCCGATACCGAAGGGTCTCACGGCAGAGCGTCTCGCGGACGAGCTTCGAAAGCTCGACCCCGAAAAGTACGACTTCGGGGACCTCCGTCCCGAGTCGCTTGAAGGGTTTCTCACGGGCTTCATCGACCTCGCCTTCATGCATGACGGACGCTTTTACGTCCTCGATTGGAAGAGCAACAAGATTTCGTCCGAGGCCGAAGGGTATGAGGACAAAGCAATGGATGAGGAAATGCGCCGTCATCTCTATCGACTGCAGTACCTCATCTATCTTGTGGCATTGAGAAGATTTTTAAAGACCCGTCTCGGGGAGCACTTCCGAGAGACATGATCGGGGGTGCCATTTATGTGTTTCTGCGCGGCGTGCGCGCGGATGCAACGACTCCGGATCACCCGCAGGGCATTGTTTTCGATCCCGTGAGCCCCGCCGTCATCAGGCGGCTTGACCAACTTTTTGCCGGAGAATGCTGATGGCCGGAGTTTTTGAAAATTCGCTCCCTCTGGGAGGCCTTCCGGGCCTTGGAGATGCGCTTCTCCGTGCGGTTGAAAGAAATCTGGAGGCGCAGGGTGAAAGTCTTCCCGCGGAGGCTCAACCCGCCGTGCGGGCGCTCATGAATGCCTTTTCGCGAGCCGAGGAGCGCGGGAACGTCTGCGTTCGGGCGGATAGTGCAGCGCTTTTCTGGAAGCCGCCCTCTGAAGGCGCGGATGAAGCAGGCGATAAGGGCGATGAAAAGCGGCTCGAAGGCTTCCTTGAATGCGTGAAATGCCTCAAGAACCTCGGGCTCGTCATGGGGCTCGAGCGCTTCATTGAGGAAGCAAAGCTCGATCTTCGACGCAAGGGCGAAGGCGCCTTTGCACCTCTTCTGCTTGACGACAAGACCGGAAGCGCGGCTGAGACGCGTCTATATTTCGCGCGCTTTGCGCTCGAGGAATTGATGCTCGCGCAGGCGCTTCTGCGGCTCGCAGGCAAGAAGTCGTCTGAAGGGGAAGGCGCTCCGGCATCGTCCGGCGTTTCGGCAGCCGTCGACCGGATCGCAGCGGCTTCGGGCGCCGACAGCCTTCAGAAGAAGGCGATTGAAGTGGCGGTTACCGAGTCTCTTGCCATCATTTCGGGCGGCCCCGGAACGGGGAAGACCACGACCGTTGCGCAGATTCTGGAGTGCCTCCTCGAGGAGAAGCCTGACCTCAGAATTGCGCTCGCGGCGCCGACAGGGAAGGCCACAAGCCGCATGGATCAGTCGATGCGGATGAGCGTCGGCCGCGGGTTCCTGCCGAAGCTCTCCGAGGTCCTCGCGAAGGATGAGGCGTGCCCCGAGGGCGAGCGCCAGGTGAAGGGCCGCACCATTCACAAGTGGCTCCTGTCGCCCACGCCCGCGGGCGGGTTCCCGGGACCCGGAAACCCGCTCCCGGTCGACGTGATCGTGGTCGACGAAGCCTCCATGGTGGACATCCACCTTGCCGCCCGGCTTTTCGACGCTGTGGGCGACAGGACCCGCGTGATCATTCTGGGCGACAAGCATCAGCTCGCCGCCGTGGGACCGGGCGCCGTCTTTGCGGAACTTTCCGATCCGAAGGGCGTCCTCGGCGGCCATGTGGTCGAGCTCGAAAAGAGCCGGCGCTTTGAAAAAGGCACGGTGATCGCAAGGCTTGCCGAAGCCATCAACCATCAGGGCGAAGCGGCGCATCTCCCTGAAGCGAAAGTCTTTGAGCGGGTGCTCGCTGCTTTTTCAGGCATTGAGGATGAGAAAAGCGGCTACCAGGCGCTTCTCCATGAGGAGATGCCGGCGGCAGCCGACAAGGGCGAGCGCGAAGTCTTCAACCGCACGGGGTTGACGCGGGCCGCGCGCGAGTGGCTTGACCGGGAGCTCGGAGGCTACGCCGGGGCGCTTCTCAACTATCGCGATGCCTGGATGCGTGGCGCCCCGGAAGCGGAGCTTCTCGGCCTCATGAAGACCCTCTGGGCGCGGCTCTCCGAATTCCGGGCGCTTGCTGCTCAGCGCCGGGGCGCAATGAGCGTGACGGCGATCAACAACTATGCCGACGAGGTGATGAGAAGACTCTGGCCTCAGGCGGACGGCGCAGGCGCCGGGGAAAACTATCCCGGGCGCGTTGTGATCGTTCGCAGAAACGATGACGGCCTCGGGGTCTACAACGGCGACGTCGGCATCGTGCTCCCGCAGCGAGCAGAAGTGCATGCCGAAGAGAGCGGGAGAACGGAAGCCACAGACCCGTCCGAGCCCGGGGAGAATAACCTTGATCAGACCGTGATTGAGCGCACCGACCGCACGGGCGGGCGGATTCTCTACACTGTCTATTTCGGCGACCAGGAGCGGACGCTTCCCGCGCAGCTCCTTCCCTCTCACGACACGGCCTGGGCCATGACGATTCACCAGTCCCAGGGTTCGGAATTCGAGCGCGTGGCGGTATTCCTCCCCGAGCGTCCGGACTCGGGGCTCGCCACCCGGGAACTCCTCTATACGGGCGTCACCCGCACGAAGCGGAAGGTCGATGTCTTCTCGAGCCGCAAGGTGCTCGCTGAGGCCGTGCGGCGGCCGACCGTGCGCGACGGAAATCTCGGGCGCAGGCTTGCGCTCGGGCTTCTGGAAGATTGAGGCCTTTCAGATTGCTTCCCGCAAAAAGAAGAAAGGAGTCATTCGGATCTTCCGGATGACTCCTTCGCTTTGAGGCGCAGAGCGAATTATTAACAAAGGTATTTAATAGTTGACGGATGGTGCTGTGTGGCGCTTGGGGTCAGGCCGCCTGTGCATAGAGGGTACTCTCATTCGTAAAACAGGC
>NZ_WEHX01000169.1 GCF_009183815.1 Sutterella seckii | reverse complement strand
TGCCGTTCCAGAGCGCGGAGGTGCTCGAGGCCATGGCGCGCGATGCGCTCCATCCGGTGAGGGAGCTCCGCGCTGACGGAGGCGCCGCGGCAAACGACCTCCTCTCATGCAGTTTCAGGCCGACATCACCGGGGTTCCCGTGATCCGGCCCGCGCAGACGGAGACCACGGCGCTCGGCGCGGCCTACCTCGCCGGACTCGCAGTCGGCTTCTGGCAGGATGCCCGAGAAATTGAAGCGCTCTGGCGCGCTGAGCGGATCTTTGAGCCCGCGATGAGCGCCGACCAGAGAGGATTTTTGTTGAACCAATGGACGCGCGCCGTCGGCCGCGCCCGCAAGTGGAACTGAGACTTATGACTGATGCTCTGAAGACCAAGACCGCGCCCGAGGGCGAAAAGGCTCTGAAGCCCCTTTCACGCGCTGAGGCGCTCGCCCGCGTGAAGGCGGATCCCCTCTGGGACGTCGTCGTCGTGGGCGGCGGCGCGACGGGCGCCGGCATCGCAGTGGATGCGGCCTCGAGAGGCCTCTCGACCCTGCTCCTTGATGCGCAGGATTTTTCGGCCGGGACGTCCTCGCGCTCGACGAAGCTCATTCACGGCGGCGTGCGCTACATGAAGAATCCCCGCGACTGGGGACTCGTCACCGAGGCGCTCCACGAGCGCAAGGTGCTCATCAATAATGCCCCGCACCTCGTGCACCCGGAAACCTTCGTGCTGCCGTGCTTCAAGAAGTGGGAGCGCGAAATCTATACGGTCGGCCTCGCGCTCTACGACATGATGGCGGGCAAAGCCTCGCTCGGGCGCACGAAGTCCCTGAAGGCGGATGCCGCCGCTGCGCGCCTTCCGGGCGTGCGCACCGAGGGCCTCATGGGAGGCGTCGAATTCTTTGACGGGCAGTTTGACGACGCCCGCCTCAATATTGCGCTCATCCGCACCGCGAACCAGCATGGCGCCGCGTGCCTCAACTACATGCCCGTGACCGCGATCGAGCGCACGGGCGGCTGGATTCAGTCCCTTACCGCGACCGACAAGGAAACGGGCGAGTCCTGCCGCATCCGCACGCGCATGATCTTCAACTGCACGGGCGTCTGGACGGATTCGATCCGCCGCATGGTGGACCCCGATGCGCCTTCGATCGTGCGCTGCTCGAGGGGCTCGCACATTCTTCTCGACCGTTCGTTCCTTCCGGGCGACTCGGGCATGCTCATTCCGAAGACCCGCGACGGACGCGTCCTCTTCTGCATCCCCTGGCACGGCATGACGATCGTCGGGACGACCGACGTCGAGCAGCGGGAGCCCGACTGGAATCCGCAGGCGACGGAAGAAGAAATCAGCTTCCTCCTTGAGACTGCGGCAGGGTACCTCGCCAAGCCCGTGAGCCGCGCCGACGTGAAGGCCTCCTTTGCGGGCCTGCGGCCCCTTCTCAGAGCGCCCGAAGGCGGCTCCACCGCCAAGGCTCGCGCGAGCATGCGGTCATTCCCGAATTCGGCAACATGATCACCGTGGCGGGCGGCAAGTGGACCTCCTACCGCCTGATGGCGCAGGATGCGCTGCTTGAGGCCACCCTGATGCACCTCGTTCCGGCGCGCCTCTGCGTGACGAAGACGCTTCCCATCGTGAACGACGAAACCTTTGACGCCGAGGCGATCGAGAAGGCTGCGGCTGAAGGCCCGATGGCCGATGCCGAGGTTGTGGCTTACGCGCTCTACGAGCGCGACAATGAAGGCGCGCGCACGGCCGAGGACGTGCTCTACCGCCGCCTGCGGCTCGGACAGATGAATGCCGAGCGGACGGAAAAGCTGATGCCGATCGTGGCGGCCGCCATGGCGGGCGAACCCTATGAGCTCGAGGCGGTTCCGGAACCGGAACCTGAACCCGAACCTCAGCCCGAACCTCAGCCCGAACCGGCTCCAGCTCCTGCTCCGGCGCCCGCTGCCG
>NZ_WEHX01000168.1 GCF_009183815.1 Sutterella seckii | reverse complement strand
GCCTGTTTTACGAATGAGAGTACCCTCTATGCACAGGCGGCCTGACCCCAAGCGCCACACAGCACCATCCGTCAACTATTAAATACCTTTGTTAATAAGTTGCGGAAGCTCCTCCGTACTGCCGGAGGTTCAGGGCTTCACTTTTAAATTTGAAAGATTCCCCTGACCTTCAGGAACTCTGCTCGGACGCTTTTTTCGCTTTGCGAACAGAAAGACGCCGGGGCGATCGGCGTCTTTTTCTTCCTTTGCCGGCCTTCTCTCCGACCGGTCTTTCGACGAAAGTCCTCTTCCTTCGGAGAGATTGGCTTCAGCAAAAGCGCCCTAATCGTTGAAAATCAGGACTTTTGCTGGATATCAAGGATTGTAGAGAATGCCCCTCAATCAGGCTCTGAGGAGTTTCCTTAGCCCGCGGCCTATTCCAATGCGGTTCCCTGCGGGTTCAATCGCTTCTTGAGGCAATCAACGACCTCCAGGTCGGCGGGAAGCCATTGAACGGCGTCAAGTTCTTCAGGCAGCAGCCACTTCGCCGCCTCATGTTCAAGCAGCTCCACCTGCTCGTTGGCGGCTATGGCGCTCCAGAAGCAGTGCATCGTGAGATGGAAGGCCGGATAGTCGCACTCCACGGTCGTCAAGAGCGCTTCGGGAACGATGTCGACATTGAGCTCCTCTTTGATTTCGCGCACGATGCATTCTTCCGGCGTTTCGCCCGGCTCCATTTTCCCGCCGGGAAATTCCCAGCCGTCCTTAAAGTCGCCGTAGCCGCGCTGCGTGGCAAGAATGCGGCCCTCATGATGAAGAATGGCCGCGCACACTTCGATTCGCTTCACTTTGCTTTTTCTCCGGTGATGTATTCATAAATATCCGAACGCACGGGATGCCGCAGCGTCCAGAGCGCTTCGAAAGCTTTCGAACTTCCGTGAGCTCCCGGGAGCTCCACCTCATTCAAGGGAGCAGCAAGATCCATTTGACCGAGATAGTAGAAAGCCTTGGCTTCCTTGTCGTCCTTGTTTCTGCGCACGAAGAGGTGGATTGCCGTAGCGCTGTAGTCTGCCTTTTCCGTTTTGACCTTCCTCATGCGCAAGGCATCCGGCGACTCGATGGTGCGTTTCGTCTTTGAGAGAGTCAGGATGGTTGAGACGGATTTAAACTCGTCGTGGTACTGAATGGCTTTGCTTTCCTTTTCGTAATTGACGAAGATGGGAAGCGTATCTGAATCCTTGTCGTAGCAGTACCCGCCGATATTCTGCGCCGGCATGTTCTGTCCCCAGTCGAGGAGCCGGCAGACATCTTCATAGGTATAAGCGGCGTTGAGCCTCAGAAAAGTTCCGGGGAGCCGGTCTGCGGCCAAGCGCTTTGCGCGCGCAAGGATGAAGTCGAGAAGCGCTTCGAGCATCGCTTTGAATTCAACACCGTCCTGAAGATCCTTCAAGAAGGAGTCCGCGACCTGCCAGCCGCCCTCCTTCGTCAAGGAAATCATTTCAGCGCCGGCCCACTGCTCTTTGAGCTCCTTCGTGCGCTCGAATTCATTGGCGAGCATGAGCCCCACCGACTTCAGGTGCCGTTCGTCGGCTTCGAACCCGTATTCGGAGTGAAGCCTTCTCTCGAGGCGAACTTCCAAGTTTTCCTTCCCGTCCAGGATGTCCTTGAGAACGAGCGCCTCGGAGGGCCTCAGGGCGTTCCCGAGCTTTCTCGAAACCCAGGCAATCCGCTTCGCCTGAGCGGTTGTGAGCCTCACCGAATATTCGGGCTCATGCTTCACCAAGAAGTCGTAATACGAGCTGAAATTCGCGTTCGAAAAGAACTTGGTGGGTTCGATGCTTCCGAAACGCTCGAAGTCCTGACGTCAACTTCCAGCGTTTTTCTACTCCCTACCCAGAGGCAGCTTAAAAACAGCAACGATTGCCTGAAATAACCACGAAAATGACTTGCGCTTCGTGCGC
>NZ_WEHX01000167.1 GCF_009183815.1 Sutterella seckii | reverse complement strand
TCACGACGGACACCCTTGCCTCTGGCTGTGAGCTTGGCACTACCTCCTGCTCATCGGGACTTTCACCCTATAGAAATCGCCAATGCCGGGCACACGACAGCAAAAATCCCTGGAGAATAGATCCTTCCAGGGATTTTTAAACGACAGCATTAATTCGTCAATGGCCCGTGCCGCCAAGGAGCGCGGCGACCGGACGGCGCTTTTCACGGCGCTCGAGATAGAGGGGCTCATCCGCCTTCTTTGCGGTGCCGGGATTGCGTTCGATGTAGGGCATGTCGAAGATCGGATCGCGGTGGCGCTGAGCGGGCGGCACGTAGGCGCGGGCGCGCTCTCGCGCAAGACGCTCGTCTTCGGGCGTATCGACGCGCTCGACATAGCCCTGATCGCGGCGGCGCGACATCGCATTTCTGCGGTTCCGCGGCATCGGAGAGATGGCAATGGGCTTGAAGGTCTGCTTCGTAAGCGCTTCAATCGCCTCAACGAGACGCTTGTCCTCGGGCGTCGCAAGCATCGTGGCGACGCCCTTGGAGCCGGCGCGGCCCGTGCGGCCGATGCGGTGCACGTAGTCCTCGGCGCTGTAGGGAACGTCGTAATTGATGACGAAGGGAAGTTCCTTGATGTCGAGGCCGCGGGCGGCAACGTCCGTTGCAACGAGGACGTGGATCGCGCCAGTGCGGAAGCCTTCGAGAGCGACCTGGCGCTCTTCCTGCGTCTTGTCGCCGTGAATGGCGTCGGCATTGATGCCGACGCGCTCAAGCGTGCGGGCAAGGCGCCGGCAGGTGATCTTCGCGTTCACGAAGACGAGAACCTGCGTGAGGGGGCCGCCCTCCGGACCGCGCGTCTTCAGCATGTCAATGAGGACGTCCGTCTTTTCGCGGTCTGAAACCGTGAAGAGTTCCTGAGTAACGGTTTCCGCCGTTGAATTCTCGCGCGCCACCTCAATCACGCGGGGATTGGGCTTGAGGAAGTTCTTCGCGAGCTTCTTGATTTCGGGCGAGAAGGTCGCCGAAAAAAGAAGACTCTGTCGATTGGCCGGAAGAAGCTTCAGGATGCGCGAGATGTCGGGGAGGAACCCCATATCGAGCATGCGGTCCGCTTCGTCGAGCACGACGATTTCAACCTGAGAGAGGTTGACGGCCTTCTGTTCGACATGGTCGAGGAGGCGCCCGGGCGTGGCGGTCAGGATTTCAACGCCTCTTCTCAGCATCTCCGCCTGCGGACGGATGTCGACGCCGCCATACACAACGCCCGCACGGAGCGGCGTGTCCTTTGAATAGGCAACGAGGTTTTCCGACACCTGGTCGGCGAGCTCGCGGGTCGGCGCGAGCACGAGCGCGCGCACCGGATGTCGCGCGGGCGACATCGACGTATTGGCCTTCGGGAGGATTCTCTGAATCAGCGGGAGGCCGAAGCCGGCGGTCTTCCCGGTACCGGTCTGCGCCGCCCCCATCACGTCGCCGCCCATCAGGACGACAGGAATCGCCTGCTCCTGAATCGGCGTGGGCGAGGTATAGCCCATGCTTTGAATGGCGGAAAGAATGCGGGGATCAAGACCGAACTGTTCGAAGGAAGACATCCGAAAATTCAAGAGGGGGAGAAGATGGCGAAGGGGAAATCAGCCGCTGGCCGGCTGATCCGGTCCTTCTCTGAAGGAGCCGACGCGCGCTCTTCGTCGGGGGAATTCGAGAGCGGCATCGCCCGGAAAGGAAGATCTGGTAGGCCCGCTGGGACTTGAACCCAGGATAGCCGGATTATGAGTCCGGTGCCTTAACCAACTTGGCTACAGGCCCGCCATGCATTCATGAAAGAGGAGGATTCTACCCGAGAATCAGGACGGGAGGAAACTCCGGAGCCCATGTTCGCGGAATCGGGTAGAGGGCCCCCTTGCAGGGTACCCCCTCCCACACCGCATGGCCCCGTGATCGGGCCCTTTCGGACATGCCGTTCGGCATCCGGCGGTTTTC
>NZ_WEHX01000166.1 GCF_009183815.1 Sutterella seckii | reverse complement strand
CTCGAAGACGCGCGCCTTGCCGGACGCCGCAGCGCCGGCCCCGCGGAAACCCGGGAAAACGCAAAAAAAGCCTTCATGGCGGACATCCTCGCCATGGCGCGCGCCGGACGCCGCTGACCTCCCGGCAGAACAATAAATTTTCCTACAAGACCCCGGAATGCCCGTTTTAAAGAAAGACCGCGCTGCCTTCATGGCGGCGCTCGCAAAGCTCAATCCCGATCCCAAATCGGAATTGAACTACACCACGCCCTTTGACCTTCTCATCGCCGTCATGCTCTCCGCGCAGGCGACCGACAAGGGCGTCAATCTCGCCACCGCAAAGCTCTTTCCCGTCGCCAATACCCCGGAAAAGATCCTTGCCCTGGGGCTCGAAAACCTCACGGCATACGTGAACACCATCAACCTCTACCGCACGAAGGCGGCGCACATCATGGAGGCCTGCCGCATCCTCGTCGATCAGTACGGCGGAGAGGTCCCCCGCACGATGAAGGAGCTCGTTGCGCTTCCCGGCGTCGGCAGGAAAACCGCCAACGTCGTTCTCAACGTAGCCTTCCACGAGCCGACGATTGCGGTCGACACGCACATCTTCCGCGTCTGCAACCGCACCGGCTTCGCAACAGGAAAGACTCCGACCGAGGTGGAGGAAAAGCTTCTCAAGATCGTCCCGGACGAATTCAAGCTCAACGCCCACCACTGGCTTCTCCTCTTCGGGCGCTACCTCTGCAAGGCGAGAAACCCTGAATGCACGAGGTGCCCGGTGGCGAATTTCTGCAATGCGCCCGAAAAGAAGGCGGCGCTCGCAGCTGCTGCGGAAGAGGCGGCAGACCTCGTTCCGGGAACGCCGCCGAAGAAGCCCGCACGCAGAAAGCCTGCGGCAAAGAAAGCCCCGGATTAACGACGGCAGAAGAATCTCAAAAAAGGAGAGACCCTTGAGAAGGCCTCTCCTTTTCTTTTGAACCGTCAGCGAAGCCGGCAGCGCACCGCGCCCGCCGGAGGCGCCTGATTGAAGGGATGGGAGCGGATGGAGAGAAGACACGGGTTTGCGAGCTGAGAAACCTCAGGCCGCACCGCCCAGAGGAAGGGCCCGAGCCCGCCGTTGGCGTCCGCGCGCGGCTGCGTCGAAAAAACGAAAATCGCGGCCCCTCCGCGCTTCGGATCGTCCGCTGCAAAGCGGCCCTTGCCGAGCCAGATGCCCGAATATCTGACCCGCCCGTTTTCGCCGAAGAAGACGAGGTCTCCGGGCTTGAGTTCGCTCCCGCGCCTTCCGCCCGAGAGCGGAGCGCCCAGCCGAGCCTGACGGTCCGGATCCGAGGGGAGGATCAGGTCGTGAAGACGATAGGCGCCCTCGGGCAAACTCATTCCGGCTTCGCTTTTCTTCCATCCGGCGCTTGCAAGCTTCTCTGCGGACTGAGCGGCCTTCGCGAGAAATCCTGCCGGGGATTCCCGGCGCAGGTTTTCCTCGTTGGCGGCAAATTCATCGTGGTCGACCGCATCGCCCGCACGAAGGATGCCGGTTCTGCCGTCAGGCAGAATCACGCTCCAGCCGCCATCGGGTATCTTCCTTTCGATCGGAAGCTCCGAAGCAAAAGGCGCCTTGAGGAAGGTCTTCCCGTCGCCCGAACCATTCACTTCAATTTCTGCCGCAAGAGCCGTCACAAGAACCTGACTGCGCCGGTTCCAGGCGACGATCGCGATGTCGTTTCTGAGCGAAAGCTCTTTGGCGCGCATCCAGCCCACCCGGCCTTCCGTCGACTTCACGAGCACGAGTCCGTCGAAACGATTGAGAAGGAGCTCCACCCGGCTTCCGAGCGGAAGCCTGAGCTCCGGCGTCCGGCCGTCGGCGAGCGCATCGGATTCAGACGAAAGACTCCCCCACGGGGTCTTCACGATGCCCCAGGTGAGGCGCTTCAGATCGTCGGCGTTGGGCACTTCCTCAACGCTCGATTCAATCCCGAGACCCGAGGCGGAGAGCTCCGCATAAAAGCCCGCAAGAAGCCCACGGTCGGCCGATGTGCCCGAAACGGCAACTGCGCCCGACAAGATCCCGGGCTTGAATTCCAGGTGAAGAAGATCCGTGCGCGCGTCGAGGTCGACCCTCTCCGCATAAGCCTTCCAGAGCGCCTCAGCCGCGTCGACGGGATTGAGCGGAAGCCCCTCGGCAGCCGGAACCTCCGGCCTCGATGGGGCGGAGGGGCCCGCAGCCGT
>NZ_WEHX01000165.1 GCF_009183815.1 Sutterella seckii | reverse complement strand
CTAACCTTTAGATTTCAGTTAGTTGCCTTAAATCAAAACTAAGCCGGGATATGAATTTCTTTCAGACTCTGTTAACGGATTCCTGGGAATTCACGTATTTCATCCATGCCGATCCTATGGAAATTGAACTCGCGATCCAGAATCTTCTGAGAAATGCTCTCCAGGCTGTCGCTAATACCGCGAATGGGGAGGTTTCTCTTATTCTTGACAGCTGCGAAGGATCGGACGACCGCCGCCGGGCCGTCATTTCCATCTGCGACAACGGCCCTCTGCAGAATGATGAAAGCTTCGAAAAGCTCAATTCCATCCTGACATCAAGCAAGATTGAAGGGCTTGGTCTCGGACTGGCTATTGTTCGCACGATTGCAGAAAACCTCGGCGGACGACTCAAATTCGCGCGCCGCCGGCCTAATGGCCTCACAGCGCTCCTGATCCTCCCGCTTCAGAACGAAGAAAAGCGAAGCAATGAATCCTGACAAGCCTCTCATCCGAATTGTGGACGATGATCCCTTCCTTCGAGATTCACTCGAATTCATGCTGAAGTGTGAAGGATATGACGTCATCTCCTTCGCAGACCCTAAAGCATTTCTCGCCGGCGACATGCCGAGTCGACTCGGCTGCGTCATTCTCGATGTACGTATGCCCGGCATGTCAGGGCTTGAATTGCAGGAAATTCTTACCGGGCGAGCTTATGAGTGCCCGATCATTTTCCTGACAGCCCACGGCGATATCGACATGGCTGTTCAGACCATGCGCGACGGGGCCTGCGACTTTCAGCAAAAGCCCATAAAGCCGGCTACCTTCCTGCCGGCAGTCTCGCGCGCCATTGAAAAGGACCGCGCCCGCAGAGGCGGGGCAACCAATCTGCTTGATGAACTGAAGCGATTCAGGTCGCTCAGTGAACGTGAAAAAGAAATTGCTGAAAAAGTAGCACAAGGCTTCACGAGCCAGCAGATTGCCGAGCAGCTGGGCATTTCCAAACGAACAGTCGACCACTATCGAATGGCCGCGCTCACCAAAATTGAACTGCGGACGCCGGCAGAACTCGCCGGGTTCTTTGAACGAATACGTGTTTTTCTTGCTTCCCATGAGTCCCAGACGTTCTGACGAGTGAAGGCATCATTGAGAATGCATTCCAACATTCTCCTTCAGACTTCTCCGTTTTTACTTCCGGGAAAAAAACACTGCCCTGGCTTCCGCATGCTTCATCGATGGATAGTCTGATTTTCAGAATATCTCTTCCTGAAAAAATGAACCTAAAGGTTCTGAAATTCAGGAGAAGCAGGTCAAGTCATGACATACCTGCACCGGACGCTCGCAAAAGTCATCCCGCTGCTTTCAGCAAGCTCCCCATGCAGGCATACCGCAGACGGGAAAGACCGCGCTCATCTCTCTTGCCGCAGAACCAGTGCCGCTCGACGCGAACACAGTGAGCCACAGCATCTGGTCGATTTGATCGCACCTTGCCGCTGCAGGCATGAAAAAAGCGCACCAGAGGCCGAACCCGATGCGCTTCGCGAAGCGGATCCCGGCCGTATGCCCGGTCGGGATCCGCTCACAGCTCAAAAAGCCGCTTGAATTACTTCGCCGCGTGGATCTGAGCAAGTTCCTTGTCGAAGACCAGGAGCCCATGGCCGTCCTTGCCGATGAGCTGAAGCTTTTCGAGGATGGTCCTGAAGAGCTTCTCTTCTTCATGCTGCTCGGAGACGAACCACTGCAGGAAGGTGAAGGACGAGAAGTCCTTTTCTTCGAGGGCGGCGCCCACGAGTTCGTTGATCGACTTCGAAATGAAGAGTTCATGGTCAAGCGTCTTCTTGAAGACGTCCTCGAGCGACTTGAAGTCATGCTGCGGAGCTTCAAGGGCGGTTATCACCGGCATGGCGCCCGTATCGCAGAGGTAGTTGAAGAGACGCTGCTTGTGTTCGAGCTCTTCCTTGGCATGCGCATAGAGGAAGCTCGAAGCGCCTTCAAAGGACTTCGCGCTCGCCCACGCAGCCATCTGCTGATAAAGGAGCGCAGAGAAAAGCTCGAGGTTCATCTGTTCATTGATCTTTTTAGCCAGCTTGGCAGAGAGCATTTTTAAATCTCCATTGAAAGGGGTCACTAGCGTTAACCTCTAAGGGTTAATCGCTATTTCTTAACGACTGTGATTCTATCCTAAAAGTCGTCTAATGCGGCCACGATTCAATTGACCCCCAACAGCTTGAGGAATAGCTGATCGCGTTTGGTTGTTTCCGTGGTCCATTTGGATGC
>NZ_WEHX01000164.1 GCF_009183815.1 Sutterella seckii | reverse complement strand
CGACGGACACCCTTGCCTCTGGCTGTGAGCTTGGCACTACCTCCTGCTCATCGGGACTTTCACCCTATAGAAATCGCCCATGCCGGGCACACGACAAAAACGCCTCCCGGACAGAAAAAAAGCCCGGGAGGCGTTTTTTTTGTTTTTTGAAAAATCAGGGAATCGGCTGATCGTTCGTGTAGGTGACTTCGAGGATCTCGAGCGTGTCGACCCCGGCCGGGTGCGTGCTCGTTGCCGGCGTCGGAAGCTTCACTTCGTCGCCCTCGTGGTGCTTCAGGAGCACGCGGGCAATGGGGCTGATCCAGCTCACGTCGCCGTGCTCAGCATCGGCCTCATCGATCCCGACGATGCGGATCTTGCGCTCCTCGCCTCTCTGGTTGGCGTAGAGCACCGTGGCGCCGAAGAAAACCTGATCGGTTTCGGGGTGCGCTGCCGGATCCACCACCTCTGCGGATTCGATGCGCTTGTTGAGGAATCGAATCCGGCGGTCGATCTCGCGAAGACGCTTCTTGCCGTAGAGATAGTCGCCGTTTTCCGAACGGTCGCCGTTGCTTGCCGCCCAGGAGACGACGTTCACCACCTCAGGGCGCTCAACGTTGACGAGGTGCTCGCGTTCATCAAGGAGGCGCCTGTAGCAGGCAGGCGTCATATAGTTCTTCGTATTGGGCGGGAGTCCGGGGAGCTTCACCTCGTCGTCATCATCTTCGGCCATGAGTCGGGTCCTTCCTGAATAGTTTTCTTCGGAAAAGCTAATCCTACGCGCGTTGGAGCGCTTCGGGCAGCGCTCAAAGCAGAATATCGCGCGACGCGCCATCAGGAATGTCCTTACTTTTCGCTATGTCCTCACCTCTATAGAATGGAAATTCTGCAGCCGGCTGATTACCTAGCACCCCCCGGACCAAGAATTCCGGACAAAGGGGCAGCGCCAACCGCGTCTGCCGCACACACATCTGGAGAAACAGATGCAATTCACAATCTCTCGCATCGCCCTTATTGCCGCAGCGATGCTTGCTTCCACCGCGTCATTTGGAGCCGACGCGGTTTCTTCCGCTTCCGTCAAGCCCGCCCAGGAGCCCGCTGTGGTTCTCGAAGGTCAGAAGACCATGGCCGCCAAGGGCGGCGATGCGCTTCCCGCCAACGTGGACGCAGTAACCTCTGCTTCCGTCGTGCCGCAGAAATACCGGCAGACGGACTACAAGCCCAGCGGCTTTACGGAGACACAAGGCAAAAAACGTGCGCTTTTCATTCTTGACGACCCGCGCCACGAATCCGTGACCTACGACCTCTGCGTCACCGCGATGAAGTTCTTTGAAGAAAAGGGCTTTGAGATTGAGCTTCGCGATCTGATCGCGCAGAAATTCAACCCGCTCATCACGTCTCGCGAGGAGTTCTATCACGCGAAGGACGGCTTCGGACCCACGCCGAAGGACGTTCTCGTCGAGCAGGCGTTCGTCAAGAAGGCCGACCACATCATCTTTGTCCAGCCCAACTGGCAGGACAGCGATCCGATGTTCACGAAGGGCTACAAGCTTCGCGTCTTCTCGAAAGGCTTTTCCTACGACGACGGACCCAAGGGCCGCGTGGGACTGCTTCCGGGCAAGACCTTCTACACCATCATGAACGCTGGCTGGCTCGGCATGGGTCAGGGCCAGAGCGGGGATTCCCTCAACAAGAATCCCCAGGAATGGGAAACCTGGATGTTCGCGATGCGCGTGGTTGACGACGATGCCGCCGTCGGCAAGGACATGAAGAATCTCGGACGCTTTGTCAACGACCGCACGCCCGGAAATCTCGATCCGGACTACGGCACGAAGATCGAAGCCCTGAGAAACGTCCTGAGGTCCCGTCTTGCACGCGACTTCAATCTCTGACATTCTTCACGGTCCTGATTGATAAGCAAACGCCCGCAGCCGGGGATTTTTAAGTGTCCCCATCTGCGGGCGTTCTTTTGTGCTGAATCGCCTGGATCACGCCGCCTTCGGCATGCCGCACCATCGGCCTGAAGCCTCCCGGCAGCTTTGTCGCACTCCGCTGACAGCAGGAACGGGAATGTCCCTATCGCTCAAAAATCCTGCTGCGGCAGCCGGGCGGGCGCAGGACCGCCGCCGCTTCCCGATCGCCGGCGCGGGCCGCTGCGGCAGGCGCCGACGAGGAAATCCGTGTCACCGGAGGCTTAGCGACAGCGGGAGTTTCGCAATTATTAACATAGGCACAAAATAGTTGACAAGCAGCTACGGTTATGTTATAATTGATAAATGAGTTATGAAGATAAAACCACCACAACCCTCGACGGCC
>NZ_WEHX01000163.1 GCF_009183815.1 Sutterella seckii | reverse complement strand
AAACCTGAGTTTGGGAGTTTGAAAGCAGAAAAAAGGGCGCCCATCCCTGCAGCAGTAGGATAGCGCCCTTTTTTATTTTTTTACGCTATAGGCTTGCTTTTTGGTCCTGCAGCCGGATGATTTCAGGGACGGCATCTGCGTCCGTAGGGAAACGAGTTCCCAGGCAGCGCGCCAGCTCAGCTCGGGAGCATAGGGCAGGCACAGGGCTGAGTCCGCACGCCTGCATGATGGTGTCACCATTGTCTTTGATCTCGAGCTCTCCAGTCTCATGCCGGGCCCTGAGGCGCTGATTCGAATCCCAAGGCGCCGCCTTGCGGTTTGTCTCTCGACGAGCTGTCGGCAAATAGAGATAGCTGTCCGCTGCCGGGTTGTAGACTGCTGCAACTTCACAGTCGCGGAGTCCCTCGCAAATCTCATCTATACTGAGCCCGGCCTTCGCCTTCTCCAAACGATCCTGCACAATGCGCACCAGCAGGAGCGCAAGGAAGATCACCAGGATGTGGCCGCGGATGTGTTCCGAGGTCCAGACGTACATCGGCCGCAAACCGAGGTTGGTTTTCATGATGCGGAAGCACGTTTCGATTTCCGTCAATTTCTTGTACGTGCCTGCCATCGGGAATTCCATCCGATTGCCGTCAGCGTTCGCGCCAGCTTCCTGCGCTTCGGAGTCGGTCCCTTCGACGTTCCCCTGAGGTCCTGCCGCTGAATAGACAAGAGCTGCGTAGCCGGCAAACCGGCGGCGTCTGGCGAGCGCCTTCTCATCCACTCCGATAATCCGCGCTTCCACATCTTTTTCCGTCTTGACGAGCTGAGCCCATGCGCTGCGGTTCTTGCCAATCTTTTCGCCTCGTGCCTGCTTGGCCTGGATCAGGCGCACCAAAGCATCAAGGATGGCGTTGTCGCGCCGGGCGCGCTTCTCGTTCCACGTCAAAACAAGCGTGCACTTGACGGCCTTGTCTCCAGTTCCCTTCGTCCAGTCAGGAATCACGCGGAACCGACCTGCATCAGGGTTGACAGGGTTGACGGGTTGGTATTGATCCTCCTCGAAAAGCTTCTTTTCCATCTCCCGGGAAAACTGCGTTACCTTCTGTGCGACAAGGAATCCGAAGTCGAGACTGCGAAGCATTTCCAGGTTCTCGGCCGAATTTATGCCTCGATCAGCGAAGACGACGGCTTCCTTGATCTGATACCGCTTCTTCCAGGCGGTGATGACGGGACGCATAGACTTGAATTCCGATGTGTTGCCCGAAAAAACTTCAAAATCCATGGGGAAGCCATATTTATCAATCACCATAACGATCGATACAATCGGCAGATCACTGCGGTGCTCCTTGGAAGGTCCTCTGGCTCTGAGGTACTGGAGCTTGAGCCCGGCGATCTTCTCTACTTCTTCGGCCGACAAGCTTTCCACATTGAGCTTGCCTTCCGAATCCCAGCGGCCCGGGTCGATTTCTCCGCAGCCGCGGTACATCTCGGCCGCTTCCTCAAAACGCTCTGCATAGTCCGTCTGCTCGCGCTCCATTTCCGCGTCCGTCAGCGGCGCTTCAAAATAAGCATTGGTGACATCGTAGAAGACCAGCGTGGCGCGCTCCTTCCCGTACGCCTCATCCATGCGCTTGTTGACGTGCTTGAGGATTGTTTCCTTGTTTTCCTTCAAAAAATCGTACGCGTCGTAGTAGCTCGTCAAGTCGTCCGTCCCGGCCGGATTCCCGAGATATGCATCCTTCTGCTGGAAGCTTCGGAGGATGGAAGCAGGATCCAAAACTTTACGAAAGACCAGGAAGGAAATAACGGCATTGAGATCTGTCCTGATGCGCGTCTTTTTCTGTAAATAACCGAACTTTGCCGGCAGACGCAGTTCATCCCAGATGGCTTTGAGCGCGTAGTGGCCGTAGTTGAGACGAGCGCTCTTGGGCCGTTTGCCGCTGCCGGCCTGAACGGCGAGGAGCGAATGAGCTGTCTCGCTGCGCATGGCCTGGGTAGCCGCAGCCTTATCAGCGGACGCCTGCTGGTATTTAGCCTTCAAAGCTTCAAACTCGCCAGGCTTCATTTGATCGAGCCTGCCGAACCGCTCGACAACCTTCGACCGGGCAACACGCTTTTGGGGATCCCAAAATTTCTCGACGAGTACGACATAGCGGAACTGCCCGCCTTTGCCGCCTTTCTGGGTAGTGATGTACATAGCTGCTCCGGGAGGAATTCCAACAATTATAGCACATCTATAACCAGCCTATATAACGAAATAGAGAATTCAGGTCAAAAAAAGTGGGGTGCAGGGCAACCCACGATTTTTAGGGCCTTGAAACTCCCAAAGTCAGG
>NZ_WEHX01000162.1 GCF_009183815.1 Sutterella seckii | reverse complement strand
ACAGCATAAACTGCCAATTTTTAGACTGTAAACAACCGAATTTATGTGTTGGGTCCGGATTTTCCGGTTGCAGTCATAAAAATTGGCACTTGCTCAGACTTTCCTCTAGTTTCGGCGAGAAAACAAGAACCCTGTCAGATTTTTTCTGTCTAACAGGGCTCTTGAGGTTTCGCGTTATCTAGATAGCAGATTTACCGCGGAGTTCGGGATATCAGCTTCGCCCGCCCATTCATCAGGCTATTGAAGAATTACGGATCAGTTCTTCGTGAAGGCCAGTTCGACGCTGATCGGGAAGGCCTGATAGCCGAAGGTGTCGTTGAGCTGAATGTCGACGACCGGCTGCGTTTCGCCCCAGCGGTATTCGGCGATATGCGGCTGGAGGCGGCCGAGCTTGTTGCCGGCCTTTTCAGGCGTGGCTCCGAGACCGGCGGTGGACCAGTAGACCATCATCGAATCCTTGTCCTCCATGTACTTCGTCAGGCCCGTGACCGGGCAGAAGTACGGATGGCCGAGCTCCTTGCCCACTTCCCAGATCTGCTCGACCGTCATCTTCTTCTGGTCGATCTTGTAGATCACGGCGCGGGAGTACTTCATGTCGGGCAGCGGCGGCTGTTCCATGCCGCGGGCGTCGCCGTTGTCAAAGACGGACACGTAGATGACGTTCTTGTCGGACTTGCTGTCGATGCGCCATGCCGTGTGCTGCGTCCAGGACCAGTCGAAGTCGCCTTCGCACTTGGAGCCTTCGCACTTGATCTTGTTGCCGTTGGAGTCCACGGGGGTGAGGACCTTCTCGGCCCAACCCTTCTTCCAGCCTTCCGGCGAGGCAAGGATCCACTTCACCTTCTTGTCGCGGCCGATCTTCACGATGCCCTGATGGCGGGACGAAATGATGATCGAGTCGTCGGTCGGGTCATAGTCGACGGAGTTGACGTGAGCCCAGTTGCGGCCCGGCCCCGTGCCGGCGATGTCGCCGAACTGGCCGTTGGCGTCCATCCTGGCAAGCTCTTCGGCGGAGAGCGTCTTGCCGGCCTTGTCGGCGTCGATGTTGAGGCAGACGGCACCCTGGTCCATGGCCTTCACGATGTTGTCGCGATACGGGTCAAGAATGTCGTAGAGGCGGAAGTCGTCCACCACGCCGCCGTTTTCGTCGAGCTCAACGATGACGTCGCGAACCGTGTGAACGCGCTTGCCGTCGGGACGACGGTAGTCGGCGTTGGCGACGCGCAGGAAGCTGTGGCCGTTCTGGGCGTTGTCAAAGGCGTGCGAGAAGTCGGAGTACTGAGGCGGAAGCTGGCGGTTGAAAATTTCGCGGCCCATCAGATCGTACTTGACATAACGCTGGCCGAAGCCCCAGGTGAGCGCGCCGTCCTTCGTCTGTTGGAAGCCCATCATGTAGCCGGACGTCCAGGGATTGGTCGGATCGCTGATCAGCGTGTCGAGCAAATACCAGCGAACGTCGCCGGCCGTGTCGATCACGCCGATGTTGGAGTTGAAGGCCCATTCAAGCGCGCCGCCGGACGGATTGTTCCAGGCAAAGCGGGCGCCCTGCGGGGCAATCGGAGAGAGCTGGTTGCCAACGAGATAGAGGCGGTCCTTGAAGTCCGGGTGAACGGTCTTGACTTCGGTGTCGAACATGGTGCCTTTCTGGCCGGGCATGCCGTTGGACTTCGTATAGACGGGAGGCGCGTAGAACTGATAGCTTTCCTCAAACTTCTCGACCTTGCCGTTGTAGAGGCGCGTGTACTTCACCTCAACCGTGTTCAGGTAGTCGGGATAAAGGCCGAAAACCGGAATGCCGGCATTGGTCTTCAGCTGGCGGTCGGAAACCTTGTACTTGATTTCCTGGCCGTTGAGCTTCGGAACAATGCGGACTTCGACGTCCTTGATCTCATAGCCGCCGTTGCGAATCACGGCCGTCAGCGGAGCAATGTTGTACGGGTTGACGATCACTTCGCCGATGTTGCCCTGAACGGCAAATGTGACGGCGGGACCGGAGGCACCGCCGCTCGCGAAGGCGGCGCCGGCAACAAAGGTCGTCGCCATCACGGCAGCCATGGTCTTGAGCTGGAATTTCATTTGGTCTCTCCTAAATCGGTTGAATCGCACCATTGGTGCATGGCTACGAAGTATAGAGAAGACCCGCTGAAACCCTTATGGGCACAATCTCTAACCGAAACATCAAAAGTGATAACCGGCCTTGCACTTTGTAAGTCCCCCATTGGTTCCATTTTCGTGACTTCGGGCAAGGACATGTAAAAAGGGCACCTGAAACGCCAGGTGCCCTTTTTGTTGGTGCGCTCGGCAGCGCACGTGTGTCTATGTGGTGAAAGTCCACTGACCGCCCGAGAAGGGGAAGGTCTAGCGACTCGGCAGAGTCAGGGAGGCAAC
>NZ_WEHX01000161.1 GCF_009183815.1 Sutterella seckii | reverse complement strand
GTTTTCGCAAATTCAATTATAACACAAAACACCCATTTTTCATGCCTGTAAACTCTGAAATTTTCAGAATTTACAGGCATTTATTTTATGGAAGTCCCCCATAGAATCGAATCCTGATTCGTCTTCCGTGAAAAGGGCGGCGAAGGTGAGTAGTAAGCCTGGAGCACGCGCGCTTCTGCGAGGGAGGACCCCCGGTTCCCTCAGGGCGGCCAAGCACTCAGGCATTGTGTTCCGATGCGTTCAGTCACCCCTGAACCCCTTGCCTTTTTGTTTAAGAAGATGATGAATAAAAGCGAAGAGCAGCAGAAGAGGACCATTCCCATTGTGCCGGGCATGCAGGCCTCCGTTCCGGAGACGCTCTTTCACATGATTCCGAAGGAGCGCGCAGGCGAAATTTCCCCGCTCGGCGTGATGCTTCCCGAGGAAGCGCAGAAGAATTTCAGAGGCACGCCCTTTGAGGATCTCTACGACGAGGCGGTGAATCTCCTCAGAAACCGCAACATCACCCCCGACGAGCTTTCCTACCTTTCGAAGGCGCTCAGCCAGATTCTCGTCAACCGAGACCGCGCGCCCTTCTTCATCCGCCAGGGGCGTCTTTCCGACGTCGACGACGTCGAGGGGCTTGTCCGCTACTGGGCTCAGCAGGGCGAAAACCTGCCGCGAAAGCGCGCCGACATCATCCGCAGCATTGATTCCTTCGCGGTCTGCGTGCGCGACGGCCAGATGGTCGGCTGCGCGAGCCTCTTCGTCTACGACTCAGGTCTCGCGGAGATCCGCTCGCTCGGTGTTTCTCCGTTGGTTCAGCGCCAGGGCCAGGGACGCGCTATTGTTGAGTACCTGCTCGATCGCGCAAGACGTCTCGATATTGCTAAAGTGTTCGTGCTCACGCGCAATCCGAAGTTCTTTGAGCGCTGCGGCTTTAAGCTCACCACCATCGAAGCGCTGCCGGAAAAGATTCTCAAGGACTGCGAGAATTGCAATAAGCGTGAACGCTGCGACGAGCTCGCCTACGAATTCAATCTCTGACCGTGGCTCAGAGCCTCGATCGGATTAATGCATTGACAACCAAAGGATTTTTTCAACGATGACTGAAGTTACGCGCGTGACCTACGATCAGGTCATGTTTCCGTGTTACCACCCTGCGGACCTCGTTCTGGTGCGCGGCAAAAAGTGCCGCCTCTACGACAGCGAAGGCCGCTCCTACCTCGATTTCGGCGGCGGCATCGCCGTCAATTCGCTCGGCAACGCTCCGAAGACCGTGCGAAAGGCGCTTAAAGCGCAGAGCGCCCGCCTCATTCACGTGAGCAACGTTTTTGCGAACGATGCGACCCTTAAGTTTGCGACTGAGATTACGAAGGTGACGGGATTCGACCGCGTCTTCTTCACGAACTCGGGCGCCGAAGCGAACGAATGCGCTCTGAAGCTAGCCCGCCGCACCGCGGTTGATCTTTACGGTGAAAAGAAGGATGAAATCATTTCCTTCGCGCACAGCTTCCACGGCCGCACGTTCTTCACGGTGAGCGTGGGCGGGCAGGACAAGTATTCGCTCGGCTTCGGGCCGCGTCCCGGCGCCATCACGCATCTGCCCTTCAACGACATCAAGGCTTTCGAGAAGCAGATTTCGGACCGCACCTGCGCCGTCATCTTCGAGCCCGTGCAGGGCGAAGGCGGCGTTCTGCCGGTTGACCCGAAGTTCGCAAAGCGCGTCCGCGAGCTCTGCGACAAGCACCATGCGCTTCTCATCATGGATGAGGTCCAGACGGGGTGCGCGCGTTCGGGCACCTTCTTCGCCTACGAGCAGATCGGCATTCGTCCCGACATCGTCTCGACCGCGAAGGGCATTGCCGGCGGCTATCCGATCGGCTGCGTTCTCACGTCGAACGACATCGCCGCGCACTTCAAGGCCGGCACCCACGGCTCGACCTTCGGCGGGAACCCCTTAGGCTGCGCCGTAGGCTCCGCCGTCGTTGCGAAGATTTCGAAGCCTGAATTCCTCGCCAAGGTGATGGAAAAGGGCAAGCTCCTTCGCGAGGAGCTCACGCGCGTCAACGACGAACTCCATGTTTTCTCGGCTGTCCGCGGCATGGGGCTTCTTGACGGCTGCGAACTCATCCCCGAACTCCGCTCGCGCCTCGGCGACATCCAGAAGGCGGCGCTTGAAGCAGGCCTCATCATCCTCACGGCCGGCGGCACGACGATCCGTCTCTGCCCGCCCCTCATCATCAAGAAGAAGGAGCTGAAGGAAGGCGTCGCCATCCTGAAGCGCGTTCTCGTTCCCTTCGCGATGGAAGTCGAAGCCCTGAAGCGCGCCGAAGCGCTGAAGGCCCAGGAAGAAAAGGCACAGAAGGCCGTGAAGGCTCCGACTGCAAAGAAGCCGGCTGAAAAAGCCGCTGCTGAAAAGAAGCCTGCTGAAAAGAAGACGGCTGCGCCCAAGGCAGCGCCCGCCCGCCGTACGCCTCAGAAGGCGGCCGCGAAGCCTGCTCCTGCGGCGGATCAGGCCAAGACTGCTGCTCCCGTCAAAGCGGAAGCCGCCAGGCCGGC
>NZ_WEHX01000160.1 GCF_009183815.1 Sutterella seckii | reverse complement strand
GTTAAGCCTTGATACTAGGAACCGCCGTATACGGAACCGTACGTACGGTGGTGTGGGAGGACGGCATGGGAACTAATCCCATGCCTCCTACCCGATTCTCCGCGCGTCGCCGGACTCCGCAACCTTATAATCAGCGTTTTCGTTTTTTCGAGCGGAGGAGCTGATGGCATCCAATCAGTACGAAACGCTCCTTCGGGAGATTTTTGAAAAGGGGACTCATAAGTCCGATCGAACTGGCACCGGCACCCGGTCGCTTTTCGGCTGCCAGATGCGCTTTCCGCTTTCGGAAGGCTTTCCGCTCGTGACGACGAAGAAGCTCCACCTGCGCTCGATCATTTACGAACTCCTCTGGTTCCTCTCGGGCTCGACAAACATTAAATATCTGCACGACCACAACGTGACGATCTGGGACGAGTGGGCGGATGAAAACGGGGACCTTGGTCCCGTTTATGGTCATCAGTGGCGCTCGTGGCCTACGCCCGACGGCGGCACGATTGATCAGATTTCGGATGTCCTCAGGCGCATCCGCGAGACGCCCGATTCACGACGTCTCGTCGTGACGGCCTGGAATCCCGCGGAGCTCTCCAAAATGGCGCTTCCGCCCTGCCACTGCCTCTTCCAGTTCTATGTGGCGGACGGGAAGCTCTCCTGCCAGCTCTATCAGCGCAGCTGCGACATGTTCCTGGGCGTTCCCTTCAACATCGCGAGCTATGCGCTCCTTACGCACATGATTGCCCAGCAGTGCGATCTGCAGCCCGGCGACTTCGTCTGGACGGGCGGCGACTGCCACATCTACGACAACCACATCGAGCAGACGAAGCTGCAGCTTTCGCGCGAACCCCGTCCCTATCCGAAGCTCGTCATCGCGCGGCGACCGGCTTCGCTCTTTGACTATCAGTACGAAGACTTCTCGTTCGAAGGCTATGATCCCTGGCCCGCCATCAAGGCGCCCGTCGCAGTGTGATCTGCCTCTAATCCCTGAATTCGCAACTGGAGACAAGCAGATGGCTTCAATTGAACTTATTGCGGCTGCCGCGAGAAACGGCGTCATCGGGGGCGGAAACCGCCTTCTCTGGCGCATCCCTGAGGATTTTGCGTTCTTTAAGAAGACGACTTTCGGCTCGCCCGTCCTGATGGGTCGGAAGACCTGGGAATCGATCGGAAGAGCCTTGCCCGGACGCCTCAACATCGTCATTACGCGAAGGCGTCTCTCAGTGCCTAAGGGCGTGCTCGTTGTCCGGTCGCTTTCTGAAGCCGTCGAGGCAGCCGGCGGTGCGGAGCGCATTTTTGTGCTCGGCGGCGGCGAAATTTATCGTCAGGCGATGCCGCTTGCGGACAAAATCTGGCTCACCAGCATCGATCAGGATTTCGAAGGCGATACGTGGTTCCCGACCATACCCCGGGCAAAATTCAGAAAGTCAGTTTTGAAAATCCTGTTTCCGACCGCTCGCCGGCCATGGCGGGTTGAGTTCGAGGAGTGGTCCCGCCGGTCCCTCTGAACGCACCTTCCGCACAGCAAGATTTCCACATAGGTTCCGACTTCAGAAGAGAAGCGGAACCTTTTCTTTTATTAAAGCCGGAATTCTTTGCAGCAGAAGGCGTTTCGAGATGAAATGCCATCCGGAAAGAGACACTTGTCCACAGGCCCGGGCGAAAGGTTTTCCACAGAAAATGTGCATAACTCCCCTTCAAAAAGTGCACAAATGCTTTCTTCGCAAAGGAATCATGCAGTTACGAATTTGCCTATTTTTTAGGCAAATCGATTTTGAGGCTTATTCAGAACTGTGTATTGAGGCGAACCAGGAGAAATGGCATACGTTTTCAAATGGCAATAAAAAAGAGCAACTGTTCATCACAGCTGCTCCAATTTCCAATGCGCTTTAAAGTGAAATGGTGCGCCAGGCAGGATTCGAACCCACGACCCTCTGGTTCGTAGCCAGATACTCTATCCAACTGAGCTACTGGCGCACGTATTTCTTTGCGCGGATCACTTTCGACAAAAGTCCAAAATGATCTTTTCTGCGAATTGTGTGGTGCGCCAGGCAGGATTCGAACCCACGACCCTCTGGTTCGTAGCCAGATACTCTATCCAACTGAGCTACTGGCGCATCAAAATTTGCAGAGCACGAACTATAGACGAAACATGCGGAAAAAGCAAGAGACAAAGAAAAATATTTTTGGAAGCCAATAAAAAGCCCGGCGATCCGAAGATGCCGGGCTGATATGGCGATGGTTTGGTCAGCGTGGAAGCCGATCAATCCTCTCGACGGGCAATCAGACTCACGAACCAGTGCTTTCCATCCTTTTCCGATTCCGTCTGGCCGATAAGCCTGTGGCCTGTCTGGCGGGCGAAATCGGAGAGATCAGGAAGACTGTGCGGGTCCGTGCTCCAGACGCGCAGGAGAGCGCCGGAAGGGAGCTTCGCAAGCGCTTTCTTGGCTTTGAGCACCGGCATCGGGCAGGAGAGGCCGGGAAGCATCAGCTCTTCGGCCTCTCCCGCGAGCGCGCAGCGTCCGCGGGACCCGTCATCAGAGACGCTCCTCAATCCAGGCGCGGGCCTTGACGAGCGCGTCGTGAGGT
>NZ_WEHX01000015.1 GCF_009183815.1 Sutterella seckii | reverse complement strand
CGCCTCACGACGGACACCCTTGCCTCTGGCTGTGAGCTTGGCACTACCTCCTGCTCATCGGGACTTTCACCCTATAGAAATCGCCCATGCCGGGCACACAAAAAGGAAAAGCCCGCGCTTAGAGAAGCGTACGGGCTTTTCTCAACTCGGGAAGCGGAACGCCTCAGAGCGGCGCGTTGCCTGAGCGGTCCGACTTTACGGAATCCTCTTCGGGCGAGACGGCCGCGGGCTGCGGCCAGAAGTCGACCGGGCAGTCCTTCGCATGCTCGAAAGTCACCTCTTCCCAGGCATCGGGGGTCGCCAGGAGCTTTCTCAGGAGCTGATTGTTGAGTCCGTGCCCCGACTTTTCGGCAATGTAGTGCGCGAGAAGCGGGGCTCCGAGCACATAAAGATCCCCCATCGCGTCGAGGATCTTGTGCTTTACGAATTCCGCCTGTTCGCGCAGTCCGCCGGGATTAAGCACCCGAAATTCGTCCATCACGATGGCGTTGTCGAGCGATCCGCCCTGAGCGAGGCCGATGCGCCGCAGCATTTCCACGTCCTGCACGAAGCCGAAGGTGCGGCAGTGCGCCACCGCCTGTTCGTAGTTGACGCGCGAAAAGTCGATGTCGGCGTACTGATCGGTCGCATCAATCGCGGGGTGTCCGAACGCGATTCGGAAGGAAAGCCGGAAGCCTTCATGGGGTTCGAGCCTTGCGAGCTTGTCGCCCTCGCGCACCTCAATCGGCTTCAGAATCCGCACGAACTTTCTCGCGGCCTTCTGCTCGACGATCCCGGCGCTGTGAAGGAGGTACACAAAGCTTGCGCCCGAACCGTCCATCACGGGAATCTCCGGCGCATTCACCTCAACGATGCAGTTGTCGACGCCGAGCCCGCTGAAGGCGCTCATCAGGTGCTCGATCGTCGCAACCGCGGCGCGCCCCACATTGACGGTCGTCGCCATGCGGGTGTCGTTCACATTGAGGGGTTGGGCGGGAATGTCGACGGGGGGCTCCAGATCCACGCGGCGAAAGACGATGCCGGTATCGGCCGGAGCGGGCCTCAGAACGAGGCGGATCTTTCTGCCGCTGTGAAGCCCGATGCCGACGGCGGCAACCGATTCGCCGAGCGTGCGCTGAGAAAACATTTGGTCTTAGCTCCCGCTCGAGCGCAGATAGGTCGGAATTGCATAGCCGCCGCCCGAAGGAACGGTCACGGGTTCGGGAACCTTCCGCTCGCCCTGAGAGGCGTCAGCCCCGGCAGCGGGCTTCTTTTCAGAGGGAATGGAAGCCGCGCCGAGAGTGGGCGCCGTATAGGCCGCGCCGTCAATCTGCGGAATGGCGCCGGCAGGAAGTCCCTGACCCACATCGGGCGCTTCCGCGGCGCTTGACGTATCGGGCGCTTCGCCCGGTTCGAACGGACGGTCGAGCCCGGTTGCCACCACGGTCACGCGCACCTCGTCGCCCATTTCTTCTGAAATGGCGGAACCGAAGATGACGTTCGCCTGCTTGGCAACGAAGGTATTGAGCACGCCCATCGCCTCGCGGATTTCCGCGAGCGTGAGGCTGTCGTTGCCCGTGAAGTAGACGAGCATGCCGCGGGCGCCCTGAAGGTTCGCGCCTTCGAGGAGCGGGCAGGCAATGGCCTTTTCGGCGGCAACGCGCGCGCGGTCGGGACCGGAGGCCGTGGCAAGGCCGATGATGGCGCTGCCGCGCTCGCTCATGACGGTCTTCAGGTCTTCGAAGTCGACGTTGATCGTGCCCGGCGTGTGGATGATCTCGGCAATGCCGACGCAGGCCTTGTAGAGCACTTCGTTTGAAGTCTCAAAGCACTCCTTCATCGTCGCGTTGGGCGGGCATTCCTCCTCGAGCTTCTCGTTGAGGATGACGATCATCGAGTCGACCTTGGCCTTCAGGTTTTCAATGCCCTGCTCGGCCGTGCGCATGCGGCGGGCGCCTTCAAAGCTGAAGGGCTTCGTCACGACGGCAACGGTGAGAATCCCCATTTCCTTCGCGATCTCGGCGATCACGGGCGCAGCGCCCGTGCCCGTGCCGCCGCCCATGCCGGCGGTGATGAAGAGGAGGTTGGCCCCGCGGATCGCCTCGGCCACCTGCTCGCGCTTTTCCTGCGCGGCAGCGGCGCCGATTTCAGGACGGGCGCCCGCGCCGAGCCCGGTGCTGCCGAGCTGAATATTGACGTGCGCCTTCGAGCGCTGCAGGGCCTGATGATCCGTGTTGGCCGCAATGAACTCAATGCTCTTGGCGCCGTGCGTAATCATGTGTTCGACGGCATTGCCGCCGCCGCCGCCCACGCCGATCACCTTGATGACGGTTTTCAGGGGATCAAATTCAGGGAGAACTTCGAAAGCCATTTCAACCTCTGATGGGAAAGTCTGCAAATTATCTACGAATTCTGAGGATGGCGGGAAGCCTCCCGCCGCTGCCGAAAAAAACTGTGTGTCCGTTGGAAAAGAATCTTTTTTGATGGGGACGCCTTTCCTCAATAGTCGCCGAGGAAGAAGGTCTTAAGCCCCCCGAGAAAGCTCATGCTTCGCCGCATTCCGAAGGCGCGCTCGGGGCCGGAGAGGCTTTCCTTCAGGGCGCAGACCGCGAGTCCGGCGGCGACTGCGGCGTCGGAGCGCTGCAGAAGCGGACTCTCGCCCTCAACCCGATCCGGAATTCCGATGCGCACGTGCTTGTCGAGAATGGCTTCAGCCTCTTCGCCGATGCCGCGCAGCATCGCGCCTCCGCCCGTGAGCACCACGAGCTCGACCTGGTCGAGGACGCCCGCGTCGGCGAGCATCTTGCGGTAAATGCCGAAAAACTGCCGCACGCGCGAGGAAAGCGTCTTTACGAGGAGATCCCGCGCATAAGGCCTTGTCGTGCGGCCGTGCACCTCGATCTGCACGATTTCGCCGGGAAGCACCTGCGAGAGCCGGCATTCGCCCGAGCGGAGCTTCAGCGCCTCGGCGTCCTCAAGGCTGATGCCGAGAACGATCGCGAGGTCGCGCGTGAAGTGCTCCGCCCCCCAGGGACGAACGTCCGTGAAGAGAATCCGGCCCTCGCGGAAGACGATGAGCGAAGTCGTCTCCGCACCGATGTCAATGAGCGCGGTGCCGCACGTTTTTTCGGTTTCCGAGAGCACTGCCTGCGCGGCCGCCCAGGGGTGAGGCTCGTAGTTGATGAGTTCGAGCCCCACGCGCTGAATGGCATGCTTCAGATTATTGGCGTTCGTTCTCGAGCCGTAGAGCGCATGCACGTCGGCCTCGAGCTTCTGCCCGACGAGCCCCACGGGCTTGTCGGTCACAAGGTCGCCGCAGCGGTACCCCTGCGGAATCAATTTGAGAAGGCTCTCGCCCTTCATGTCGCGAAGCGCGGACTGCCGGGCATTGAGTTCGGCCTGCTCGACATCCTCGCGTGTGACTTCGCGCCCGCGCAGCACCGTCTGCCCCGTGCAGTTGGCGCTTTTCAGCGTATGGCCGCCGATCGCCGCCCAGACGCCCGTAATCTCGACGCCAGCCGTGAAGCCCGCTTCCCTGACGGCCTGACGGATCGACCCCACGGCAGCCGTGACGTCCACCACGCAGCCGTTCCGAATGCCCGACGACGGCGTATTGCCGATGCCGATCACGCGCAGCATTTCCGGCTCATCCCCCGGGCGGGCGACAAGGCAGAGCACTTTGTCGGAACCGACATCAAGGGCGGCGAAAAATTCCTTATTTTCCTTCTGCTGCTTCATGGCTCACTTCTGAACGTTCCGTTGGAGTGTTTTCCTGCGCTTCAAGCTCCGTGCTGTCGGCGGAATCATCCGCATCCGAAGCGCTCTCCTGATCGTTGTCGGGAGAGTGCGCATCCGGTCCGGCCTGAAGAGCTTCCTGTGCCTGAGGTGCTTCAGGGGCTTCAGCCGGATTTTCTGCCGGCAGGGCGGCGGGCTCCTTCTTCTCCTCCGCCCGGGCATTTTCCTCCAGATAGGATTCGAGCGCCTTCCTGTCCACCTTGCCCGCGGCAATGGCGCGCCGGTAGCGCGCGTCGATGGATGAGGGCGGCCCGCCCAGAAGCTCTTCCATCCGGGGATAGGCTGCCGCCACCTGCCGCACGCGCTCCTCGACGGGAGAGCCTGCCGTGTCGCGGCCGAGCTCCACCCGGGTCGGCGGAATCCTCGGCCCCTGAATGACGAGCGACCAGCTGCCTCTGTCCGAAAGCGAAAGCGCCGTAATGCGGAAGGGAAGATCGCCGAAGAGCGACGTAAAGCGGCGGTAGCGCCTCAGAAGTTCCGGCACGTCCTCGGCCGCGCAGGAAAAGGTCGGAAGATTCCGGGCTTCCGCACCTTCTTCGGGATTGGCCGAAAAGAGCTTTCCCTCAATGCTGATGAGGCGTCCGTCCTCGAGCTGAGCCGCGGCCTCATAGACCGTGATGTCGATTTCTATCCGGTCGGGCCAGATGCGCCGCACGGACGCATGCTTCACCCAGGGGACGGTTTCAGCGGCCGCACGAACGGCGGCGATGTCGGTCGTGAAGTAGGACTTCCCCTCGAGCTCGAGTTCGACGACTTCCTTGAGGCGCGGCAGAGGCACTTTCGCCGTATCGCCCTTCATCTCGAGCCGGTGGATCCTGACGTAGTCAAGTCCCGTCACGGCTGGAGCCGCCAGATAGGCGCCCGCCAGCGCGGCGGCGAAAAGAAGAACTGAGAAGCCCCGGATCAGGCTCCCCGAGCGCCTTTTTTGAGGATGAGCGCCGCCTTCCGGCACGCTTGTCGTACCGGTGAGCGGGATCTGCTCGAGCGCCTCTCCTCTGTAGGAGAGGCTTCTCGGCGTCTTTTTGAACTCCTCCACGGCCCCGTGCTTTCCCGATTAATCCGTTTGAGCGAGTCCGAGCACCCTGAGGCAGAGTTCGCCGTAATCGAGTCCCACGCTTCTCGCGGCCATCGGCACGAGCGAGTGCGGGGTCATCCCGGGCGACGTATTGATCTCAAGGAGCGCAAAGCCCCCGTCGGGACGGCGCATGGCGTCGATGCGCGACCAGCCGCGGCAGCCGAGCGTACGGAAGGCCTTCTCGCAGGCCTCGCGAAGCGCCTTCGACTCTTCGTCGGAGAGCTTTGCCGGGCATTCGTAGCGCACCGAATCGGTGTAGTACTTGTTCTGGAAGTCGTAGCTTCCTTCCGGCGCAATGATTTCGATGACGGGAAGCGCCTCTCCGTCGAGAACCGCAACCGTGAATTCGCGGCCCTGAATGTATTCCTCAGCGAGCACCTCGTCCTCATCGCGCCTCGCCGCGTCCTTTACGGCATCGCGGAGGCTCTCAAGCGTCAGCGCTTCGGGAAGAATCTTCGTAACGCCGATCGAGGAGCCGTCGTGCCCGGGCTTCACCACAAGCCCGGTTTTCCCGAAGGCGTCGATGGCGGCAAGAAGATCCGCATCGCTCGAGCGGGCGGAGAGCCTCGCACCCGCCGGAACGGGAATGCCGGCGTCGACCCAGAGCGCCTTCGTCATTTCCTTGTCGATCGCAATCGCGGAAGCCGCAACGCCCGGTCCCGTATAGGGAAGCCCGAGGCAGTTGAGAAGCCCCTGAATGGATCCGTCCTCGCCGAGCTTTCCGTGAAGCGCGATGAAGGCCGCGTCGTAGCCGCCTTCCTCGAGCATTCCGACGCTGTCCGTCGCCGGATCCCAGACATCCACTTCAAGCCCCTTCGCGCGAAGCGCGTCCGCGACGCCCTTTCCCGAAAGGAGCGACACCTCGCGCTCGGACGAAATGCCGCCCTGAAGCACCACCACGCGGCTGAGCATACTGGCCATGATTCCTCTCCTTAAATTCTTCTTCTCAGGCAAGACCGGCAATCTTCGGCGCCGCCTTGCCGATCGAACCCGCGCCCATCGTGATCACGACGTCGCCGTCCTTCGCAATGGCGCGCACGCTTGCGGGCACATCCTCAACATTGACGACCACGGGTTCGTGATACCCCTGCGCGGCGATCGCCCGCGCAAGATGTTCGCTGTCCGCCCCCTCGATCGGATCCTCGCCCGCCGGATAGACGTTTGCGAGGACAAGCCCGTCGACGTCCTCAAGAACCTTCACGAAGGCGTCGAAGCAGTCGCGCGTGCGCGTATAGCGGTGGGGCTGGAAGGCCACGATGATGCGCCGGCCCGGGAACGCGCCGCGCACTGCCGCGAGCGTCGCCGCCATTTCATGCGGATGGTGGCCGTAGTCGTCGATCAGCGTGAAGCTCCCCGTAATTTTTCCTTCCGCATTTTTGATCGGAATGTCGCCGTACTGCGCGAAGCGCCTGCCGACGCCGCGGAATTCAAGAAGGCCCCGCACGATGTCGGCATCCTTCACGCCCGCAAGCGTTGCAATCGCGATGGCCGCGAGCGCATTTCTCACGTTGTGCACGCCCGGGAGATTGAGCGTCACGGGAAGCGGCGGATGATCGGGCCGGAGCACCGTAAAGCGCATCTGCGTGCCCGAAGCCTCAACGTCGATCGCGCGGACGCTCGCTTCAGGCGTGAGTCCGTAGCCGATCACGGGCTTCGTCACCCGGGGCCGGATCTCGCGCACGTTGGGGTCGTCCATGCAGAGAACCGCAACGCCGTAGAAGGGAAGGCGCTCGAGGAAGTCGACGAAGGCGCTCTTCAGGCGTTCGAAATCATGCCCGTAGGTGTCCATGTGGTCTTCATCGATATTCGTGACCGCCGAGATCACGGGCGTGAGGTTGAGGAAGGACGCATCCGATTCGTCCGCTTCCGCGACGAGGAATTCGCCGGTCCCGAGGCGGGCGTTCGCCCCCGCGGAATTGAGCTTCCCGCCGATCACGAAGGTGGGATCGAGCCCGCCCGCAGCGAGGAGCGACGCGGTCAGCGACGTCGTGGTGGTCTTTCCGTGCGCGCCCGCAATCGCGATGCCGCGCCTCAGGCGCATCAGTTCAGCGAGCATCACCGCACGCGGCACGACGGGAATGCCGAGCTCGCGGGCGGCGACCACTTCCGGATTGTCGGCCTTCACGGCCGAGGAAACAATCACGGCATCCGCACCGCGGATGTGCTTCTTGTCGTGCCCCAGAAAAATGCGGGCCCCGAGCTCCTGCAGGCGCTCGGTGACGGGCGTGCGGGCAATGTCCGAGCCGCTGATGACGTAGCCGAGATTGAGGAGCACCTCAGCGATGCCGCTCATGCCCGCGCCGCCGATGCCGACGAAGTGGAGGTGATTAACGAGAAACTTCACGTTCTTTCCTTTGATGATTGTCTTTCCGCGGCCTTCAGTGCTTTGCGCCTTCGCGCGCGGCGAGCGTCTCTTCGATCAGGTCGGCGACATTTTTGGCGGCATCGGGCACCGCAATGCTGCGGGCGGCTTCAGCCACCGGGAGAATCTTTTCGCGCGTCATGCCGGCAATGAGTTCGGCCACATGATCGGCCGTGAACTGCGGCTGCTCGACGAGCCAGGCGGCGCCCCGGTCGGCGAGGTACTTCGCATTCCCGAGCTGGTGCTTCGTCGTCTTTGCAATGAAGGGAACGAGGACGGCGGCCGCGCCCGCGGCGCAGAGTTCCGAGCAGCTCGTCGCCCCGGAGCGGCAGATGACGAGGTCGCTCTCGCGGTAGCGCGCGCCCATGTCGTCGATGAAGGGCACGACTTCGGCCTGGACGCCCAGGCGCGCATAGTGCTCGCGCACCGCTTCATCGCGGTTGCGCCCGGTCTGATGGAGAACGATCGGACGGTTTTCGGGCGGAATCTTCGCGAGCGCTTCGGGGAGCACGTCGTTCAGAACCTGAGCGCCCAGACTTCCGCCGAAAACGAAGAGGCGGAGCGGCCCGAAGCGGCCTGCGAGGCGCTCGGCGGGGGGCGGCAGCGCCGCAATTTCCGCGCGCACGGGGTTCCCCGTGGTGTGTCCCTTCGTCCCCGCAAACGTGCGCGCGCCCCCTGCGAACCCGCAGGCGAGCGCGCTCGTAAAGGGCATGAGCGTATTGGTGGACATGAGGAGATCGGCGTCGCAGTTCATGAGAACGATCGGGCGCTTGAGATTCTGTGCGGCGAAGCCCACCGGAACGGCGACGTAGCCTCCGGTCGAGAAGACGAGGTCGGGCTTGATTTTCTTGAGCAGCGCACGGCTCTCCCAGATCGCCTTCAGCATCTTGATGCCGCCCTTGACGGCGCCTGCGAGCCCCTTGCCGCGCACGCCCTGGAAGTTGAGCGCATGGAATTCAATGCCCTCGCGCCCGACGAGGCCGCCCTCCATGCCCGTCGTCGTGCCGATCCAGACGATTTTCCAGCCGCGCGCCTTCATTACGCGCGCCACGGCAAGGCCGGGCATCACATGCCCGCCCGTGCCGGCTGCGGCGATAACGAGAACGCGCTCTTTATTTGTATTCTTTTCCGTCGTCACACCTGACCTCCACGCATCAGAATTTTGTTTTCGCGGTCGACGCGCAGCAGAAGCCCGATGGCGATCATCGAAGAGAGGAGCGCCGAACCGCCGAAGCTCACGAAGGGAAGCGTCAGCCCCTTCGTCGGAAGCGCCCCTGAGGCAACGCCCACGTTGATGATCACCTGCACGCCGTACCAAAGCCCCACGCCCTCCGCGAGAAGTCCCGCGAAGTAGCGCTCGAGCTTGATTGCCTGGCGCCCGATTTCAAACGCCCGGCGAATGAGCCAGTAAAAAATGAAAAGGACAAGGATAACACCGGCAAAACCCGTCTCTTCGGCGATCACGGCCATGATGAAGTCCGTATGCGCCTCGGGAAGGTAATTAAGTTTTTCCACCGATCCGCCGAGTCCCACGCCGAAGAGCTCACCGCGCCCGAAGGCGATGAGCGAGTGCGAGAGCTGATAGGACTGCCCGAGCACGTATTCCTCGCTCCAGGGGTCGAGGTAGGCGAGAACGCGCGAAAGCCGCCAGGGCGTCATGTAGATCATGAAGCCCACAAAGCCGATGACGACCGCGCCCACCGAAAGGAAGATGTTCATGGAGAGGCCGCCCAGAAAGAGCACCCCCATGATTTCCGCCGCCACGACCGCGGTTGCGCCGAGGTCGGGCTGCTGCATCAGAAGAAAGGCGACGACGACCATCGGGATGGCAATCGGCGCGAAGCCCCGCGAGAAGGAATGCATGAATTCCTGACGCTTCACGGTGAAGGCCGCGGCAAAGATGAGGGCGCCCACCTTCACGAGCTCAGAAGCCTGAATTGAGAGGCCTGCAATCTGAATCCAGCGCCGCGCGCCGTTGACGCTTTTTCCCACAACCGGGAGAAAGACGATGCAGAGGAGAATGATGCACAAGCCCCCGATGATGCCCGACCACCGGAACCAGAAGGAAAGCGGCACCCGGTAGACGACGAGCGCCGCCGCTCCGGCGAGCCCGATGCTCGCCAGATGGCGCTTGAGCTCCCCGGTGTTGGCGGCGGCAAGCGCATCCCCGGCGCCTGAGGACGACGTGGCAGAAAAGACCATGACCGTCCCGAAGGCAAGGAGCGCCGCGACGCAGAAGATCGTTTCCCAGTCGACGCCGGGCGCGGAGAGGCGAAAGTCGTCGAACTCCTCAAAGCGCGTCACGCTTCACTCTCCTCGCGCGCTCTGATCCGCGCGGCCTCAGCCTTGAAGCGTTCGCTTCTCTCCGCATAGTCGCGGAACATGTCCCAGGAGGCGCAGGCGGGCGACAAAAGAATGATGTCGCCCTCGCGGCTTTCGCTCCAGAGCCAGTCGACGGCCGCTTCAAGGGTCGGGAATTTTTGGTTAGGCACGCCCGCGGACGCGGCCGCACGGCCGATTTCATCGGCATCCTTGCCGATGAGCGCCGCAGAGGCGGCGCGGCCCTTGAGCACATCAGCGAGAGGCGCAAAGTCCTGTCCCTTGCCGTCGCCCCCGAGAAGAATGAGGATTCGTCTTCCCTGAGCCGCGAGCCCCGTGACGGCGGCCGCTACGGCGCCGACATTGGTGCCCTTCGAGTCGTCGATGAAGTCGCGTCCCTTGACCGTGCAGACGAGCTCCACGCGGTGGGGCTCGCCCTTATAGGTTCTGAGCGTTCCGATCGCCGCCTGCTGACTCACGCCGACGGCGCCCGTGAGAGCGAGCGCCGCGAGCGCATTCATTGCGTTGTGGCGGCCTCTGATCTGAAGTTCCGACTCGGGCAGATAGAGAATCTCCACTTCCATTTCGTCCATCGAGGAGAGCCAGAGTCCCTGAGAGGCGTGAGCCGCCATCTCGAGCCCGAATTCTCCGGGCCGGGCGGGCTTCGAGGCGCCGAACGTTCTCAGAAGCGACGGGTTTTTCAGTCCTTTCTTCGTCCACTCAAGCGCTAGCTGATCCTCGCGGTTCCCGACGCGGACGGTGTCGGGCGAGAAAATCCTTGCCTTCGCCGCCGCATAGGCTTCCATGGAGCCGTGCCAGTTGATGTGGTCTTCCGTGATGTTGAGAAGCGCCGCCGCATCGCACCGGAGGGTATGCGTCGTATCGAGCTGGAAGCTCGAGAGCTCAAGCACCCAGAGGTCGGGAAGTTCGCCCGCGTCCTCAGCCTTCAGAAGCTCCGTCACGGCATTGGGACCGATGTTCCCGGCAGCAATGGTTCTGAGGCCCGCCGCTTCGCCGATTTTTGCCGTGAGGCTCGTCGTGGTCGTCTTGCCGTTCGTCCCGGTAATGCCGATCACTTTCGGCGCGTAGCCGCTGGTCTCGCGGAGGTGCGCGAGCTCCTCTGCGAAGAGTTCAATTTCCCCCGCAACCGGAACGCCGGCCTTTCTTGCGGCTAAGCAGAGCGCCGCCGCGGGACCGAACCACGGCGAAATGCCGGGCGACATCACGACGAGGTCGACGCCTTCGGGGAGAGACTCCGGGATGCCGCCGAGCGAGACTGAAATTCCCGGATGCGCGGAGAGGAACCCGTCAAGACCCGGCACCTTATCTCGGGAGTCGCAGGCCGAAGCCCGCCAGCCGCGCCGCAGAAGGTACTCGAGCGAAGCGCGCCCGGAGGCGCCGAGCCCCGCGACAAGCGCGCGGCGGCCGCTGCCCTTCGCAGCGTCAAGCTTCAGATAGGCCTCATCGGAAGAATCAAACATGATGCGTCTCTTCGAAAAGAAAATCAGCGGATTTTGAGCGTGGAAAGTCCGATCAGAACCAGAATGAAGGTAATGATCCAGAAGCGGGTCACCACCTGCGTTTCCTTCCAGCCCTTCAGTTCAAAGTGATGATGAATGGGGGCCATGAGGAAGACGCGCTTGCCGTGCGAAAGCCGGAAGTAGGTGGTCTGAATCATGACGGAGAGCGTCTCCGCCACAAAGACGCCGCCCATCACGGCCAGCACCAGCTCCTGACGGGCAATGACCGCCATGGTGCCCAGGCACCCGCCGAGCGCAAGCGCACCGACGTCGCCCATGAAGACCTGCGCCGGATGCGCGTTGAACCAGAGGAAGGCAAGTCCCGCGCCCGCGAGCGCACCCGCAATGACGACGAGTTCGCCTGCGCCCGGAATGTAGGGGAAGATCAGGTAGGAGGAGAAGTCGGGGCGTCCGACCACGTAAGCGAAGACGCCCAGAGCCATGCCGACCAGCACGGTCGGGAGGATGGCGAGGCCGTCAAGGCCGTCCGTGAGATTCACGGCATTGCTCGAGCCCACGATCACGACGTACGTGAAGACCATGAAGCCGATCAGTCCGAAGGGGAGCGCAATGTCCTTGAAGCACGGAATGAGGAGATGAATGTTGGGCGTGAGGTCGAGCGGGAAGCGCGCGTCGTACCACTTCGAGAGCGCCTCGGCGAAGGTGCCGCCCGGTTCGACCGAGAGCGCGAGCGCAAGGTAGAAGGCGGCGATGAGCCCGATCACGGACTGCCAGCCGAATTTCTCCTTCGCGCTCATGCCTCTGGGGTTGTGGTGCACGACCTTGCGGTAGTCGTCGATCCAGCCGATCGCGCCGTAGCCGAGCGTAACGAAAAGCACGACCCAGATGAAGCGGTTCGAGAGATCCGCCCAGAGGAGGGTCGAGACCGTGATGCCGAAGAGAATGAGAGCGCCGCCCATGGTGGGCGTCCCGTCCTTCACGAGGTGCGTCTGCGGCCCGTTCGTGCGCACCGCCTGCCCGAAATGGAGCTTCTTAAGTTCCCGGATCATCCAGGGACCGAAGGCGAAGCCGATCACGAGCGCGGTAAAGCAGGCAAGAAGGGCGCGCAGCGTCAGGTAGTTGAAGATGCCGAAGCCCGACCAGCTCGAGGAGAGCGAGCGGAAAAGTTCAAGAAGCATGATTCCAGTGCGATAGGTTTATATGTCTAAAAATTCTTTTCCCCTGAGGGAATCGGTTATTTGCCGCTGAGCACATCCACGATCTTCGAGAATCCCGCGCTGTGGCTTGCCTTGACGACGATGGTGCCGCCATCCGCCCTGAGTTCCCTGAGGGCATCAATCAGCTCGTCGCGGTCGCGGAATGCCCGGCACCGGTCGCCGTCGATCCCGAAGGCAAGAGCCCCGGCGCGCGCTTTTTCGCCCGCCGTCCAGAAATAATCAATGCCGAGGCGCTTCGCTTCCGCGCCCACTTCGGCATGCCACTTCTCGCTCGAGGGGCCGAGCTCGGCCATGTCGCCGAAGATGAAGATCCGCGGCGCCTTTTCCCGGGCGAGCATTCTGAGCGATGCGATCGCGCTGTCGGGGTTGCAGTTGTAGGCGTCGTCGATCAGAGTCGCCCCGCCGAAGCGCTCCGCCGCATGCAGGCGGGCGCCGCGCCCGGGAAGAGCTTCGAAGCTTTCAAGCGCCTCGCGGATGACTTCCGGGTCGATATCCTGAATGAGCGCGGCGGCAGCGGCGGCAGCGGCATTCCTCGCGTTGTGAAGGCCCGCGATTCTGAGCGCAATCTGGAAGCTCTCTCTTTCTCCCTCGAGCGCGAGCGCCCCGTCGGCATCGAGCCTGCACATGAGGTCGGCGGGAACGGCCGGATCAAAGGAAAAGGTGAAGGACTTCACGCCGCGCGCGAGCGCGAGCGACGCCCAGATGTCCGAGCACGGGTCGTCGGCCGGAAAAACCGCATGGCCGCTTTCGGGAAGCGCGGCAATGAGGAGTCCGTTTTCGCTTGCCGTTTCGGCAACCGTTTCGAGGAACGCCTGATGTTCGCGCTGCGCATTGGTGAGGACCGCAACCGTCGGACGGATCATGTCGGCAAGAACCGCCATCTCGCCCCGGTGATTCATGCCGGCCTCGACAACCGCCGCGCGGTGCCGGAACCTCAGGCCCATGAGCGTATGCGATACGCCGATGTCGTTGTTGAAGTTTCCTTCGGTCGCGAGCATTTCGTCCGCGCCCCAGCGCCTGCGCAGAATCGCCGCCACCATCTGCGTGGTGGTGGTTTTGCCGTTGCTGCCGCCCACTGCGGTGAGATTGCAGGAGAAGCGGGCGCGCCAGGCGCGCGCGATCCGCGCGAGCGCGCGCCGCGCGTTCCTCACGATGATCTGCGCGGCATCCGCGCCGTGAATTTCATGCTCGACCACAAGGCAGACGGCTCCCGCTTCGGAAGCCTTCTTTGCATAGTCGTGGCCGTCAAAGCGCTCGCCGGGGATGGCGACGAAGACGTCGCCTTCGCCCGCTTCGCGCGAATCGGTTGTAATGCGCTTCCAGCTCCATTCGAGATGGTGATGATGAAGCCTCAGGCCCACCGTTTCCTCTGCGAGCGCGTCCTTCAGCCAGCCGAGCGTTTCCGGATGATCCATTTCCATTTCTTCTCTCCGCCTGAAGACTTAAAGCTCGCGCGTGCGGCGCTCGTTCAGGGCTTCGCGAACCACTTCCGCATCGAGGAAATGGTGCGGTCCGTCCTTCAGAATCTGTTCGCTTTCGTGGCCTTTGCCGGCGACGAGAACGAGATCCTCAGGAGCCGCCTCGAGAATCGCTTCATGGATGGCTTCGCGACGATCCGTCACGATGCGCACGTTTTTCGCGCCTTCGGCGCCCGCCGCTACCTGACGGACAATGCTTTCAGGATCCTCGCTTCGCGGGTTGTCGCTCGTCACGATCACGTGGTCGGAAAGCCTTGCGGCAATGGCGCCCATGATGGGGCGCTTCCCCGGATCGCGGTCGCCCCCGCAGCCGAATACCGTCCAGAGCTTGCCGCCCCGCGCGTGCACGCCGGGTAGAAGGCTTTCGAGCGCTTTTTCGAGCGCATCGGGCGTGTGGCAGAAGTCGACGACGCCGAGCGGCATCCCTTCCGAATAAACGGGCTGCATGCGCCCGGGAGGGGGCTCGAGCGTCGCGACTCCCCTGACGACATCGTCGAGGGGATAGCCGAGCGCAAGCATGGCGGCAATGACCTCAAGGGCATTGTCGACATTGAAGAGCCCCACGGCAGGAAGCGACACCTCCCGGGTTTCGCCCTCGGCCTTAAGCGTAAAGGCCATCCCGCGGCCGGTCGAGCGGCAGTCGAAGGCGTCAAGCGCGTGCGCGGCCGAAACCGCTTTGCGGAGCGCTTCGCCCTTTCCCTCGCGCCCCGTCGTCCAGACGGGAATGCCGTGCGCCTGAGCCGTCGCCGCAAAGCGCGCGCTCAAAGGATCTTCGGCATTCACCACCGCCGCGCCGAGCCCGGGCCAGCGGAAAAGGATTTCCTTCGCATCCGCATAGGCTTCCATGGTGTGGTGGTAGTCGAGATGGTCGCGCGAGAGGTTCGTGAAGATCCCGACGCGAAAGTGCGAGCCCGAAAGCCGCCCCTGCTCGAGGCCGACCGAGCTCGCCTCAACGGCGAAGGCCTTCGCGCCATCACGCGCGAGCCTTGCGTAAAGGCTTTCGAGCGTCACGGCATCGGGCGTCGTCAGGTGCGGCGCAGGGATCTGCCTGCCGTTGAAGAAGACCCCCACCGTGCCGATTACGGCAGCCGGGGCGCCCAGCTTCGTAAGGAGCTGGCCGAGCCAGAACGTGCTCGTCGTCTTCCCGTTCGTGCCGGTGACGGCAACGCCCGTCATCTTCTGAGAGGCGTCGCCGTAAAAGAGCGCGGCGATCTCGCCGAGGCGCGAGGCAAGGTGCGAGACCGCGAGCGACGCCACCGGATAGTGTTCGCCCCGCGGCGTTCCGTCCGCCTCGTAAATCACGCCGGCGGCGCCGCGGGCTGCCGCCACGCGGATGAAGGCGCGGCCGTCCGACTTCGTGCCGGGAATGGCGCAGAAGATGTCGCCCGGGCGCACTTCGCGGCTGTCGAGCTTCATTTCCGCCCCTTCATGCACGAGCTTATGCATCCAGTCGACGACTTCCCTGTTGGTTCTGGTCATATTTGCCGGAGCTCCTTCTTCAATTCACTCTTCTCTTCGTTCAATTCCGTATGCGGGTGAGAAATCCGCCGCCGCCGGAGAGGGGTTCCTCGTCGGGCGAAACCATCTGCGTGCGCAGCGCCCCCTCGGCCACCTCGCGGAAAACGGGTCCCGCCACCGTGCCGCCGTAGCGGCTTCCCTTCTTGGGTTCGTCGATCATGACGGCGACGATGAAGCGCGGATTAACGGCGGGCACGATGCCCACGAAGCTCGCCACGGTGTCCTTCGTGTACTTGCCGTTCTTCACTTTGTTCGCCGTGCCGGTCTTCCCGGCCACCGAGTAGCCGGCGACGCGAATCTGCGACCCCGTGCCGCCGCGGCTCATGGTCTTCATCATCATGGCGCGGATGAGGCGCACGGTTTCCGGCCGGAAGACGCGCTCGCCCGTCACGGCTTCGCCGGGACGGCGCTTGTAGAGCGTGAGGTCGATCACGTCGCCGTTTCTCGCAATCGCCGTATAGGCGCGCACGAGCTGCATGAGGGACACCGAAACGCCGTGCCCGTAGGAGATCGTCGCCTGCTCAATCGGGCGCCAGGACTTGGCCGGACGAAGACGCCCTGCCGTCGCGCCGGGGAAGCCGATCTTGGGCGGCTGTCCGAAGCCGAGCGCCGTATACATGTCCCAGAGCGTCTGCGGCGCCATCTCGAGCGCGATCTTCGCCGTGCCGATGTTGGACGACTTGGCGACGATTTCCGCCACCGTCAGAAGCCCGTAGTCGTGCGTGTCGCCAATCGTGCGGTCGTTGATGGTGAGCTTTCCCGGCGCCGTCTGAATGGTCGTCGTCGGATCGATGAGGCCGAGGTCGATCGCCTTCGCGATTGCGAAGGGCTTCATGGTCGAG
Organism: Sutterella seckii; assembly: GCF_009183815.1. GTDB lineage: Bacteria > Pseudomonadota > Gammaproteobacteria > Burkholderiales > Burkholderiaceae_F > Sutterella > Sutterella seckii. Next base: position 20,087 of record NZ_WEHX01000015.1, on the reverse strand, counting down.
CCCGGTTCGAACTGATCGGTGAGAACGCGGTTTCGCATCTGCTCAAAGAGCATGGTCGAGCGGTCGTTCGGGTCGTAGGTAGGCACATTCGCAAGCGCAATCACCTCGCCCGTATCCACGTCCGCAACCACCACGGCGCCCGCAAGCGCTCCGGTCTTCTCAACCTGCGCGCGCAGCGCCTCATAGGCAAGGAACTGCACGCGCGAATCGATCGAGAGCGTAATGTCGCGCCCCGACACGGCTTCCTTCTGCCAGATGTCGTCGATGATGCGGCCGCGCGCATCGCGAATCACGCGCCGCGCTCCGGGGCTCCCGGCAAGCTGGCGGTCGCTCGCGAGCTCAATGCCTTCCTGTCCGCGGTCGTCGCGCCCGGTGAAGCCCACCACATGCGCCGTCACGGGGCCGTCCGGATATTCGCGAAGCACCTCGGGCTTGATGCCGACCCCGGGGAGACCAAGCTTTCTCACGGCTTCGGCGGTGCGCACGTCGCAGTTGCGCTCAATCGTCACGAAGCGCGTGTTCTCGGCCTTGAGCTTTCCGTCCACATAGGCGGGATCGAGCCCGAGCACGTCGGCGAGCTTCCGGATGTCTTCCTTTGAAACGCCCTGCGAGAGCTGCGGATCCGCCCAGATGCTGCGCACGGGCTGAGAAGCCGCCAGCACGACGCCGTTGCGGTCGAGGATTTCGCCCCGCTCGCCCGCAATCGTGAGCGTGCGCGCATAGCGCTTTTCGCCTTCGTCCTGGAGAAAGTCGTTCGAAACCACCTGCAGCCAGAAGGCGCGCCCGGCAAGGCCGAAGAATGCGACCGTGATGGCAAGGAAGAGCACGTACGTGCGCCAGCGCGGAATCGGAATGACGATGAGCGGGCTCTCGGCGCTCTGAGGCTGCGCCTCGCGCGCAGCCCGGTCGCGCTGAATGACCGTCTTCAGGAAATTCCAGACGGACTGACCGGCGGCCGAAATGAGATCCTTCACGCGGTTCACGGCTTCGCTCCCTCTCCGGATGAGCCGGCCGCGGCCCCGGCAGCCTTCGCCGCATCGAGTTCGCGGCGAAGTTCAGGGAGGAAGTCTATCCTCCCGTCCGGAGCCTCCACAAGCGTCACGGTATCGACGCCCGTCGCGCCCGCGAGGTCGAGCATTGCCGCTCCCGCGCCGATATTGCCCGCAAGCGACGCACGGCGGACCTGCATCTCGAGGTTCGCCTGATCATCAAGAAGCCTCCGGTGCACATCCGCCTCGTGCTCGTGCGCGACGAAAAGCTGCCGCGCCTGCCAGTGAAGCTCAACAAGGCCGAGCGCGCTCAGAAAGAGCGCGACGCCGAGCACCGCCGCCCAGATGATCTCCGCGCGCGCAACGCTTTTCATCGCGTCTCCTCCGGCTCCCAGGGACGGGCCGTGCGGGTGCCGGCGCGAAGCACCGAGGAGCGTGCGCGCGGATTTTCCTCCGCCTCGCGCTTCGAGGGGAGAATTCTTTCCACATCGCGGAACCAGGGCTCCTCGTTGAAACCCGCGGGCACAGGGAGCCGCGGATCAAGCGCATGCCCGGGATTCCGCGCGCGGTCGAAGAACCGCTTCACGATCCGGTCTTCGAGCGAATGGAAGCTGATGACGGCGAGCCTTCCCTCAGGAGAGAGCAGCGACGCGGCAGCGTCGAGCGCCTCCCGGAGCTCGTCGAGCTCGTGATTGATTTGAATGCGTATCGCCTGGAAGGTCCGCGTTGCCGGATGCTGCGCGCTGTCGCGGCGGTTTTTAGGCACCGCGCCCTCAACGAGGCGCGCGAGCTCCCCCGTTGTGGCAAGGGGCGCAATTTTTCTCTGCGCGACGATCGCGCCCGCAATGCGCCGGGCGAAGCGCTCTTCGCCGAAGTCCGCAATCACCCGTGCGATCTCGTCCGCATCGGCGCGCATGAGCCACTCCGCCGCGGTTTCTCCCGCAGACGTATCCATTCTCATGTCAAGGGGCCCGTCGAAGCGGAAGGAAAAGCCGCGCTCCGAGTCGTCGATCTGGGGCGACGAAACGCCGATGTCGAGGAATACCCCGTCGACCGCATCAATGCCGATGGCGGCAAGAGACGGCTTCATGGAGGAGAAGGGCGCATGAATGATCTGAAAGCGCGGGTCGCGGATTTCAGCCGCCGCCGCGACCGCCTGCGGATCGCGGTCGAACGCGATGAGGCGTCCCTTTGGAGAGAGCCGCTTCAGAATCAGCCGGCTGTGGCCGCCCCGTCCGAAAGTGCCGTCCACGTAAAGTCCGTCGGGAGAACGCACCAGCGCTTCCGGGGCTTCCTGACTGAGAACGGGGAGATGGAGAAAGGCGGACATGGTGTCGATTCCGGACGGCAAGGAAATAAGTAATACGGAAGCAGAAGCTTCCTGGAAAGTGAGAGGAAGAATCCGGGGCGCTCAGAAATTGAATCCGGCCGGATCGAACCCTTCGGCGAGCGACGCTTCCTCATTCGCCCTGAGCGCAGCCCGATCCCAGAGTTCGAGATGTTCGCCGAGGCCCACCAGCGCGCATTCGCGCTCGAGCCCGGCGAGCTCCCTCAGATCCTTCGGAATGAGAATGCGGCCGGCGGCATCGGGCGTGAGTTCCAGAGCGCTCCCGAGCACAAGGCGCACGAACCCTCTCGCGCTCCAGGGGAGCGAAAGAAGCTTCTCGCGCCGCGGCGCCCAGGCTTCAGCCGGATAAAGAAGCAGGCATCCGTCGGGATGGCGGGCGGCGACGATTTCGCCGCCCTGCGCTTCAAGCTCATCCCGAACGCGCCTGGGAAGGGCGAGCCTTCCCTTGCTGTCGAGCGTAACGAGCGAAGTTCCCTGAAACACCTGTGATTTCCAATCAAAGCCTGTAGACGGGAATGCCTCCCCCTAAGAGACACCTCCACTTAATCCCACATTTTCCCACACCCTGCGGAGAACGGAGGGAGATTTCGCCTTTGATATGTATAGAAGTTTGATCGGAGAAAAGCTCCGGGCAAAAAGGCGCCGACAGCAAAAAAGCCGCCCCGGGGAAAGCGTCATCCCGTGAGCGGCTTCTGAAGCCATATGAAGAATAAGGAGCAGCAGCTCCCGAGAAGCTCCCGTGTAAGCCGGATTCTGTCGGCAAAGGACCCGAAAGTCCCCTGCCGGCGGCCATTCGTCTAGGACGACGCTCGCGCGCCGCCTCAAGCCATCTACCCGCAGCCGGACCGGGCCGGTCCATCGGCTGCCTATTTGATGTTGCTCCCCGTAGAGATTGCCCGTTTCACCCGGCCCGAAGCCGGCTCGTCTCTGTTGCTCTGATCCGCGCCTTGCGGCGGAGAGGTGTTACCTCCTACGGCGCCCTGCGGAGTCCGGACTTTCCTCCCGCGGCATGAATGCCGCCGACGACCGCCCGGGGAACTCCCGTCTGGGGAGCTGCTGCAGGAGCGCTACTTTAACGATCTCGCGGCGCCAAGGCAAGTGCGCAGGCAGATGCCTTGTGCCAAAATGAGGGCCTTTTCCCTCTTATTTGTTTTCACTCTCTTTTCGGCCATGCTGAGACGCTCTTCACTGCGCATCGCGCTCGCTTCGCTCGCTTTTGCCGCTGCACTTCCCGCTCATGCGGGCTTCTGGTCCTCCCTGATCGATACGACCCCTGCGGGCATCGCACGCAGCTCCGAAGACCGCCCGGGCGACTGGGCTTCCTTCTGGAGCGACACCAGGGCGGGCGCAGAAAAAATCATGAGCGACGGGAATTCCATCTGGATTCTTCCCACCTATACGAACCACCCGAGATGGGACTGGCCGCAGCGCGACGAGGAAAACGGCTGGCCGATGGGCATGGGGCTCGCGCGCGGCATCATCGACGAGAAGGGCAACGAGCGCATGCTCTACCTCATCACCTTCGTCGACTCCAACTACCGTCCGGAACCCATGGCGGGCTATACGTGGGTCGCCCGCTGGCCGCTCGGGAATTCCGGCTTCCACGTGGGCGCAGGCTACCTCGCCGGGATCACGATGAGGGGCGACTACATGTGGGCTCCGGCGCCGCTCCCGCTGCCGCTCGCCAAGGTGGGAACCGACACGGTTTCCTTCTACGGCACCTGGATTCCCTTCACGAACGTCTTCTTTTTCTTCTCGACCATTACGCTCGACGACGCGAAGGGCCGCAAAATGCCGCTTTCGCCCGAGAGCCCGTGGGTGAAGACCCCCAACCTTCTCTACGGCAGCTGGGGGTGGCAGTACACCGACAACGGCGAGAAGTATTCGCCGAGCCGCGTGGGGAGCGACACGGTCTGGAATGCCGGCCTGAGGCGCTATTCGGGCCGCAGCTGGCAGACGGACCTCAAGTATTCGCGCTCCTCGCATGAAGTCACCCGTGCGGACGGCCCGGGAAAGAACGACCTCAGAATCGAGTCCTACACCCTGACCCTCGCCTACAACATGGACTGGACGAAGACCTTCCGGCTCTTTGCCGGCGCGGGCTTCGGCTACTCGAAGGGCGAAACCGCCTACGCCTCGGACTGGAGCCTTCATCCGGCCCTCACGCTCGGATTCACCTGGGCTGCGGCGGAAAACTTCTTCATCACGGGATCGATGGATACGAATTTCGCGCGCTTCAAGGGCGTTCTCGAGGACCGCGGCGACGGCTACACCGTCCGCGCGATGCCGACGAGCTTCACGATCGGCGCGGGTCTTGCGTTCTGAAACGCTTCATGTCCTTCCGTTAATAACAGAGAAAGAGTCCGCTCGTAGAATGCGGACCAAAAGAACACCAGCTGTCCCGGCGGCGCCTTCCTTTCGCCGCCGGAATCCTTCTTTCCGGAGTTAATTTCCATGGACCGCAATCAGGCGCTCCTCGAGCGCGCACAGAAAGTCATCCCCGGCGGCGTCAACTCGCCCGTCCGCGCCTTCCGTTCAGTGGGCGGCGCCCCGCGCTTCATCGAGCGCGCCAAGGGCCCCTACATGTGGGACGTTGAGGAAAAGCGCTTCACCGACTATGTGTGCTCCTGGGGTCCGATGATCCTCGGCCACAACGATCCGGATGTCGTCGAGGCCGTCCATGCCGCGGTCGACCGCGGCCTTTCCTTCGGCGCCGCCACGCGCGCCGAGGTTGAAATCGCCGAAGAGATCACGCGCCTCATTCCCTCGATGGAGGAGGTTCGTCTCGTGAGCTCCGGCACTGAAGCGGGCATGTCCGCCATTCGCCTCGCCCGCGGCTTCACGGGCCGCAACCGTATCATCAAGTTCGAGGGCTGCTACCACGGCCACTCGGACGCGCTCCTCGTGAAGGCGGGCTCGGGCCTTCTCACCTTCGGCAATCCCTCGTCCGCAGGCGTTCCGGCCTCCGTCACCGAACACACGCTCGTTCTTGAATACAACAACCCCGAGCAGCTCGAGGACGCCTTCCGGAAGTACGGCGACGAAATCGCCTGCGTGATCGTTGAAGCCTTTGCCGGCAACATGAATCTCGTGCGCGGCAGCCAGGAATTCATCGACACGATGCGCCGCCTCTGCACCGAGCACGGGGCGCTCCTCATCGTCGACGAAGTGATGACGGGCTTCCGCGTCGCACTGAAGGGCGCTCAGTCGCTCTTCAACGTCACCCCCGACATCACCATGCTCGGCAAGGTGATCGGCGGCGGTATGCCGGTCGCCGCCTTCGGCGGCCGCGCCGACATCATGCAGAAGATCGCCCCCTGCGGCCCGGTCTATCAGGCGGGCACGCTCTCGGGGAACCCCGTCGCCGTCGCCTGCGGCATGGCGACCCTCAAGAAGATTCAGGCTCCGGGCTTCTACGATCGTCTCGGCGCCCAGACCTCGCGCCTCGTCAACGGCCTCGCCGCCGCAGCGAAGGATGCGGGCGTTCCGTTCTCGGCAGACTCCGTGGGCGGCATGTTCGGCATCTACTTCCTCCCCGAGCGTCCGCACGGCTTTGCCGACGTGATGAAGGCCGACCAGCACGCCTTCAATACGTTCTTCCACGGCATGCTCGACCGCGGCTGCTACTTTGCGCCGTCGACCTTCGAAGCGGGATTCGTCTCGATTGCTCACACCGACGAAGTGATCGATTCGACCATCGCCGCTGCCCGGGAGGTCTTCGCCTCCATGGCGAAGTAATCTTCAGGGACTCAAGGGGCAGGCGGGAAGCCTGCCTCGGCCACCCTGTCATCCGGCGCGTTCCTCCGCCCGCATTCGGGAGCCTTGAGAGAACGCGCCGTTCCCGTATTTGATTCCCCGACAAAACGCCATGCTTCATGCTGCCACTCTCCTCAGGCGGGCGCTCAGGACGCTCGCCGCAGGCCTCGTCTGCGCCGCAGGCTTAAGCGCCAGCGCCGCCTCTTCCGACGGCTGGATCAATGCCATTGATGCCGCCAAGGGGGCTGAGAAGCAGATGCCTCACGTGATGGTGGACATCGTTTCCGCCAAAACGGCGCTGACGCCCCAGGCGGTCAATCAGCTCGCGGTCCGCTTCACGCATGAGGAAGGCTGGCACACCTACTGGCGTATGCCGGGCGATGCGGGACTTCCGCCCGAATTCACCTTCACGCTGCCGGGGGATCTCAAGGCAACCGATCCGCTCTTTCCGCTCCCTGCGCGCACCATTACCTCCGGACTCACGAGCTTCGGCTACGGCGGCACGACGCTCTTTCCCTTCCGCATTGAGGTTCCGCGCGGCGCGTACGGAAACGCCACCGTAAGGCTTCATGTCGAATATCTCGCCTGCCGCGAGATGTGCGTTCCGGAGTCCGCGGACGTTTCGCTCAGGCTTCCGATTGACGTTGCAGGGAAAGACACGCCCGAAGCGGCAGATATCGCCGGAGCGCTCTCGAGGGTTCCTGAAACGGTTGCCGACCCTGGCACCGTCACGGCGTCGATCGAAGCCAACCGCATCATGATTTCGGTGGCGGGAAACGCCGCCGTTCAGAAGAGCCTCGACTTCTTCCCGCTCGACAAGAACGTGGTGAAGCTTTCCGACCCGCCGGAATTCGCGCCCGGGGAAAACGGCACGCAGCGTCTCTGGCTCACGGCAATGGATAAATTTGCCGCGAAGCCCGCTGAAGCCATCTCGGGCGTTCTCGTCGCGGACGGCGGTCCTCAGGCAGGCGGCTGGGCAGTCGAAACGAAGATTCCCCTCAAGGCGGAAGCTGTGCCGCTACCGCCCGCCAACGTACGCACGATTGCTGCCGGAGATGCTCAGGGAGCAGCACCACAGAACGCGGGCGCCTCGCTTTCCTTCACGGCCTGGTCAGCGCTTCTGTCCGCCTTCCTCGGGGGCCTCATCCTCAACCTGATGCCCTGCGTCTTCCCGGTGCTTTCCCTCAAGCTCCTCGACCTCGTGAAGGGTGCGAAGTCGTCAGCCAATCTGATGGGGCACGGCGTAGCCTTTACGGGCGGGGTTCTCGCGACGATGCTCGCGCTCTCGGGGCTTCTTCTCGCGCTGAGAGGCGCGGGTCACGCCCTCGGCTGGGGCTTCCAGCTTCAGTCCGCCTGGGTCGTTGCCGCACTCATTCTGCTCTTCACCGCGATTACCTTTAATCTCCTCGGCTTTTACGAATTCACGTTCGGAAGCCGCATTGCCGACGCCGAAAGCGTCCGCAAGGCCCCGAAGACGGGCCTCACGGCCTCCTTCCTCACGGGCGTTCTCGCCGTTCTCGTCGCGAGTCCCTGCACCGCGCCCTTCATGGGCGCCGCGCTCGGCTACGCCCTGACGCAGCCCGCCATTGAGGCGCTCCTCATCTTCCTCGCGCTCGGCTTCGGCATGGCCGCGCCCTGGCTCATCCTCTGCCTCTTCCCCTCGTGGGCCAGACGGCTCCCGAAGCCCGGCCCCTGGATGGACACCTTCCGCCGGATCATGGCGATTCCGATGGCGCTCGCCGTCCTCTGGCTCTGCTGGGTGCTGTCGCACCAGACGGACTACCGCGGCGTGCTGCTGATTCTATGCGGCATGGGCGCGCTCGGCGTCTTCTGCTGGCTTCTCGGCCGCCGTCAGTGGGGCCGCGCCTCCTCGACGCCCATCATGGGGATCATGCTCGTCATTGCAGTGGCCTCTGCCGCCATTGCCGGAAGCTCCCTCTTTGAGCAGACGGCAGTCGAATCCCGCGCAGACTCCGGCTGGGCTCCGTGGAGCGAAAAGGCGGTTGAAGCCGCGCTCGCCGAAGGTCATCCCGTCTTTGTGGACTTCACGGCCGCCTGGTGCATCACCTGCCAGGCCAACAAGCTCGCGGCGCTCGACCGCGCGGAAGTGCTCGATCGCATGAATGCGCTCGGCTACGTGAAGCTCGAGGGCGACTGGACGAACCGCAACGCGGAAATTGCCGCGGTGCTCTCCAAATTCGGCAGAAGCGGCGTTCCGCTTTATCTCATCTACCGTCCGAACGGCGAGGTGAAGGTGCTGCCCGAGCTCCTCACGCCCGGCATCGTGCTCGAAGCCCTTGAGGGAAAGTAGTTTTTTAACGCTTTCCCTCTTGGCAAACGCCATTGCTGCCTGAGAGATATCCGCAGAGGTCTCTCACGCGCAATGGCGTTTTTCATGCCTTTCGCTACTCCGCAGCGTAGACCCACTCAATCACGGCATCGAGGAACCTGATGCCGCCCGGGACATTTTTGGCGCCCGTCACGCTCGCGTATACCGCATAGCGGCGCCCGTCAAGCGCATGCACGTAGCCCCCGATGCTGCGGACATTTTCGAGGTATCCCGTCTTGATTCGGCCTTCCTCGAGCGCCACCTTGCGGCGCACCATCGTGCCGTCCCGCCCCGTAATGGGGAGCGACGCCAGATATTCAGGCATGTAGGGGCCGTTCCAGCCGGCAGAAAGGAGATCCGTCATGGCGCGCGCCGACACGCGGCTCGTGCGCGAGAGGCCCGAGCCGTTGTCGATGATGATCTCTGAGGCCGGAATGCCGCGGCTCGTCATCCAGTCGGAGAGCTCGGCGCGGGCATCCCCGAGCGTCGCGCCGCGCGGGAATTGAAGCCTCTTTTCGTCCCCGGGCTTGGCTTCCCTTTCAGCTTCCTTCTTAGCCGTCTTCCCGGGAGCGCCGGCGGCCTTCGCCTCAGCCGCTTCCTCAGAAGCCTTCGCCTCAAGCTCCTCCTCAACGCGGCGAGTGCCGAGCGTGAGGAAGATGTGCCGCGCCATGGGGTTGTTGGACCATTTGTTCGTAAGCGCCGTTATTTCGCCGAGCGTAGGCGAGAGACGCGTGAGAAAGAGCTTCCCATCCTCCGGAACCCTTCCGGAGACGACCTTTCCCCGCCAGGTTCTGCCGTCCTTTTCCCAGAGCGCGCGGAAAAGGCGCTCAAAATATTCATCCGCTTCAAAAGCGATCACGTTGAAGCTCTTCACGCCGCAGGCGGAGGGGTAGCGCCCGTTGAAGAGCACGCGCTTTTTTCCCTTCCCCAGATCGTTCACCCTGAAGGCAATGGCCGACTTCCAGTCGCCGCAGCCGCCTTTCCCGAGCCGGATGGTCTTCGGATAAGAGACGCCCGCGAGGGGCGGGAAGACGACGACGCGCGCAACGCCCGCCTTCACGTCAGGCGTGAGTTCAAAGCTCAGATTCCGGTAATTGAGGAGCGCCGCATCGGGCTGCAGGTTGTAGGGACGGGAGCGTCTGCCGTCGAAGGCCCCCGGATCCACATTCGGAATATTGAAGTGCGAGCGGTCGATGACGATGTTGCCGTCAATGCGCCGGATCCCTTTCTGAGCGAGCCGGTCGACTTCGAGCGCAAAGTCCTCGAGCACGAGCGCCGGGTCGCCGCCGCCGCGGATGAAGAGGCCTCCCCTGAGGAGCCCGTTCCTGTCGGGCATCTCCCTCACGTAGAAGTTCGTGCGCCAGCGATAGCTCGATCCGAGCACCTCTAGCGCGGCGAGCGTCGTTACAAGCTTTGCCGTGGAGGCGGGGGGCTCCATCGCGTCGGCGCGCCAGCTGAGAACCGGGCGCTTCGGGTCCTCAACCGGCACCACGGAAACCGCTATGCCCGCCGGATCGACCCGCAGACGCTTCGCGGCCTGCAGAAGCTTTTCAGGGAGCTTCGTGAGCTCTGCACGGCGCTCCGCCGCCGCGTTTCGCTCGGGTGCCAGCTTTCTGGGAAGCGCGCGCGCTTCGGCCGCTTCCGGCTCTGCCCCGTCGTTTTCCTTCTCCGGACCGGCATCCGGCTCCCCTGTAGAGGCCTCCGCCGCTGCAGGCGCTTCCTCAGCCCCCGCGGAGAACGAAAAGGCCGGCAGGGAAAGCACCGAGAGCATCAACGAATAAGTGATGATTTTTCTAGAAAAGATTGAGCTTTTCCGCATTTTCCGACGTCAGGATGAAAATTTTTCTCCCGGTCCTCTTGAAATCCCGGGGACCGTCCCCATATGGGGAGTAAATGGTAGCGAACCCCTAGAGCGGCGTTCGCTTCTCAGCAATGCAATTTTTCATTTCGGCCGGTTGCCAGAGGGTTTAAAGCTGCCCCGCAGACGACCGGCAAGATTCATTAAATGGAGATTTCCAAGATGCAGATTCGTCCTTTGCATGACCGCGTCATCATCAAGCGCCTTGAAGCCGAAACGACGACCGCCTTCGGCATCGTCATTCCGGACTCGGCCGGCGAGAAGCCCGATCAGGGCGAAGTGATCGCCGTCGGTCCCGGCAAGCGCGACGAAGCCGGCCGCATCATCACCCCGGACGTGAAGGTGGGCGACCGCGTTCTCTTCGGCAAGTACTCCGGCCAGACCGTGAAGGTCGACGGCGAAGAGCTCCTCGTCATGCGCGAGGAAGACATCATGGGCGTCCTTGAATAAGCGCCCTGCGGACAATCTCAGACAGATTTTCAAGTACAAATTTAAGGATTAAAGAAATGGCTGCTAAGCAGGTTCTTTTCGGTGATGATGCCCGCACGAAGATGGTTCGCGGCATCAATGTTCTCGCCAACGCCGTCAAGGTGACGCTCGGCCCGAAGGGCCGCAACGTCGTCCTTGAACGCTCCTTCGGCGGCCCGACGGTCACGAAGGACGGCGTCTCGGTCGCCAAGGAAATCGAGCTCAAGGACAAGTTCGAGAACATGGGCGCCGCGATGGTCCGCGAAGTCGCCTCGAAGACGAGCGACAACGCCGGCGACGGCACGACCACGGCTACCGTTCTCGCCCAGGCGATCGTTGACGAAGGCATGAAGTTCGTTGCCGCCGGCATGAACCCGATGGATCTGAAGCGCGGCATCGACAAGGCTGTCGCCGCTGCGATCGCCGAGCTCAAGAAGATATCGAAGCCCACCACGACCAACAAGGAAATCGCCCAGGTCGGCGCCATTTCGGCCAACTCCGACCATGAAATCGGCGAAATCATTTCCGAAGCCATGGACAAGGTCGGCAAGGAAGGCGTGATCACCGTCGAAGACGGCAAGAGCCTCAAGAACGAACTCGAAGTCGTCGAAGGCATGCAGTTCGACCGCGGCTACCTCTCGCCCTACTTCATCAACCAGCCCGAGAAGCAGTCCGCTGTTCTCGACAACCCCTTCATCCTGCTCCACGACAAGAAGATCAGCAACATCCGCGAACTTCTCCCGGTGCTCGAACAGGTTGCCAAGGCTGCTCGTCCGCTCCTCATCATTGCTGAGGACATCGACGGCGAAGCGCTCGCCACCCTCGTTGTGAACTCGATCCGCGGCATCCTCAAGGTTGTCGCCGTCAAGGCTCCCGGCTTCGGCGACCGCCGCACCGCCATGCTCGAGGACATCGCTGTCCTTACGGGCGGCACGGTCATCTCGAGCACGGTCGGCCTCACGCTCGACAAGGCCACGCTTGCTCAGCTCGGCTCTGCGAAGAAGGTTGAAGTCTCGAAGGAAAACACCACGATCATCGACGGTGCCGGCGATGCTGCTGCGATTGAAAACCGCGTGAAGAACATCCGCACCCAGATCGAGGTTGCCACGAGCGACTACGACCGCGAAAAGCTCCAGGAACGCGTTGCCAAGCTCGCCGGCGGCGTTGCCCTGATCAAGGTCGGTGCCGCGACGGAAGTCGAAATGAAGGAAAAGAAGGCCCGTGTTGAAGACGCCCTCCACGCCACCCGCGCTGCGGTTGAGGAAGGCATCGTCCCGGGCGGCGGCGTTGCGCTCATCCGCGCCAAGCTCGCCATCAAGGATCTGAAGGGCGACAACGACGAACAGAACGCCGGCATCCGCATCGTTCTGCGCGCCATGGAAGAGCCGCTTCGCCAGATCGTCGCCAACGCCGGCGATGAACCGAGCGTCGTGGTGAACACCGTTGCTCAGGGCGAAGGCAACTTCGGCTACAACGCTCAGTCCGCTCAGTACGGCGACCTCGTCGAAATGGGCGTCCTTGATCCGACGAAGGTTACCCGCACGGCTCTGCAGAACGCTGCTTCCGTTGCCTCCCTCATCCTCACGACCGACTGCATGGTCGCCGACCTCCCCGTTGAGGAGAAGGGCGCCCCGGCCGGCATGGACGCGATGGGCGGCATGCCCGGCATGATGTAATTCAGGATCTCAGTTCCTGAATCCTCATGCGAGGCTTAAAGCGGCGGACCGCAGGACGGCCGCCGCTCTAACCCCAAAAGAAAACCCGCAGCAGTGATGCCGCGGGTTTTCTTTTTAGGGAAAAATTTCCGTCAGGACGCGGGACTCATCAGGCCTTCAGGCCTTCAGGCCTGAGAGGCGGGCGAAGTCCGCCGTCGTGACCTGCGGGATCGGCACGTAGCGGCCGTCCGTCGTCTTCAGCACGCCGAAGGGCACGGAATTGCCGCCCGCACGGCGGAAGATCTTGGAGTTGTCCCAGACCTTCTCGCGCTTTTCGAAGGGGAGCGTCATCTTTCTCACGTCGAGGCCCTTGAACGCCTCGTCGCGGAAATGCTTCTCGTGCTCCATGAAGGTCGCCTTCGGGTCCTTTGCGGCAAGAATTGCGGCGCCCTGGAGTTCGCTCCAGGGGTTGAGGACGGCGACGGGGTGCCAGACGAAGGTGACGCGGTCCATGAAGGGACGGAACTGTTCAAACTCCCACACGCACCACTGGCACTGCGGATCAAAGACCATGTTGACGACGGGCGCCCCCTTGCGGCTTTCGAAGCGGACGCCTTCGCCGTTTTCAGCGAGCTCCACGAAAAGGCGTTCGGCATTGAGATCCGCAGGAACTTCCGGCAGCGCCGGCCATTCACGCTTCTTTGCCGCGCGGGCAGTCGGAATGGCGGCGCAGGCGAGCATGCCGGCAGCGAGCATCAGGGATCGACGGGTAAGAGCCTTCATAATGTCTCCTTTTCTTTTAGAAACTCAGGAATGAAGAAAAAGGAACGGGTCCCCAGGGCTCGCTTCCCTTTTCGCATCCTTCAGTCATCCTAGCGCGGGCGCGCCTCCTTCGAAGGCTGCGGATACTTTTGCGGACAATTGACTCTTGAGGAACATCAGCCTTACCGTCATGAGTCTTTCCGCGCCCGGGAGCGCCTCAAGGCCTTAAAGACTCTAAAGGATATCGAGCCTTGACCAAAGGAGCATCTGCCTCGAAAATACCCGCCTGAACATATGGGGCTCCGCTTTTTCCGTCCGGAGCGTCCTGAGAGAGTAAAAGGCAATTTGCATGAAATTCACTGAAATGCTTGAGGCGCGCTGGCGCAATCAGAATACGCTTCTCTGCGTGGGGCTCGATCCCAACAGGAGCCGCTTCCCCGAAGAGCTCGCTGACTCTCCCAACGCCATCTACGACTTCTGCTGCGGCATCGTCGACGCCACCGCCGACCTCGTCTGCGCCTTCAAGCCTCAGATCGCCTACTTTGCCTCCGAAGGCGCCGAGGATGCCCTGAAGCGCATCATCGAGTACATCCATGCCAACCATCCCGGCATCCCGGTGATTCTCGACGCAAAGCGCGGCGACATCGGCTCGACCTGCGAGCACTATGCCCGCGAAGCCTTCGAGCGCTTCAAGGCCGACTGCGTGACGCTCTCGCCCTACATGGGCGAGGACACGATCACGCCGTACCTCAAATATGAAGATAAGGGCATCTTCCTCCTCTGCCGCACGTCGAACAAGAGCGGCGACGAACTGCAGATGCTCGACGTCGGCGGCGAACGCCTTTTCGAGCGCGTTGCGCGCCTCACGGCGGAAAAGTGGAACCGCACGGGCGAACTCGGCCTCGTCGTCGGCGCCACCTACCCCGATGAGCTTGCAGCCGTACGCCGCGTTGCACCCGATATTCCGCTCCTTGTTCCGGGCGTCGGCGCCCAGGGCGGCGACATTCAGGCCGCCGTCACGGCCGGCATGGATACCCGCGGAGCCGGCATGGTCATTAATTCCGGCCGCGCCATTCTCTACGCAAGCAAGGGCGCCGACTGGCAGGACGCCGCGAGAAAGGCGGCCGAAGCCACCCGCGACGCCATCAATGCGGCCCGCGGCGCCTGATCGATGCGCTTGAAGCCGGCTCAACCATAGCCGGCCCCTAGAAAAAAGTCCCGAAGCTTTCGAGAAGTTCCGGGACTTTTCTTTATTCATCCGGCTCTGCCGATCCGGTTATTTCTTCTGACGAAGCTCCACGCGGCTCGTTCCGCTCTTTTCAAGCGCAACGAGCGCCTCTTCCTCCATATGGCCGAGGATCACCAGATCGTCGCTCGGGGCGTTGCCGCCGATGAGGAAGACGCAGAGATTCCCCCACGGGATGTAGTAGGCAAGGTCGCCGCGCTTCGGCGACGCCGTAAGGGCGTCCTTCCCCGTATCAAGCGCCGGCTTCAGATAGGTGATGCGCTCGAGCTTCCCGAAATTCTCAAAGGGCTGCGAGAGCGGCAGACGCTTCACGAGGTTGGCGGCCGCCTCCGTGCCGTTCATCTCCACATCAAAGGTTTTGGCGCCGATCGTCATTGAAATGGTTTCGGCTCCTGCGGCGCCCGAAACCGCGGCAATGCCGGCAGCCGCTGCGGCAGCGACCATTCTCTTCATCTTCATGGATGGATTCCTCCTCTAATAGCGGATTCATCGGCTTCAGACCGATTCCCGCGTGCTTCTTTCCGGAATTCATTCTCGCGCGCGAAGAGAGGAGAAGCATTTCCGCGCTGCGAGATCGATTCATTTGGGCAAGAATTTGGAAGAACCTCGATATCGGGGAAAGACCTCGAGCGGCGAAACTTCAATGGAAAGCCGGCGCCTCCGGGAATGCCTTCCCGATCAGAGCTCTGCGGCTTCTTTGTCTTCTTTTCGGAGTCCCGCACCATGCATTCCATTCTTTCCCGCCGCAAGGTTCTCTCGAGCGCCGCCGCTGCGGCCGGCGCATTTGCCGCCGGCGCTCCGGCAAGAGCCGAAACGAATCCATCTCCGGACCCCGATGCCGACGCCGTCCTCGCGCGCATGACGAAGCTCTCTGAACGCGGCGCTTCGCTCCCCCTCAAATCCCGCCACCTGGTGATGCTCGCCACGCTCTCAGCGATCGGCCTCCCCGAACATGTCGAATCGGCCGTCAAGGCCGCGCTGAGGGACGGCCTTACGCCCGCCGAAGTAAAGGAAGCCTTTTACCAGACGACGCCCTACGTCGGCTTCGCACGCGTTTCGTCCGTTCTCAGGTCCGCCAACAAGGCGCTCTCCGAGAGCGGCGTGAAGCTCCCCATCCCGAGCGAAGGCACCGTCACCGACGAAACGCGCTTTGCGGAAGGCTTCCAAGTCCAGAGCGGCATCTTCGGCGACGCCATCCGCCGCATGCATGAATCCGCGCCCGAAAGCCAGAAGGCGCTCCTCGTGAGAGACCTCACCGGCTGGTGCTTCGGCGACTACTACACGCGCAAGGCGCTTGACCTTCGCGAGCGCGAGCTCATCACCTTCTCGGCCATCGTCGCGCTCGGCGGCTGCGAAGCGCAGGTGCGCGCCCATGTAAACGGCAACGTCGCCGTCGGCGCCGTCAAGCAGAATCTGGTTGATGCGCTCGAGGTGGGTCTTCCCTTCCTCGGCTTCCCGAGAACGCTCAACGCGCTTGCCGTCGTCAACGACGTTCTGAAGGATTAAGCCGCCAAAAACCGCACGGGATCCTGACGCAAGGGATCCCGTGCTCCTTCTGGATTTCCTGGGGTTCCGGGAGGAACGGGCAAGTCCTACGCCGCATCCGCGGCCTGAGCCCGGCAGGCTTCGACGTGCGCTCTGGGAGGAAGTCCGAAGGCGCGCTTGTATTCGCGCGAGAAATAGGCGGCGCTTTCGTAGCCCACTTCAAAGGCGGCCGCCGCCGCATCCATGCCTTCGTCCATCATGAGGCGCTTGGCCTCATAGAGCCTCAGCGTCTTCACGTACTGCCGCGGGCTCGCGCCGAGAATTTCGCGGAAGTACCGGTAGAAGGTCGCCGCGCTCATCCCGAAGCGCGAAGCCGTGTCGGCGACGTCGAAGTCCCTGCGGTAGTTGGCGCGCATCCAGGCAGCGGCCTCGCGGATCCGGCTCTCGGGCGTCCCGGAACTGAAGAGCGCCCGGAAGGCACCTGCAGCCGGGCTCATGAGAAGACGGAAATAAAGCTCTTCCTTCACAAGCGGCGCCATGAAGGCCGCGCCTGCGCCTTCGTCGGCGAGCCGGAGGAGCCTCAGGAGCGCATCGAGCATCTGCTCCGTTGCCGGGAAAACGGTTGCCGCTCTCGAACCCTGAATGCCCCCGGAGCCGAACATGCATTCGGGCACGGGGCGGTCCCTCAGGCGCGCGAGCACCGTCGTCATCACGTCTTCCTCAAGATCGAGCACGATCCCGAAAAATGGGTTTTCCCGCGCGGCGCCGATCGCCTCGAAGGAATCCGGAAGCTCAACGCTCGTCACGATGGCCGAACCCGCGCCGTAGGCAAGATTGGCGCCGAGCATGCGGGCAGCCTTTCGTCCCTGAACGATGAACCCCACAGAAGTGGAGGAAACGCAGTCGATCAGGCGGTTCGATTCCTCGCGGCGGATGATTTTGAGGCCGCTCACCTGGATTTTGAGCGCGCCAGGATGAGGAAGCCTTGCCGCTGCCTCTCGTGCGAGCTCCTCCAGAATAGATTGCGTCCGGCTTTCCGTCATGATGTCTTTCTCCATGAAGGCCAATGGATTCTTTCTCCCTGAAAGGATATCAGCGCTTCAAAAAAGAATTGCCCGAATCTCTCACGCTGAGAGAAACGGGCAATCATCTGCGGCATTTCAGAAATGGACTACCTCAGGAGCTGATAGATCCCGGGGCCGGCGAGCGGCTGGTCGTTCGCGAAAATGCCGCCCGCAGTGATTTCAAGCTTCGTCGTGTATTCGCCGTTCACGAGCTTGAGCTCTCCGCTCGCCACGCCGTCGGCAATCGTCGCGGGCTGAACGAGCGCCTCGGGGATGCGGAGTTCAAACTGACCGTACTTCGGAATGCCCGTCTGAGGCGACGCTTCATAGCGAAGCGTGCCCGTAAGGTGCGCGGTTTTGTCCTTCGCTTCATAAAAGGCGTCGTCGAGCGTCACGCCGATTTCGCTTTTGAGAAACGCATCGCGCCAGAGACCGAGCACGCGCCAGCCGGCGAGCGGGTCGAGCGCCGCAGCTTCGGAGGCCGCCGTCACCTCTTCAATAAAGGCGCCCGTGAGGCCCGAGAGCCGCACCGAGAATCCCACGCGGTCGGCGGCCTCGCCCTCAATGCGGGGCTTTCTCACCTCAACGTCCGCGCGCTCCTCCCAGCGGACTTCGGCGGGTGCTGCGGTCTTGTCCGCACCTTCCATCCGGCGCGAAGTGAGCTTGACGGAGAAGCTGTCGCCCTTCAGTTCCCCGGCATCAAACGTTCCGCCCGAGAGCGAAAAATCGGCAATGGGGCGGTCCTCCTGCGCGGCGAAGCCTAAGACCAGATCCCGGATGGAAGCCGATGTGCCGTCGCCGAAGCGGCAGACGAAGCCGCCGAGCGACCCCGTGACGGAAGTCTTCCCGTCGGCTTCGTGCGCCGTGACGAGAAGGGGTTCCGTCGTGCAGACGTCGCCCGAAGCGGCGTCCTTAAATTCGAGCGCATCGAGCCGCCAGAGAACGGGCTTCATCGCGCCCGAAGCGGACGTTTCCACCACCATCGAATCGCGGTAGCCCGAGACGCCCGAATCCCGGATGGATCTGCCGAGGCCTTCATCCAGACTGAGGGTAAGCACGGTGCGCGTGCCCCAGCCCATTTCCGCGCTCCCGTCCCAGACCGCGCGAAGTCCTTCCGCTTCCGCGCGCACCCGGAAGGTGCGGGTTCTCCAGGTGCGGCCCGTTTCCTCGTAGGCCACCCTGATGCCCTGCGGAGGATTGGCGGCAATCTGCGCCACGCGCTCATCCCACATGCGGCCTTCCCAATGCACCAGGCCGAAGCCGCTCCCTGCGAGGAGCACCAGGACGCCGGCGGCAATGCCAATGCGTTTTGTCGTCGTCATTCTTTTTCTCTTTTTTTGGTTTTTTCAAAGCGAACGATCTCATCCGCCCGCCTCTTCTCTCTTTTTCCCGGGAGAGGCTGTCAACTTATCCACAGGCGCCAGCCGTCTCCCTCTTTTTCTTCCACAGGGTTATCCACAGCCTTTAAAAAACTTGAATTCCCTCTCGTTCAGGCGTTTCAGGCCTTCTTCTCTTCCTTTTGAGGCGCTTCCGGAACTGTACTGGGGACAACTTCAGACGTCCCCGCGGGAACGCCCGGACGGGGAGCGCCCGGACGCGGGCGGCCGCCCGCCGGGAAGGCGATCACCTTGTCGACGCGCCGGCCGTCCATATCGACGATCTCGAGCTTCCAGCCGCCCCATTCGGCGGTGTCGCCCTCGCGCGGGAGTCTGCCGAGAAGGAGCATCATCATGCCCGCGAGCGTGCTGTAGCGGCCCTGCTCCTCTTCGGGAACGCGCTTCAGATTCAGCACGTCCTTCAGTTCCGGCACCGGAATGATGCCGTCGAGAAGCCAGGAGCCGTCCTCGCGGCGGCTCGCCCAGCCGTCGCCCGGGAGTTCAGGCTTGAATTCGCCGGCAATGGCCTCGAGGACGTCCCGGGGCGTGACGAGACCCATCACTTCGCCGTATTCGTCGACGACGAGCGCGAGCGGCACGTCCGTCTTTCGGAAGTGCTCGAGAAGCTCCATGCCGGTCAAGGATTCGGGCACGTAGTTGACGGGCGAGAGGTTGCTCTTGAAGTCGGGCTTCCCGTTTTCAAGAATCTGCTGCAGAAGCGTCCGGGTCGAGCAGACGCCCTTCACGTTTTCAAGCCCGCCCTCGCAGACCGGAAGGCGCGAGCGGCGCGAGGAGCGGATTTTCTCCACGTTCTCCTCGACCGGATCATCAATGTCGATCCAGCTAATGTCGGCTCTCGGCGTCATGAGGGAGGCCACCTGACGATCGTCGAGCCTGAAGACGTTGCGCACCATGTCGCGCTCGGCCGTTTCAATCACGCCGGATTCCTTCCCTTCCTCGATCATGGCGTGAATTTCCTCCTCGGTCACCTGCGAGGTGCCCGTGTCCTTCACGCCGAAGCGTTCGAGCAGCCACTTGGTCGAGAAGGAAAGGAGCTTCACGAAGGGAGCGGCAATGACGGAGAGGAGATGAATCGGGGGCGCGATGCGGCAGGCAATCCGCTCGGGCGACATCTGGCCGATGCGCTTCGGAACAAGTTCGCCGAGCACGATCGAGAAGTACGTGATGAGCACCACCACGATCACCACGCCGATCGCCTTCGCGCTCTCCGGACTCATGCCGAAGGAAATCAGGAGCGCGGCCATCGGCTGCGCGAGCGCGGATTCGCCCACAATGCCCGAAAGAATGCCGATCGAGGTGATGCCCACCTGAATGGTGGACAAGGCCCGCGTGGGGTCGGCATTCAGTTCCTGCGCGCGGGCGG
Source organism: Sutterella seckii (assembly GCF_009183815.1). Lineage (GTDB taxonomy): Bacteria > Pseudomonadota > Gammaproteobacteria > Burkholderiales > Burkholderiaceae_F > Sutterella > Sutterella seckii. The sequence continues at coordinate 367 of NZ_WEHX01000015.1, read as the reverse complement.
CGCCCGTCGCTTTTTCCTCGGCCATGCGCGCGAGGCGCGCGCGGCGGCTCGTGACGAGCGAAATTTCGCTCATGGCGAAGACGCCGTTGAGGAGAATCAGGATGAGAAGGATCAGGATGTCCAGCGAACTCGACATGGTGGGTTCCGTGAGGAAATCAAAGAGGTGATGGGAAGATGGGCCGGGAGCGGGAATCAGAAGACTTTAATCGTATTCCGAAGGCATCCGCATGGGATCGGCCCCGTCGATGAGGGCAATGAGCCCCTGGAGCGCCGTAATGGCGGCGGCAAGCCGCACGGCTCTCCGGCCGCCCGGCGCATGAATCGTGCGCACGGAGGTGACGATCGCGCCCGTTTCGGTGCGCTCGGC
>NZ_WEHX01000159.1 GCF_009183815.1 Sutterella seckii | reverse complement strand
CATGCGTAGTTTTTTTAAGTAGTGGTTGTTTTTGCTTTGACTACATCTTAATGAAAACTACGCATTTTTCATGTCTGCGACCTCACCAGCCGTCGATCGGGTCAAGTCTCAAAGGCATTTAATGGAGGGGACCCGCGGCTGAAAGCCGTGGGGAGGAAGCCGTTCATTACCGTTGAGACTTGACGCGCTTCAGGACGCAAAAATAGCGGGCAAGGCCCGCCACGTATACGTGGCGGGACATGCCCAGCGGCGAGCGTCCAAGCCGGCAGGCTATCTATCGGCAGTGCCGGAAACACTCCTCAGTAATCGCTTGAAAGTTTCTACTTCTTTAGTAGAGGTTGCCCGCTAATTTCCGAAGAACCGAAAATTTAGGCCCACCTGCCGATTGCAGATGAGCCTACGCCCAAGATCTATTTTTGGGCGAAATATTCAGGCTAGCTTAGGCAGAGCCTTTACGATCTTCATCGTTTCCAGGCTGACCGTGATGATCTTCAGGAACAGATCAAGCGGGTAGCGATCATTGCCCATTTCGGTCGCGTAGTCGTTGAAGTCGTTCACGATGCCGGAAGCCTTGTCGATGCTGACGCAAGCGCGTTCCACCACCCAGTCGAGTGCAGACTTCTTATTGACGACATACTCCTGCGCTTCAAGCGGGATGTCCTTCACGGTGATCCAATCGTTGTAGATCAGCGTGGTCTTGTCCTTGGCCGCGTTGCCGGTCTTCCCCTTGATCTTGCCCCACTTCATCTGCTTCACGCGGTAGGACGGCAGCCCGGTCTTCGTGTACTCAATCGTGACGCCGGCGTATGGGGCAACATCTTCAAAATGCACGTGCAACCGTGCAAGCTCCTGACCGGCCTCGACAAAGGCCATGAACTGCTCGTAGGTGGCAACACGCGGAATGCGCGGCAGCTCCTTCATCAGATTGTTGGCGTAACGCGTCCGGTAGTCCTCTGAATGCAGAATGCCGTAGATGTAGTAGAAAAGATCATCCTCGGTGATCGGCTTGCCCGGATACGCAGCCTGGAAGTGTGGCAGTGCCTCTGGGGAGAAGCCGCTCGGCATCTCGCTCGACTCGCCAAAGTCGAGAGTGTCTTCTGCTCCCTTGGCTTGCTCGCCGGGAAGCCAACGCGGGAAGCATTGCGTTTTTTCGAGAAAGTCAAGACATGGAATGTGGTCGACCATCAAGCAAGAGTATTCTTTTGATCCTACCCCAGATGAACAAATAGCCAGATTCTTTGCTTTAGAATCCGGGAAAATGTATTTCCATCTACCTGGTCTATGTGTAAATCCTGATTCTGGATCAAAGTATAAATTTTGTTTAAAAAAAGGTCTGTAAAGAGATTTTTGAATTCTTCTTTCTGAAAAATCACTAGGAATTTTTCTTTCTAGCCTAGACACTAAACTACTCGACCATGCTACATCTTTGATGTATTTCTGCCTTACTGAAGATGTATCTAAACCAGAATTAAGTTCCCCCAATGCCTTATTGAAGGCTAGGACACTTCGTTTAGTACTGTTTATTACTGTTTGTCTGTTAGAGTTATAGACCCATGCATCTCTATTTGTATTTACACCAAGCGAATAATCTTTAAAGATAGCCACTTCTTTTGTTTTCTTGCCATCCATGCGCATGAAGTGTGAAAACGAATCATCACGCTGGTTCAATCAGCGCGATGATTCCTATTCGCGCTTTATGCGAATGGATGGAAAGAAAACAAAAGAAAAGTCTATTTTTAAAAATTTCTCTTTAGGTGTAGGTACGAATCGTGATGTTTGGGCATATGCAAGTAGCAAGTTATCATTACATAATAAGATGCAAACATGCATCACTTTTTACAATCAAGAAGTCGAAAAGAAGAAGAGAGACTCTAACTATGTTTTTCTGAAAGATTTGACAAAAATTTCTTGGATTCACCCTCAACGAATTGGATTCGAAAGGCAAGTAAAATCAAACTCATTTGAATATAACAAAATATATTCTTGTTTCTATCGACCTTATATTCGTCAATATCTTTATTTCGATCGCTTTTGGAATAATCGTGTTTACCAAATGCCCAGCATCTTCCCAATGAATACGACTGACAATTTAGTCATCTGTTCGTCTGGGGTAGACAATCTGGTCATCTGCATCAATCAGAATGCAAAGGATGCTGGGCAAATAGCCTTGATGACAGATCACATTGCTGATCTGCACTTCAATGGTGACACTCAATGTTTTCCGCGTTGGCTTCCCGGCGAACAATCTAAGGCAGCAGAAGACACACTCGACTTCGGCGAACCGAGTGAGATGCCGAGCGGCTTCTCTCAGGAGGCACTGCCGCACTTCCAGGCTGCATATCCGGGCAAACCGATCACCGAAGATGATCTCTTTTATTATATCTACGGCATCCTTCATTCTGAGGATTACCGAACGCGCTACGCCAACAATCTGATGAAGGAGCTGCCGCGCATTCCGCGTGTCGCCACCTACGAACAGTTCATGGCCTTTGTCGAGGCCGGTCAGGAGCTCGCCAGATTGCACGTGCACTTTGAAGATGTTGCGCCATACGCCGGCGTCAAAATTGAGTACACGAAGGTCGGACAGCCGTCCTACCGCGTGACGCAGATGAAGTGGGGCAAGATCAAGGGGAAGACCGGCAATGCGGCCAAGGACAAGACCACGCTGATCTACAACGATTGGATCACCGTGAAGAACATCCCGCTTGAAGCGCAGGAGTATGTCGTTATTAACAAAGGTATTTAATAGTTGACGGATGGTGCTGTGTGGCGCTTGGGGTCAGGCCGCCTGTGCATAGAGGGTACTCTCATTCGTAAAACAGGCG
>NZ_WEHX01000158.1 GCF_009183815.1 Sutterella seckii | reverse complement strand
GACGGACACCCTTGCCTCTGGCTGTGAGCTTGGCACTACCTCCTGCTCATCGGGACTTTCACCCTATAGAAATCGCCCATGCCGGGCACACCACGACGAGATCGAGGTGAATGATTTCGACGATCTCGACTGCATGGATGATCTCGACGACCTCGAGGAAGTCGAAGACAACGATGATGAGGAGGACGAAGAAGACGAAGAAGACGAGGACATCGACAGCCTCAGGGAGCGTTCCTGAGATTCCGGGTCCTTGAAAAAGCAAACGGTGCGCCGCTCCGGAAAAGAGCAGACGCACCGTTACAAGCCGGGATTCCTTACCGAAGGGCGGGCTTAAAAGCCCCGCCCCTCAAAGGAAGAATCACTTGGCAGCCGGAGCCCAGGGATTGAACTTCGGGGTTTCGGGGCCGGAGGGCGGGAGCACCGGGTACTCGATCTTCGGCTGTTCGCCCGTGAGGGTCTTCAGGAAGGCCGAGATGTCGGCGAGCTCTTCCTTCGTGTAGCGGCGGCCGAGCTGCACGTCGCCCATGATGGCGACGGCTTCCTCGAGCGTCCAGACGGCGCCGTCATGGAAGTACGGATAGGTGAGTTCGACGTTGCGCAGCATCGGGGTCTTGAAGCTCATGCGGTCCTGGTCGCGGCCCGAGACGGCCTTCACGCCTTCGGCGGTGTTGGTCGTCTGATAGGGACGAACGAGGCCCATCTTCTGGAAGGACTGGCCGCCAACCTGAGCGCCGTTGTGGCAGATCGTGCAGCCCGAGGACTTGAAGAGGTTGTAGCCCTTCAGTTCTTGAGCATTGAGGGCGTTCTTATCGCCCTTCAGCCACTTGTCGAAGCGGGCGTTCGGGGTGACGAGCGTGCGTTCGAACTCAGCCATCGCGTCCGTGATGCGCTGGATGTCGACCTTGCTGTCGCCGAAGACCTTCTTGAAGTATTCGCCGTAGCCCGGGATCGAGGAGATCACCTTCACGGCCATTTCATGGGTGGAGGCCATTTCAAGCGGGTTGGCGATCGGGCCGGCGGCCTGTTCGGCGAGGGTCTTCGCACGGCCGTCCCAGAACTGGGCGATCTGGCCGTAGGAGTTGAGGACCGTCGGCGAATTGATCGGGCCCTGGGCCCAGCGGTCGCCGATCGAGGTCACGAGGTTGTCGACGCCGCCCGTGGCGAGGTTGTGGCAGCTATTGCAGGAAATGAAGCCCGAACGCGAAAGACGGGGTTCAAAGAAGAGCATCTTGCCGAGCTCGACGAGCGCGGGGTTCTTCACTTCAACCGGTTCGATCGGGTCGATCGGTTCAGCAGCCTGGGCGGGAAGGCCGAAAGCCATCATGGCGGAGGCAAGCGCGATGGCAGCAAGGGTCTTTTTCATGGGGGATCTCCTTTCAGAGGGATTAGTTTCGCTACTGCGTTATGCAATAGCATTTTTTAATTGCCATGGATTCTGAAATAGAATTTCAGCTATTACTAATACTAAATATCTAGGCCGTCAATAGGGGTTCCCTAATCTTGATCAAATCAGCGCTTGCTCTAGGCTTCTCGTCATTCGATTCCCGCCGCTCAGGATTTCCCCTGAGGAGGTTTGCCTAGCTCCTCTTGACCAAAATCATTGAGTGCCGCAATCACTTCCCGGAAGCCTTTTCAAACCGCAGTCCGATCGATAAAGTGAATTCCACAGTTTTTCTGTTTTCACCCGTTTTCAGAGCATCGAGCAAAAAATGACGACGCTTCACCGTGCATCCTTTTATTTCGCGTTTTGGCGATTTTTTACGTCAAAGCGTTGAGCTGCACGTACCTCTCTGAAGACGAAGTACAAAACCTGCGGTCTCAAACGCCGCAGGTTTTTTAATACCCGGGTTCTCAGGAACCTTCTCCCCGAAGGCGGGAAAGAACCCCAGGGCATCAAATCTCCAGCGGCGCGAAAGGGCCGGCAAATCTTCAACCAACCACCCTTTCATTTAAAGCCATTTGTCCGGACTGAAAAGAACCTTCGGCCGGCCAAGCAAAGATCACACAAGCTGGAGAGCATCATGATCCTTATCCTCAAGCCCACCGCCACCGCGAACGACATCACCGACATCAAAAACCGCCTCGCGGCGCGCGGCCTCCGCCCCGTCATCATGGAAGGCGCCGAAAAGGTCGCGATCGGCATCATCGGTGAAACGCGCAGCCACCTTCCGGTCGACCAGGTTCAGGCGCTCCCCTACGTTGAAACCATCCGCCGCATTTCGGATCCCTACAAGCTCGCCAACCGCGCCTTCCATCCGGAAAACACGGTCGTCAACGCCGGCGGCGCCCTTACGGGCGACGGCCACTTCGCGATGATGGCGGGTCCCTGCTCGATCGAATCGCGCGAGCAGATCATCGGGATCGCAAAGGCCGTCAAGGCGGCGGGCGCGACGATGCTCCGCGGCGGCGCCTTCAAGCCCCGCACGTCGCCCTACGACTTCCAGGGTCTTCGCGCGGAAGGCCTTGAGCTGATGCTTGAGGCGAAGCGCGCGACGGGCCTCCCGATCGTCACCGAAATCATGAGCATCGACCATCTTCCGCTCTTCGAGGATGTCGACATGATTCAGGTGGGCGCCCGCTCGATGCAGAATTTCGAGATGCTGAAGGAACTCGGGAAGACGAAGAAGCCCATCCTCCTGAAGCGCGGCCTCTGCGCCACGGTGAAGGAGCTCCTCATGGCGGCCGAATACATCATGGCGAGCGGCAACGACCAGATCGTTCTCTGCGAACGCGGCATCCGCACCTACGAGACGGCCACCCGCAATACGCTCGACCTCTCCGTCATTCCGGTTCTTCACGAACGCACGCATCTCCCGGTCGTGATCGACCCGAGCCATGCAACGGGCGTGGCGCGCTACGTGCCGGCGATGGCCGCGGCCGCCGCCGCTGCG
>NZ_WEHX01000157.1 GCF_009183815.1 Sutterella seckii | reverse complement strand
GACCCCTATTCGCGCCTGTTTTACGAATGAGAGTACCCTCTATGCACAGGCGGCCTGACCCCAAGCGCCACACAGCACCATCCGTCAACTATTAAATACATTTGTTAATATCCATAAAAAATAATCCATTAACCGAATACGACGAAGCCCCGGAAACTCTTTCGAGCTTCCGGGGCCTCTTGCTCTTAACTCAGAGTGTCGAACTTAAGAATTACTTCTTGGCGGTCTTATTCTGGGCGTTGAGGATCGCGAGAGCCTGGGCCGTGTAGGTCTGGGCTTCGTCAACGAGCTGCTTCGAGAACTTCGGAGCGTGGACACCCCACGAACCGTCGTCCTTCAGCTTGGCAGCGTTGAGGCGAGCTTCCTCAGCGTAGAGCTGGACCTGGGCGCGGTCGGCCGTCGAGAGCTTCGCAACCTTGAGCATATCCTGGATGTTGCTCAGGTCAGCGATAACCTTGGCGTAGCCTTCCTTGACCGGGGTCTGCCAGGCGATGACCTTGTTGTAGATGGTCTTCTGATCCTTGAAGCGCATGGATTCAGGGAACTTCGACTGGATCGGGCTGTGGCAGCCCATCGCATCGACAACGTGCTTGTCCTGGTAGGCCGTACGACCGCAGGACCACATCAGATCGATGTAGGGACGGCCGTCATCCTTCGTAACGTGCCAGCCCTTCGGGCTGACGAGCTTACGATCGGTGGTGCCTTCCGGCGGATTGATGGTCTTCTTTTCCGGATCAACAAGGATGCGCCAGATGTGGGACGCACGAACGTTGTCGAAGCCGGCGAGGTCAGGACGCTGGATCGAAGCGAAGTTTTCGCAGGAACCCATCTTCGGCATATGGCAGGAAGCGCAGCTGTTGCGGCTGTGCGTACCGCCCTGCGAGAAGAAGTAGGCAGCCGTGGTATGGCAGTCCTGGCATTCCTTCTTCATGTTCGGCACGGTGTACTGCGAGGCCCAGTCATTAGCGGTGACTTCATGCGGGTCGTGGCAGGTCGTGCAGCGCATGCCCTTCTGGTAGTGCTTCGAGTAATGCGACTGCGAGCCTTCCGTACCGCAGGCCGGGCAGAAGGACTTGAAGTACACATTGAACGGGGTCTTGAAGTTGGCCTTGGCGTCGTTCTCGTTGTAGACGAAGCGCTGGTGGCAGCGTTCGCAGTTCGACGGCATGCCGGCACCGCGGGCACCGTAAAGGTGAGCACCAGCGCCGTGGCATTCTTCGCAGCCCACGCCCTTCGTCACGACGTGCGAGCGGAGCTTCTTGGCATCGCCGAGGGCGGCAAAGAGTTCATCCTGGCTCTTGAAGTCGAACTTCCAGGTATGGCAGATTTCGCAGTAGGACGAACCCGGCTGGAACATAGCCTGCTTGCGGTTCGAAGCACCGTAGGAGTTCATGCCCCAGACCTTGGAGCTCTGAGCACCGAAGTCCTCAAGCTTGGTCGGGAAGGTCGGATCCCACTCGTGAATCTTCTTCGCAACTTCAGGGGTGATGTGTTCAGCCCAGTTGCGGGAGAACTGGTTGCCGCCGGCAACGATCTTACCGGTCGCCTTGGAGAGTTCACCGCCGTCTTCGATGTGGTAGGTACCACGGACGAGCCACTTATCGACGAAGCCGTACTTCGTACGCGGCGTGCCCATAACGACGAAGATGTCGTCAGCGTTGATGCCTTCAGGCAGAACGCCGGCCTGCGACTTGTAGAGCGGACGCTTGAGGTCGCCCTGAACCATCGGTTCGGTCAGTTCTTCCGGGAAGCGAACGATCTTGTTGTGACGGGAACGTTCCCACTTCTCATACTGAGACGGGTGGCATTCGCCGCACTTCTTCGGGCCGACGAAGTTGTTCGGCAGATCGAGGAAGGATTCGTACGGGAGGCGGTACGTCACAGCGACCTTGCGGCCGGTGTTCTTGGCGTACTTGTCGCCGCCGCCGAAGTCAACCCACTCTTCCTGGCGGTCGGACATCGTGAACTTACCAACGACGCGGCCTTCCTTGAGGTACTTGAAGTAGGGGTGATTGGCCTTGAGGTAGTCCCAGAAAGCCTTGTCTTGAGCGACGTAGCCATCGAGGGTGCGCGGGAGGTCAACCGAAGTCTGGGCAGCGGGGGTGTCAGCGGCCATGGCGGTGGAAGCCACGAACGCAGCGCTCATGCACGCAGCGAGAGACAGAAGCTTGTGTTGCTTGGTCATTTTTAGCTCCTAGAGGGTCTCTTTAGGGGTTTATTGGATTGCCTGATCTTTCGATTCGGCTTCTTTGAGGTCAAATGCGCGGCCCTCACGGGGGGCGCACCGTCAATCTACTCCTTAATTTCTACTTAAGACAGATTTCAAAACTTTTCCGCCCCTACTCTTCTGCAATGATCGTTTACACCCAATAAGAGGTATACACGTTAGCCTTTTGAATCGCATTTTTCATGTTTATTTATAAAAATCAATGTATTAGCAAAATACGCATTTTACCGAACAGATCCCCCCATCGCCCCTGAACGGTTCTATCTCGTAAGAGGTATTTTCATTCTTAATCCATCCTTAAAGCACCCTTCAGGTTTATTTTTCGGAATCATATATTCCACTTTATGAAATATTATGAGGTGATTTCGTATTTCATAAGCACAAAGAAAGTGCGCAACCTTAATGTGAATTTGAGAATCATTCTCATTTAAAAATTTGAATTTTATGGCAATATAGGGAAAGTCCTAGATGCCTTTTTAACTATTAACTATCGATACTCATTACACGATAGTTAAAGAAAACAAGACGGAATGTGTTTTGCGTTCGGTTTTCCCGCTTTCCCTGCAATACGCAAAATCGGGTAGAGGGCCCCCTTGCAGGGTACCCCCTCCCACACCGCATGGCCCCGTGATCGGGCCCTTTCGGACATGCCGTTCGGCATCCGGCGGTTTT
>NZ_WEHX01000156.1 GCF_009183815.1 Sutterella seckii | reverse complement strand
GGTCTTCATCCTTGATCGGGGTGGTCAGCGTCTTGGTGCTCACAGCGTCACTCCCTTGTGCGAAAGAAATTCATAAGACATGTCCGCATGAACGCGGATGGTGGCGCGGCGGTGGGCCCAGCAGCCCGTGGAAACGCCGACCGCGATGCAGGAGGGATGGCGCGCAGCCTGTTCGACGTTGACGCCCATTACCGTGCCCTTGCCCGTGAGGCCGCCCGGCCCGAGATTGAGCTCGTTCAGGCCGTCCTTGATGAGCTTTTCGAATTCCGCGCCCGTCGGGTTGCTGTTGTGCGAATCGACCGGACGCATGAGGGCGCGCTTTGAGAGCGTGGCGGCGACTTCCGCCGAGCCCGCGATGCCGATGCCGAGAAGGAGCGGCGGGCAGGCATTGATACCGCGTTCCGTCATGATGTCGAAGACGAACTTGACGACGCCTTCATAGCCTTCGAGCGGCATCAGAACCTTGGCCGCGCCGGGAAGCGAGCAGCCGCCGCCCGCCATGTAGCCGCAGATTTCGGCTTCGTCGGAATCGGGAACAATCTGCCAGTCGATCCAGGGAATGCGCACGCCCGTGTTGTTGCCGGTGTTCTTCTCGTCGAAGATCTGCACGGCGTTGTGACGCAGGGGCGCTTCCTTCGTTGCGCGCTTCGTGGCTTCGCGCAGGCATTCCTCCATTTCGCCGAGGAGCGGGAAGCGCGAACCCACCTTTACGAAGAACTGAATGACGCCCGTGTCCTGGCAGAGCGGAACGTTGTTCTTCTTGGCGAGCGCCATGTCGGTAAACATGGCGTCGTAGATGGTGTTGGCAATGTCGGTCGATTGTTCGGCGCGCATTTCCCTGAGGCTCTTCATGACGTCGTCGGGCAGGTGCTTGCCGAAGTACGCCGTGAACTTCGCCATCAGATCGGTGAACTCGCTTGCGAGTGCTTCCTTCTGCATGAGGTCTTTCTCCTGTGGGAGACGTTGGTTCTCATCCGGTTGGACGGAATCAACAGGTCCTGGATGGTTGTTGTATGGCTCTTCCCGCGGCAGCGGGAGTCTTCTTATCCGATGCCCGCAGTTTATGTTTGTCTTTTGTATAAGTCAAATATTAAATATTGAATAGATTCGATAGGTTTTACACTATTTAATTCAGATTGCAATAGGCGCATCAATTCCTGCCTGCAGCCCAGGAAAAGCTGTTTGGAATGTCTCCGTTGCGCTCCCGGCATGAAGAGACGGATTGCACGAAGGTTTTGTAAAGAGTCTGTGCATGAGTGCGCACATGATTCTGGAGATGCCGCCGAAGGCTTCAGAGGCGATTTTCAATAGAGCGCGAGTAGATTTTTTAATAGTGAACTGGCTATTGAATTTTTATTTGGCATGTCAACGTAGCTGCTTAATTAACCTTTAAAAACAATATGTAAGATTATAAATTATGGGTTCATGAATGAATGTATAGCTGTATTCCTATCGATTTATAGGAGCCTCGCTAGAGTTATTGACTTTATTGCTTCAGCAATATCAAAGCAGAACGCTCAGAAAGTTGTCTGTAGATTAAATGGCGCGCCTGTCCGCAGAAAGTAGAAAAAGAGATTTGCGGAGGGCCTGCATCATCGAAACGAGGCTTGCCCGCTGAAAAACGTGCGCGGCCGGTCTCAGAGCACGTCAGCTGCGCGATGACGCACGAACAGAACGGCATTGCCGCTTCCCCGAACGAAGCCGTCCGACCCGTTCCCTTCGGAGACCCACCAAAAAGGAATACCCATCCATGACCAGCCTGATCATCGCGGGCATCGTGATTGTTCTTGTCGTCACGCTTCTCATCAAAGGCTTCTATCCGCAGGCCGCACTTTTCATCGGCGGTCTTGCGCTCCTCGGCGCCACAGCAGCTTTCGACTTCGGAGAGGTTCTCTCCGCAGATAAGAGCACGAACTTTGCGGCCTTCGATGTGTTCAAGGCTTTCTGCACCGGCTTCTCTTCGCGCATTGCGGGTCTGGGACTCACGCTCATGGCGATCGGCGGCTTTTCACGCTACATGGAATACGTCGGCGCTTCCGGAGCGCTCTTCTCCGTCTTCGAGCGTCCGCTCTCAAAGATAAAGTCGCCTTACGTGCTTCTTGCTGCAGCTTTCCTCGCTTCGCAGTGCCTCGTCGTGTTCATTCCTTCGCACGCCGGGTTGGCGCTCCTTCTCATGGTGATGCTCTATCCGATTCTCATCCGCTCGGGCGTGAGTCCGCTCTCGGCGTGATCGGCTGCTGCCAGTTCATGGACGTTGGCCCGGGCGCAGGGAGTTCAATCCTCGCGGCACAGATTGCCGGCATGGACGTATCCGAATACTTTGTCTACTACCAGATGCCGCTCTGGCTCGGCATGGTCGTCATCATGACATTCGTCGTGGTTTTCGTTCAGCGCTGTTGGGACCGCTATGAAGGATGGACGGAAAAGACGGGATCGGCTCAGGCGCAGGCAGCAAAGCGTGCGACCGGGAAGGAGGCAGACTGTGCGCCGAAGATTTATGCAGTGCTTCCCGTCATACTGCTCATCCTGATCATCTGCTTTTCCAAGGTCGCCGGCAGCAGCATCCGCATGGATGTACTCACCGCAATGGTGATTTCGACCTGCGTTGCGATTCTCTTCGAGCTCATCCGTCATCGCAATCTTCGTACCGTGCTCGCGAGCTTTCAGAACTTTTTCGACGGCATGGGCAAGATCCTCGTAGGCGTCGTATCGCTCATCGTCTGCGGCGAGTTCTTCGCCTCGGGCATCATTAAGTCGGGAGCGCTTGCGACGCTTATTGCCGCCGCGGACAGCGCCGGCTTTGGTCGTGTGCCCGGCATGGGCGATTTCTATAGGGTGAAAGTCCCGATGAGCAGGAGGTAGTGCCAAGCTCACAGCCAGAGGCAAGGGTGTCCGTCGTGA
>NZ_WEHX01000155.1 GCF_009183815.1 Sutterella seckii | reverse complement strand
CCTGTTTTACGAATGAGAGTACCCTCTATGCACAGGCGGCCTGACCCCAAGCGCCACACAGCACCATCCGTCAACTATTAAATACCTTTGTTAATAAAGTGCGAATGCCGCCGCCTTTTCAATACAACCCGGCATCACCCGCTGAAGACGACTGCCGGTGATCAGGCATCGAGCATGAGCTTTCCGGCAAACATCAGGAAGAGGCTTCCGAGTGCCGTATTGCCGAGCTTCGCGACGCCGGGGTTCCTCGCGAGAAGCTTGAGGCAGTCCGCGCCCACCGTCACCAGCAGCGAAAGCCACGTGAAGCTGATCGCCTGCAGAATGAGCGCCAGAATGAGATATGAAATTCCAGTGTGCGCGTAGGATTCGTCGATGAACTGAACGAAGAACGAAACATAGAAGAGAATCGCCTTCGGGTTCGTAAGGGAAAGCGCAAGCGCCGTACGGAAGGACTTCATCACCGCGCCCTTTTGCGGGGATGCTTTTGCGCCCCCATCGATCTGCGCGGGCTTTCCTTCTCCCTTCTTCTTCACGAAGAAGGTATTCCAGATCACCTTGCCGCCGAGCCAGGCGAGGTAGAGGCCGCCCGCAACCTTCACCCAGGTGAAGATCATCGGGTGCGCCTTGATGGCCGCAGCAATGCCGATGTAGGCGAGGAAGATCAGAACCGAATCACCGATCATGACCGCGGCAATCGCCGCAGAGGCAGCGCGCCGTCCCTCAAGAACGCTGGTCTTGAGGACGTAAAGCGTATTGGGCCCGGGCGCAAGAACAATCATGAGCGCACCGAGCGTATAGATCCAGGGATTCAGAATGCCGAACTGTTCGAGCATGGGCTACTCCTCGACTGACCGGATATTCAGGGAAAAAATGCGGCCGCACATTGTATCAAATTGCGCCCTCCGCATCACGCAAACCTGAAGCCGGAGAGAAGCCCCGGCGGTCGAAGGAGCTGGCGTGCGGCCCGTCACGGCCGGCCTTTAAGCGCCTCTCTAAAAAACCCGAAGCCCGTTCGCAGGAAGGCGGCGGAGGCCGCAGTGCCGACGAAAAGGAGCAGGCAGTCAAGCGGCATCAGTCCCGGGAGTTCCTCGAGCTCAACCGGAATGTAGGCGCTCTGAAATTCAAGCATAAGATCCACCTCGCGCCTCATGAATGCGAGGGGCGCGAGGAGGACGGCGAGGACTCCAAGCGCGCCCATTGCGAGCCTGAGGCCGCGCTTTCCCGCGATCCCCGGGAAAACGACTTCCCAGTTGAGTCCCAGATGAATGGCGGCTAAGAACCACGCCCAGACGGAGAGCGCGACATGGGCCGTGCGGTAGTCGAGGTCCATCCTCCACTCGTCGGGCGTCGCCCATGCAAAGAGCGACTGCGAAGCCATGATGCCGCTCACGATCGAGGCGATGAAAAGAAGCGTGAGGAGAAAGTTGAGGGCAATCACGCACCAGCGTCCGATGCCGGGCTTTTTCCTCCTCACTTTCGATTTCCCGAGCACCTGCCGGAGAATCCCTGAATACCAGTTCCTGTTCGCCCATGCATGAAGACCAAACGCCAGGATTGCGGCGACGCCCAGAACCTCGTGAACGGGATTGAGCGTATAGCGGTCCATCATGATGGCGAAGAGCATCAGGAATAGGAAGCGGTCGAAGCGGATCCTCAGGAGCCACAACCGCCCGGGATCCTCCGGCAGGAATTGCTTCATCATGAGATCCTCACCTTCTGCCCGAGTTCATAGGCTTCCTTCGGATAGTCCGACGCTTCGATCGAGGAGCGCGTGCCGCAGCCGTAGCCGAGCACCATTCCGACGTCCTCCCAGTCCATATAGCGGCAGAGCGTCTTGTAGTGGCTCACAAGCGATTCGAAGGTCCAGTCCTGCGAATTCCAGGCTGTCGCAAGAAGTACTGCCCGGCGGCCGTGGTGAAACTGCGTATTGATGGCATAGAAGCGGTCGATCACGAGCTTCAGCTGCGCCGAGAAGCCGTAGTAGTAGAGCGGCGTGCAGAAAACGATCAGGTCGCTTTCAAGTAGATGAGGATTGAGCTCGAACATGTCGTCGCGGTAGACGCAGGGCGAAGCGCCGAGCCCGCATCGATCGCAGCCGCTGCAGGCCGTGACGCGCCGGAAGGCGGAGTCGAAGCGAAAAACCTCGGCTCCCTGCTCTCTCACGCCGCGAATGAATTCATCGGCAAGCAGAAAGGACGTGCCGCGACGGTGGGGACTCCCCGTGATGACGGTTACTTTCTTTCCGCCTGGAGCGGCGAGTGCCGGAAGGGATCCCGCGCTCATAAAACCTGCGGCCGCGGCGGCCGCACCGGTTCGAAGCGCATCTCTGCGCGAAAAATGAATGACATCAGACATTTGGGGTCTCCTGAAGAGTAATTTTCAATGTCGAATATCAGATGCGTACGAGCCGGTAGGCGCGGCTCCCGGAGCCGATTCCTTCCAGGCACTCGAGCTGGAGGTAGCCGGAATCGATCTTTTCGCGAAGCGAGAGTTTTCTCGCCTCATCGGGCTTCAAGCCCCAGACGAGATCGCAGGCCGCCTGATCGACTGCCGTCGGATCGAGCGAACCCAGGATTCCGAGGTCTCCCGACCGGGGCTTCGCGCCGACGAAGCGGTCTGCGTGCATGCCCGTAATGATGCTGATCGAAATGAGCCGGTCGCCGAGACGGTCCTTCACGCCTTTGGCAGCGTCGGCAAGCCTCGTGTAGAAGCCTTCCGAACGCTCGTAGCCGGGGCCGTGGATGATCGACTTGTCGTCGGGCGAGACGAGCCCGATGCCGATGTTCTATCAAAAACAATTTTTACATATTGTTTCATTTATTGTTCTTTAGCGAACAAAAAACATTCTCATTTTCCTCACGATTTAAATTGCCAAATATTTCTCTTTTATTTCAATAATGGGGACTTCCATAAAATAAATGCCTGTAAATTCTGAAAATTTCAGAGTTTACAGGCATGAAAAATGGGGGTTTTGTGTTATAATTGAATTTGCGAAAA
>NZ_WEHX01000154.1 GCF_009183815.1 Sutterella seckii | reverse complement strand
CGCCTCACGACGGACACCCTTGCCTCTGGCTGTGAGCTTGGCACTACCTCCTGCTCATCGGGACTTTCACCCTATAGAAATCGCCCATGCCGGGCACACTACGAAGCGGCCCGGAATGCCAGGCGATTCCGGGCCGTCTTTCTTTTCCGGCCCCGGGTGCGCTTCATCGCTGCGCACCCGGAGTCCTGACCTCAAAGAAATCAGTCCTTCTTCGAACGGTTGGCGAAGAAGTTCGCCTTCTGGATGTCTTCCGTGCGGACCGTGAAGACCTGATTGAGCAGATCCTCAGTCAGCGCTTCCGCATCGGCCATCGCCTGAATGCTGAAGTGGTCGAGATCGGCCTGAGCCTTCTTCGGATCGGTCTTCACGGTCTTCACGTACTCGGCTTCAAAGGCGGCCTGGCGCTTGGCAAGCCCCTTTTCAAAGTCCGCATAGGCCTTCGTCACGATGGGCGCGAGCTTCGGATAGTCCGTCATCACGAGCGTCTGGAGCTTTCTGAACTTCCAGTAGAGGCTCGAGGAGTCGGCCTTGTCCGTACCCTCGCCCCAGTGCTTCGGATAGGCGGACATGCCCGAATAGATCGGCACGTAGACGGAAAGATCCGCCATGCCCATCGCGAGATAGGTCACTTCGCCGATCGCCTTCGGGAGCCACGGACGAACCTGCATCACGTGCGATTCATATGTGCGGAAGACGCTGATCGGACGATAGGGTTCGGCGTCGCCCTTGAGGCCATTCGTATACGGGTCGTGCGAAGCGAGTTCGCCCGATTCGTAGTGGTTGCGCAGAATCGTCTTGAGGTCCTCAACCGTCACCTTGCTGTCGGGCGTCGCCCAAACGGGGAAGCTGCGGCCGTCCGTCACCTTCTGATTGAGCGACGGCGTCAGAATCTTCTGCACCTGCCAGACGCGCGGATCGTTGTAGTCGCGGTCGCGCGCATCGTCGCGCGTATAGGCCTTCGAGAAATTGAATTCTCCGTCCTTCTTTGGATCATAGAAGCCGTTCTTCGTCGCCCACTCGACGAGGGTCTTCGAAGCAAGGAAGTCCGGGCTCTTCGGGTCGTACTGCTGCAGGCGCCCCTGATTGCCCGACGCGAAATACTTGTCCTTCGGCGTCCTCTGGGCGAGCCACTGGTGGCCCGTGCCGGTTTCGAAGTACCAGACTTCCTTTTCGTCCATCAGGACGACGCCGAAGCCTTCGCCCGCACCGATCGTTTCAACGATGCGGCCGAGAAGCTCAACGCCTTCGCGGGCCGTTTTCACGCGCGGCAGAAGAACTTCGGGGATGTCGTCTTCGGTTATGCCGGTGGCTTCGTTATAGGGGTCGATTTTGAGCGCATCGTCGCGCGCAAAGATCGATTCCGTACCGGAGAAGCCCACGCCCGCCTCGTTGAAGCCCGTGGCGCCGTGCACCTGGGTCTTCCAGTTCGGGACCGTGGTGTAGCGCATGCCGTTCTCGGGAAGCGGATATTCAAAATTGTTGGCGCCATGGTGGTCCGCCGTGCGGTACATGCCTTTCACGCCTTTCGTCGCCGGATGGATCACGAGGTGCTGAGCCTTGAGCGCAGAGCTGTCGGCAGCGCGGGCGATCAGGATCGAGCCGTCGGCGGTGGCGCCGGAACCCACCACGACGGTGGTGCAGGCGAGCGCGGAGCCGCAGGCAAGAGCAGCAGCGGCTGCGAGGGCGGCGAGCTTGAAATGACGCATGGGAATTCTCCTCAAAGGTGGCTCTGGAGACTTCCTTTCTCATGATCGCGCCGGGATTTTTGCGGGAATCTCTGGTCAGGAGTCCCTGAAGGGACGGCGCGAAAGAGTGAAGTCTCCGAAATTTGGGGAAAGGCGGAAGCGCCTTCCCCTCGGACAGGCCGATTCTTGCCCATCTAAGCAAAAGTGCCTAGAGGAGAAAATACCCATGGTCCAATCCGGCACGGCGGCAGTGCGGATTGGGAACGCCTGTTTTCAGGACTTGCCGCCGGGTCCGATATGGACCTGGTGCGGCTTTTGGTCTTTCGGTTCCGGAAAGAAATGAACGATGCCCTTGACGAGAAAGCCCACGAGAAAAGCGGAAATGACCGTGCCTTCGCGAATGCCCGTGAGCGTGCCCAGCACCGCAAGCGAGAGAAGCGCGGCAATGACGACAAGCGACACGTCGTTCACGATCTTCTTCGTCCCGAAGGATTTCCGCAGAACCGCCGCATAGACGATGACGACGCCTTCGCCCGGCTGCACGATGGTCTTGGAGCGGATCTGGAGAAAGACGCCCGCGGCAAGCACGACGTTTCCGAGAAGGCTCATGGCGAAACCCGTGAGCCAGGTCTCCGGCGCATGAGCGCCGAGAAGCCACATGTTGAGGTCGATGAAGAGTCCGAAAACGAGGACCGCCGGGATCTGGAGGAGATTGAGCACCGTAAAGCGGCTTCTAAAAAGCACCGCCTCGATGAGAACGAAGAAGACATTGAGGATGAAGGTCGTCGTGCCGAAGGTGAGCGGAAAGATCTTCGAGAGCACGAAGGGCAGCGAACTGATGGGCGTCGTGCCGAGGCCTGAGAGCGCGGTGCAGCTGATCCCGAAGGTCGCGCACTCAATCCCGATGAGAAGCATCAGGATGCGGCGAACGGGATTTTGAAAGCGTTTCGAGGGAAGAGAATTCTGCATGGCCGGCGGAAAACTTTAAGGCGCCCGAGTTTAGCACCGGATACATTTGTTAACGGGAAGCTCTTCCGCGCGTTTCCTGATTGAGCGGCACCGGGCAGAGAGTGAGAGAGCGCACGCACGAGTGGACGTCTTCCATCCGGCGACCTTCTTCATCTCAACGTTGTCATTGAATGAGAACACGCGCCTCAGCGCGATTCCCGAAATGTTATGTGCACGGGATTAAAAATCCAAAACCGTAAATAGTCTTCCATCAGAAAATAATCACTCTCAGGTTATTCGAATCTGAGTCGTCAGTTTTTAGGGCTCTATGACGTTTAGTGTGGGTAACCACACTTTAAAGCCTGAGTCCATCTGCTGAAATCCAGATTACCTGCAACGAGATAAATCATTGTTTTGAAG
>NZ_WEHX01000153.1 GCF_009183815.1 Sutterella seckii | reverse complement strand
AGCCCAGGAGAAGAAATCCAGCAAGCCTCTGTGAAAATATTCCCCTTATCGTCATGCAGCTTCAAGGGGTGCTGTTACCGGATTTCTGGAAATTCACGGGCTTATTTCTCTTTTCCGCGCAGAAGGTCAATTGGATTATCTCCTATATGTAACCCACGCGCATTAATTCTTTATGATCACCGCCTGCAATTTCCTGCAGGACAGGGAAACTTAAGATAGCAATGATTATCGTTTGCAGTTTGTCCCGACGAATTCCTGAGCAGAGGCTTTAAAAGTCGGCCTGCTCCAGCTGCTGCGTGGGTTCAGAACCCAATTCTGGGCTTCTTCCTCCCCTCGTTTTTCAGAGCCGAATCGTCTTCGAGCCGGCGAAGGAATTCCTCTGCACTTTGGATGGGGCTGAAGGCGGATCCTCGTTCAATGGCAGCGAAGTCGCCGGGCGTGATGCAGTCGAGCGCCGAGAGGCGCGTCACCAGGCTCTTCACGCCATCCGTCCCAAGTCCGAGCGCAGCGAGATGACGCTCGAGAAGCCCGAGCCTTTGTTCAGGTCTCAGGAAGTCGAACTTTGCCTTGAGGTCAAACCTGCGGAGCGCCGCCCGGTCAATGTTCTCAAAGAGGTTGGTCGTCGCGCAGAAGATGCCCGGGAAGCTTTCCATCTGCGTGAGGAGTTCGTTCACCTGCGTGACCTCCCAGGAGCGCTGACTCAATTCCCTGTCGCGCAGGAACGAATCCGCTTCGTCGATGAGAAGAAGCGCGCCCGCACGCTTAGCCTCTTCAAAAGCCTCGCAAATCAGAGCCTCGGTGCCGCCCACGAACATGCTGAGAAGGTCGCTCGCGCGTTTGGCGATGAGCGGCACGCCGAGCTCGCGGGCGAGCCAGCGCACGTATGCGGTTTTGCCGGTGCCCGGAGGCCCGTAGAGGCAGAGCCTGCCTGCCCCGCAGCGCTTCAGTCCCTCGCAGATGCCCTTGAGATCGGCCGTTGTATTCACGAATGCAGTGTCGTAGAAACGGGGGAGAGCCTCGGATCGTCCGGGAAGACGCCCGAGCGATTGAGCGTCAAGCGATGCCGAAAGGAGCGTTTCGCACGCTTCGTCCCTCGCCTTTTCGTCTTCCAGATTGAGGTCGGCAATGACGGATGCGGTGCGGGAGATGACTGCGGGCGAGAGCTTCCCGCTCAAAGCAAGCCGGTCAATCATGTCTGCGCTCACGAGGTTCCCGACCTCACTTTCAGCAATGCGACGGCGCACATTTTCGGGCGGAATCGGCACTTCGAGGACAATGTCGAAACGCCTGATCAGCGCCGGATCCATTCCTCCGAGCGTATTCGTCAGCCAGAAGGTCGGAACGGGGGCGATTTCGACGAGTTTATTGAGCTCGGCCTTGTTCGACCGCTTCGGACCGCCGAAGATAGTGAATACAGCTCCCTCGTTGATGATGTCTTCGGATTCGTCGATCACGAGGAGCGTCTTTTCGGACGACCGGTAAAGCTTCTCCGCGATGTTCCACCGGGTAATTCGCGAGCGCTCTCCATTCTCCTTCTCTGCATTGCGGAGCGGCCCGATCTCGTAAAGCTTCGCCCCGATCGCCTCTGCTGCCGTCCGCGTAAGTTCCGTTTTCCCGGTTCCCGGAGGGCCGTAGATGAGAATGTTGACGCCGGTCTTTCTGGTCTGAAGCACCTTCGCAAGATAAGGGATCAGCAGATTCTTCACGGCCGGGATGTGGCTGTAGTCGTCGAGCGTGAGATTCGCCTTCGGCGCCCGTACTATCCGCCTGCTGTAGAAGGCTTCGGGAGAAATCTGCTCATTCATGACGCTCCCGCACTGATCGTCGTCGCCGAGAAGCTCAAAGCGGTCGTCAAGCTCCTCCTCGGACGCCTTGCAGAGATGAAGCAGTCCGGTGCTCATGAGCGTACCGTCAGCAGAAAAGAGTTTTTCGCTCATCTCCTTACCAAGGGCAACCGAAAGCACTTCAGCAAGGAGGCGAGCGCCGCCCGCCGCAAAATCGAAATATTCGAGGAGTTCTTTGAGGGGCTCATGGAAGCGGGCGATCAGAAGAAACGCCAGTGCGTCGCTCTCATCCTGCGTGAGCCCGAACGCTTCGGCAAAGGCGCGGATGTTTGAGCGGAAGGGCTCCGGAAAGAGGGCTGCCCTCTCCTCATTGTCTTCCGCCTCTCTCGTCTCGAGCTCCCTGATGAAGCTTTCCGGACAGGCTTCGACTTCCTGCAGGCCGATCTTTTTCCTGACGGTTCTGAACCAGACGCCGCACGTGGAATTGCAGCAGATATCGCGCGAATCCATATCCATGTAGTTCATGGTCGATGCGTTCTCACGTCCGAGCCGCACGCGCTCCTCGGGCGTTTCGCCGGCATCAGGATTCTTAAGGGCCCACATGAGCGACTTCACCTCTTCGCGCATTGCCGTGTCGAAGGCCCGCCTCGTTCCGACGCTGTTGAGGTCAAGCATCGGCCAGACATCGCCTTTGACAAAAATCCGGGCGATCCAGAGATCTGCCGCTCTTTCGAAACCATGCGTTCCGGATTTCTTCCCGCATTGGGTGAACTTCTTCATTTCCGATGTTCTGTACATTTTTATTTTTTTCGGGTTCGTGCTTTATCAGAAGAAATCAGCATCGCGGCGCAGTTATTTCGAGCCTTGCCTCGCTGTACCGCTCAGGAAGGATTGTTGCCTGCCTTGCGTCAAAAAACGTCCTAACGAAACAAACTGAGGCTTCAGGAAAAACGGAAATTCATTGCTTGAACCAGAGAGAAGCTTGCGGCAAATTGAAGGAGCGCCATCTTCAAATTGGACTTTGAACCCATCCGTTGAATGCACCCATCAGAAAGTCCTTTAACGGTGCAGATGCCGGGGATGCTCAGCGACAGCAAAGTGCCCGCGCCCCTAAGCCGCATACGGACTCCCGTGAGGAGCGACGTCTCCATTTCCTGCGCCGACGCGAGCCGCGGGGGTTGGTCGGCCGGGCTCCTCTCAGCTCCCTATGAATAAAGGGGGCTTCCATAAATTCGGAAAGCCAGTTTTTCCACTTCGCCGACAGTACCCAAAACAACGCCGAGAGCCTCAGCACCGATCCGATGTTGAGGC
>NZ_WEHX01000152.1 GCF_009183815.1 Sutterella seckii | reverse complement strand
CCTCCCTGACTCTGCCGAGTCGCTAGACCTTCCCCTTCTCGGGCGGTCAGTGGACTTTCACCACATAGACACACGTGCGCTGCCGAGCGCACCAAAAAAGCCTTCCGCGATGCCTGTCCGGAAGGCTTTTTCGTTGCGTCGGCTCGTTCCTGCGACGACAGTGAACGCAGGATGTCTCTGATTGCTGCTTTCTATTAAATGGAAAGTCCGCTTTCTATTTAATAGAAAGTGCTCGCCTTAGTCTGTGCTGCAGGAGTTTCCAGCCTGACGCGGTCTCGGAAACGAGCCGCTGCACGCGGAAAACGGGCAAAAAAAAAGAGCCTCCAGAAGGCTTGCTGCCGGATCTGAAGGCTGCGGGCGGAACAGGAATTCCGCCATGGCGCTGTGAGATTCTGGAAGTGCCGCCTGGAGTTGGAGCGGCACTTCGGAAAGAGAATCAGAGCACCATATCGACGAGAAGGAGGAAGACGAGGCCGAGAATCGAAACGACGGTCGACATCAGCGTCCACGTGCAGAGCGTTTCCTTCGTCGTGAGGCCGAAGAACTCCTTGATCATCCAGAAGGACGCGTCGTTCACGTGCGAGCAGATGGAGCTGCCGGCGCCCGTGGCGAGCGTGATGAGCGCGAGGTTCACTTCCGGGTTCCCGGAAATCATCGGGATCACGAGACCCGCGGTCGAGATGGCAGCCACCGTTGCGGAGCCGAGGCAGATGCGAAGGAGCGAGGCAATCGCCCAGGCAAGGATGATCGGATTGATGCGTTCGCCCGAAACCAGGTCGGCAATGTAGGCGCCGGCACCCGAATCGATCAGCACCTGCTTGAAGGCGCCGCCGCCGCCGATGATGAGCAGGAGGCCGGCAATGCCCGCGATGCCTGCGCCGCAGGTCTTCATGAGCTCATCCATCTTCTTGCCGCGGGCATAGCCCATCGTGTAGAGCGCAAAGAGCATGGAGACGAGCATGGCGGTGGTCGAATTCCCGAGGAAGAAGACGGTCTCGAGGAACATCGATTGATCGCGCATTTCAGGCGTGATGAAGAATTCGAGGATCGTGACGAGCGCCATCAGGATGACGGGGAGCATCGCCGTGATGAAGGAGATCCCGAAGGACGGCATTTCGGCGTCCGTGAAGGTCTTGGTCGATCCGAGCGCGCTGATGTCGCCCGCCTTCTGGAAGGCGGCGGGAACAAGCTTGCGGCAGAAGCGGTTGAGAACCGGACCCGAAAGGAGAAAGGTCGGGATGCCGACGATCATGCCGTAGAGGAGCACCATGCCGACGTCGGCGCCGTATTCCTTGGCGATCACCGTGGGACCGGGGTGCGGCGGGAGGAAGCAGTGCGCGACGAGAAGGCCCGAGAGCATCGGCACGCAGAGCATCATCGGGCTCACCTTGGCTTCGCGGGCGATGGCGAAGATGATCGGGATGAGGAGAATGAGGCCCACTTCAAAGAAGAGCGCAATGCCCACGATGAAGGCCGAGCAGACGACCGCCCATTCCATGTGCTTCTTGCCGAAGACGTGAAGCATCGTGAGGGCGATTCTCTGCGCGCCGCCCGCTTCCGCGAGGAGGCGCCCGAGCATCACGCCGAAGCCGAAGATGAGGCCGATGTGGCCGAGCGTGCCGCCGAATCCCCCTTCAATCGCGCCGATGATCTTGTGAAGCGGCATGCCGCTCGCAATGGCGACGCCGATCGAAACGATGATGAGGGAGACGAAGGTGTTGAGCTTGTATCGGATCGTGAGGAGCAGAAGCGCCGCAACGCCGATGGCAATGATGAGCAGTGGCATGTTGACTCCTTGTGGATTGGCCGGAGAGCGGATTCCGAGGATGAGCCGCCCCCGGCGCGGCCCTCTTTGGAGAAGAGAGGGCTGCGCTGTGAGGAGAGATCTGAGGGTGGTTGGAAGCGGTTATTCCTTCGGGATCCGGCGGATCTGTTCGAGAATCCGCGGGACGTCGTAGACGCATCCGCGCCAGGTGCCGCCCGACAGGGACTGGAGCGCCGCCCAGAGCTTCGTGTCGTCCGGAAGATCCGGATCAGGCGCAAGGTCGGGGTGGCTCGTGCGGGTGGCGAGGAGCTTCGTTGCTTCGCCGAGCGGGAGTTCGCCCGTTTCAGCAGTGCCGAGGAAGTTGACGGTGCCGTGGAGGTTTCTGCAGTCGATGCGGATTTCCACGATGTCGCCCGTGCGGAGCTTCCCGATCGGGCCGCCCGCGAGCGCTTCGGGACCGACGTGGCCCACGCAGGCGCCCGTCGAAACGCCCGAGAAGCGCGCGTCGGTGATGAGGGAAACGTACTTGCCGTAGGAGAGGTGCTTCAAGGAGCTCGTCACCTGATAGGTTTCCTCCATGCCCGTGCCCGAGGGGCCCGTGCCGATGATGACGAGAATGTCGCCCTTCTTCACCTTCTCATGCTTGATGTCGTAGACCGCAGACTTCTCGGAGAGGTAGACCTTGCAGGGCCCCTTGTGGTAGTAGATGCCGTTTTCGTCGATCACCTTCGGATCGATGGCGGTCGACTTGATGACGGAGCCTTCGGGGGCAATGTTGCCGACGGGGAAGGTAATGGTCGAGGTGAGGCCGCGCTCCTTCGCAACCTCGGGCGACATGATGACGTCGTCGGGAAGAACGCCTTCCTGCTTCTCGAGGATTTCCTTGAAGCGCTGACGGCGCTCGGACTTTTCCCACCATTCGAGGTTTTCGCCCACCGTGCAGCCGGTGACCGTCATTGCATCGAGGTGGAGGATGCCGAGTTCGCGGAGATACAGCATCACTTCCGGAACGCCGCCCGCCATGAAGGCGCGCACCGTGGGATGGTACTTCGGCCCGTTGGGGAGCACGTCGACGAGGCGCGGCACCGCCTGATTGATGCGGATCCAGTCTTCAACCGTCGGGAGTCTGAGACCCGCCTGATGAGCGATCGCCGGAATGTGAAGGAGCAGGTTGGTGGAGCCGCCGAAGGCCGCATGAACCATCATGGCGTTCTCGATCGCCTTGTCGGTCAGGATGTCCTTCGCGTGGATGCCGGCCTTCATGAGCTTGAGGGCTGCGCGGGCGGAAGCGCGGGCAATGTCGACCCAGACGGGTTCGCCCGAGGGAGCAAGCGCCGAGTGCGGAAGCGAAAGGCCGAGGCCTTCGGCCACCACCTGCGAGGTGCCCGCAGTGCCCAGGAACTGGCAG
>NZ_WEHX01000151.1 GCF_009183815.1 Sutterella seckii | reverse complement strand
TATGCCGGCATGGCTGCAGCAGCTTGAAATGGAATCACTCGGCAAGTGCGTTCTTGCCGACGGATCCGAGAGAGTTCGGACGAGAACGGGTCAGGGCATTTGGGGCAGCAACGGCAACTGTGGTCAGCACAGCTTCTACCAATGGCTGCGCGAAGGGACCTGGTGCACGAGCATCGATCTCGTGAAAGTGGCCGACGTCGGACATTCGCATGAAAAGATGGCGCGAGTCCTCAACGCCAATGCAGATGCACAGGCCGAAGCATTGATAACCAGAGAAACGGAAGAGTTTTACAACAGTCTCATGGTTATCGCGTTAAAAGATTTGTCTCCCGAAATACTTGGCTCCTTTATGTCATTGTACGAGCACAAAACGGCACTCTTCGGGCGGCTGTTGAAGATAAATCCTTTCGACCAGCCCGGCGTGGAATTCGCTAAGAAATTAGCTAAAATGCTGGAAACTTGAACACTAGTTCTAAAAGTTAGAAGCGAATAGCGAGTAGGTTTTGTTTGTGTCCTACTCGCTATCTGCTTCTTCATGCACGGTTTACATTTTGTTTTCATACTAAACATGAGTGAAATTTCGGTTTCGGTTGTCATTCCTGTATACAACTGTGACCAATTTATTGAGAATTGTATTCAAAGTGTTATCTCACAAACGCTAACGAATTTAGAGATTATTATCTTAGATGATTGTTCAACTGATGAAACCTTAAGTCGTATTCCACGTGATCCAAGAATTAGAATTTTTGCAAAGAAAGAAAAACATGGTTCTGGGATTTTACGGAATGAAGGTATCAAATTAGCTAAAGGCAAATACATTACTTTTTTAGACGGGGACGATTTTTATCCAAACAAAAATAGTTTAAAAAAACTCGTTGAAATTGCAGAAAAAAAGAAATTAGACATAGTTGGAGGTTCTTTATTTATAGTTAATCAATTGACAAACGAAATTAATTATAAATTTCCAGGTCAATATTTTACTGAAGATGGTTTTATAAAATACGAAAACTACCAACACGACGGGGGTTTTTATCGTTTTATTTATCGCTCAAATTTCTTACGAAAGAATCAAATTCAATTTCCAGCATTCAGGCGAATGCAAGATCCTGTTTTCTTTGTAAAAGCAATGATAAAGTGTGGATCTTTTTATGTTATCAAAGATTATGTTTATGCATACAGAAAATTTCACAAGGAGGTTGAATGGGATAAAAATTTGGTAGAAGAAAAACTTTCTGCTATTTTATTGATTCTTAAAATTTCAAGAAAACACAAACTAAGCCATCTTCATTACTTGATGGTTAAAAATTTCATTAATTTCTCGAATCACCATCTTGCTGATTTGAGAAATTTTAAGAATCAAGTTAAGCTCTTTCTGCTAATATATAGTAAAATCGATTTTAAACTTCTCAAAGAAGGTTGGTCTTCGGACAAGATCAACTTTCTGCGACTAAAGTTGTTTGGAGTATTTTTCAAAAGCTTTTTCGACCTAACTAAGGAGAAAAAATGAAAATCGCAGTGGTAGGTACTGGTTATGTTGGCCTTTCTAACGCGGTTCTTCTGGCGCAACACCATGAAGTAAAGGCTGTAGACATTATCGAAGATAAGGTCAACAAAATTAATCAGAAAATCAGTCCGATTGTAGATAACGAAATTCAAGAATATCTTTCTACGAAGGAGCTTAATCTCGTTGCAACAACTGATCTTGCCAAGGCTGTTGAAGGTGCTGACTACGTTTTCATTGCCACACCCACGGACTACGACACCAAAACAAATTTCTTTAACACTTCTTCGGTTGATTCGGTGATTGAAGCTGTAACGAAGCTCAATCCCAATACGCTGATCGTGATCAAGTCTACTATCCCTGTTGGGTATACCCAGAAGAAAAAGGAAGAAGGTTATGAAAATTTAATCTTTGTTCCTGAATTCCTTCGCGAAGGTAAAGCACTCTACGATAATTTGTATCCCTCGCGTATCGTCGTCGGCGAAAAGTCAGACAGAGCGGAAAAGCTTGCTCAAATGCTTGCTGACTCCGCAATCAAGGAAGATATCCCTGTTTTGTTGACCGATTCGACCGAAGCCGAAGCCATTAAATTGTTCTCGAATACATACTTGGCTACCCGCGTTGCTTTCTTCAACGAACTCGACAGCTACGCTCTTGCAAAGGGCCTCGATAGTGCTTCCATCATCAACGGTGTTACTCTCGATCCTCGCATCGGCCACTTTTACTGCAATCCATCGTTTGGGTACGGCGGCTACTGTTTGCCTAAGGATACAAAGCAACTGCTAGCGAACTTCAAAGATGTACCGGAAAATATGATTCGTGCTGTCGTTGAAGCGAACCGCACCCGTAAAGACTACATCACGAAATTGATTCTTGCCCGAAAGCCGAAGGCTGTTGGTGTTTATCGTCTGATCATGAAGAGTGGCTCCGATAACTTCCGAGCATCTGCTATTCAGGGAATCATGCGTCGTTTGTCCGAAAATGGCGTGAAGATTTATCTGTTCGAGCCGACTTACAAGGAAGATAAATTTTTTACGGCAGAGGTTATTACAGACTTTGAAGAATTCTGCAAGAACTCTGACGTTATCGTTACCAATCGTTGGAACGACTGTCTTGAAGCCGTTAAAGATAAGGTCTTTACACGTGATTTGTACGGCAATAACTAATGATTAAGTGAAAGGGCAGCGTTTGGCTGCCCTTTCAATTTCCTCAGCCTTCGAGCGTTCGGGCCAATTTCTTGGCGAACTCTACACCGGGCTGATCGAACGGATTTATCTTCAGCAACCACCCGAAGAGTGCCGTTTTGTGCTCGTACAATGACATAAAGGAGCCGAGCATTTCGGGAGACAAATCTTTTAACGCGATAACCATGAGACTGTTGTAAAACTCTTCCGTTTCTCTGGTTATTAATGCTTCGGCTTGTGCATCCGCATTGGCGTTGAGGACTCGCGCCATCTTTTCATGCGAGTGCCCGGCGTCGGTCACTTTCACGAGATCAATGCTCGTGCACCAGGTCCCTTCGCGCAGCCATTGGTAGAAGCTGTGTTGACCACAGTTGCCGTTGCTGCCCCAAATGCCCTGACCCGTTCTCGTCCGAACCCTCTCGGATCCGTCGGCAAGAACGCACTTGCCGAGTGATTCCATCTCAAGCTGCTGCAGCCATGCCGGCATC
>NZ_WEHX01000150.1 GCF_009183815.1 Sutterella seckii | reverse complement strand
CCGCCGAAGGCGGAGAGGGCAAAGCCCTCACTGAGCTCAGACTACAACCTACTTTTTAAGAACAAAATCGGCGAAAGCTCACTTGACATTCACCGGCAGATCTCCCATCAGATTCGCGATGGTGTGGGTTTTGCCCGTGCCCGGAGGCCCGAGAACGATGACGTTTTTGCCTTCGCTCAGCATCTGAGCAATTCGGAGCTGATCCTCATTGGCGGCTTCCGTAAGCAGAATCTGCTGGCTTTCGCCGGCAGCGCGTGCAATGCGTTCATTGAGATCCGGAAGCGGCTTGCTCGAAAGGCTTTCATCCAGGGAAGACGGGCAGACGAGGCTCTTGAGCGCGGCAGGAGGGTCGATGACTTGGTCATGAATCGCATCGATGATGTTGCTGATCGCCTGACCGACGCCCAGGAGCCTTTTGCGATAGAGAAGGACCGGGCGGGGATAAATTGCAACCTGCATTCCCTGATTAAAGGGCAGGTGATTCTTATCTTCTGACCAGGCCGATTTCGGCGCAAGGCGATTGGCCAGCGCTTCAAAACTCGCCTGGAAATGATCTGTTGTGGCGAATTCCAGCCCCGCTTCATTGATCTGCGGATCCTTGACGACATCTTGAACAGCATTGAAATTAATAGAGAATTTTGTAGGAAGCGCCGTGAAGACTTCGTTTTGAACCCGCGACTGTGCGGCAAGATCGGCTTTTAGTTCAATGCTCTTGGCGTTTGCGCCGAGTTCAAAGACGAGCGTGCGGCAAAGAAGCGGATACTTGATGTCCGCTTCGAGCGTGGCTGCAGTTTGAAGGATGTAGTTTCCGAGGACGATCTCATCGCGCAGATTGGAGTCGCTCAGGCGGGTCCTGAGCTCGTAAAGCTTCAGGTAGAGATCCATCACGATGTTGGCGTCGTGAGTCTGCTTGAGCCATTCCTGCCGCTCGGCGAGCCACTTCGTCAACGCAAGCTGCCGGGCAGGATCGTCGCTGAAGAGGATTTCAGGCGTTTTGCCGGGCAGAAGGAGCGGCTGCGAATCAGTGCTGTGTTTCTGCCTCTTGGCGGCTGAAGCCTTCGAAAGTTCAACAAATCGCTTTTCAAAAGCCTTGCGTTCCGCACTGTTCAGTTCATCAACCGGGAGGTAGCGCTGCTCAACAGGCTGCCTCGATTCTGTGTCCACCCATCGGAGAAGCTCATTGGGCAGAGTCGTCTTCTTATTTCTCGACCATGTTCTGAACTCATCCACGCGAACCAGATCATCTTCAAAAGAAACGAGGGCGTAAGTCCCATGGAGATCTGCAGGCAGTCCCAGTCTTTCAGAAGCCTTCCAAAGGTCGCGGGGCGTGCACCGGGAAATCGGAAGATGCATCCTCTCTCTCAGGCTGTCGTCCGGCGTCCAGTCCTCGTTCTGCGTTTCACCGACCAGCCAATCGATAAGAATCGGCGCGGGCTCCGGGAATGCGGGGATGACGGGGGCGGTGACTTTCAGAATAAAGTCGTCTTCGGGACCGCCGATATCAATGCCCTCAAGCGAATCGTCAATGCTGTCGAGGTAAAGGCATTCGCAGTCGCTCGAACGCGCATCAATATTGAAGCTGCGCTTATTGATGCATTGGTGGACTTCCTTCGCATAGCGCAGGACGCTGCAGATTTGTTCTCGTTCAAGGGCGGAGGTAGCGGGGGTACGGTCTGACTGCATGAAAGAGCGGAGAGTGGGGAAAACAGAGGGTTGATGTTCCGTCAATATGGCTTTGATGCCAAAGGAGTTTTGAGAGAGACGGAAACGGAAATTATATTGGCGGCACTTGGAATTACCGGGGCTCTAGGCCGATGCTTGCACAGTAAACGTCGATAAATGTCGTACCGAGACAATGTGAGTTGCGGGATTGAGGAATATCCCGAATCTTTAAGGAAGGTCTGAGCAAGTGCCAATTTTTATGACGGCAACCGGAAAATCCGGACCAAACACATACATTCGGTTGTTTACAGTCTAAAAATTGGCAGTTTATGCTGTTTTTAGTGGAAATTTACACAATATAGGCACAATTAGCCTTGATATTTCACCTGGCCGCGGAGCTCCAGTCTCCGCGGTCTAATTGAGAATGAATCGCATCTAGCATCCAGAAATCCGCGCCGCGGATACAACCCCCCCTTACCCCCGAGTTGACAGCGAGTCGGGGACGCTCCATCAGGGGCTATTCCATCAGGATTTCAAAACGGCGCTGCCAAGCTTCCGGCATCGGCGGCAGGCCGAAGACAATGCGGGTCTGCAGTTCGCGGACCTTGGCCGGTACGCAGATGAGGAACTGGCGGATGAGCCGGATCGTCGGCCCGTAGCGGCGCTTTTCAGCGCAGTGCGCGCGCGTCGTATTCCGCTTTCGGCTGCGCCGCTTCTTCAAGGGCTTATGCGGCTGCTCGCGCCTGAGCAGAGCGTGCCGAAGCTCCTCCATGATCTGCATGACGACGAGCGTGATTGTCATGCGCAGCGAGTTGACGAAGAAGCCGTTCAGACTGCAGCGTGCGGCACAGCACGACGACTTCCATTCGCAGTTGAGTCGCTCATCCTCACCTCGGGAGCAGAAAATTTCTTCATAAATTTCAATGAATGCTTCGGCATTCGCCTTGTCCCGCTCGAAGCTCTCATCGGGAAGCGCGCGGTACTTTCTCAGGCCGCGGCCTTTGGCGAAGGCCCGGGCTTCTTCAATCGAAAGGTTTGTTTGAATGAAGCGGGCATCAACGTCCTGGTACTGATCGCTGAACTGCAGGCGGTACACCACCGTCCGGGGTGTTTTCCATGTTTTTGCTTGATAGTTATGGAAAAACCGCAGCAGCGGAACTTGTTGCCTGCCGTCGTGCTGGTGAGCTTGCGGCGGCGCTTTGGAGGCTTCACTTCATCAAATAGTCCGGTCAGCGGGATCTCCTTAAGAATTTCCTTCGCCATGCAAATCCTGCTATTCGGGTCTGAGGAGTACTCCTCGGCAATATGCCTGAAGAGTTTTGTCCTCAGGTCTTTCGGGCGCACGTTGTAGCCCAGAATGTAGCTCACCCCTTCCTCGACAATGATTCTGATGAGCTCGGCGTTGTTGTAGCCGGTATCGCCGCGCACAAGAATTTTTGCGCCGGGGAAGCTTTCCCTGAGCTTTTGAATCAGCCGGCGGATGTGAATGAGGCAGAGCGCTGCGCCATTCGCTGCGCCCGGGGCATTCTGCACAAACGCAGGAACGCCGTTGATCGCCACAAAGATCGGCAGGTATGAGATGCACCGGTAGTGCCCG
Source organism: Sutterella seckii (assembly GCF_009183815.1). Classification (GTDB taxonomy): domain Bacteria; phylum Pseudomonadota; class Gammaproteobacteria; order Burkholderiales; family Burkholderiaceae_F; genus Sutterella; species Sutterella seckii. The sequence goes on along the minus strand of NZ_WEHX01000150.1, from coordinate 3 downwards.
TCG
>NZ_WEHX01000014.1 GCF_009183815.1 Sutterella seckii | reverse complement strand
TGAAGGTAGGTCACTCCTTTAGGGAGCTTGAGGCTGGCCATGAGCTTGGGATTTCCTTTGTTGGGCAGCGTGCCGCAACCTGCTTGCTCTCTGGCAATCTTGAGCCAGTACGAGATCGTTGATTTGCCGATCGAGTACTGCTCCACGGCTTCAGAGATGCTGAGCTCCTTGCTCAGCAGGCGCGCTACGACGTTGTCTTTGAACTCCTGCGAATATCGCATGTTTTGCCACTCCATGAAAGGTTGAAGGGGTGGCGAAAGTTAGTATGACATCTAATGCTGGTTGCTCCTCATATGGCGCTCATGATGGGTGCGAGAACCGTGAAGGCGCAGCTTTTTGCCGCTGCGCTCCTGGGCGGCGCCATCGTCTCGTGGGCGGACTGGCTCGGGCAGGTGCTGATCTACCCGGCGCAGATTCCTGCGGGCACGCTCGCGGCGATTCTCGGCGCAGGCTACTTCCTGGCGCTCCTCTTGGGGAGCGCCTCAGAAAGCGGGATGTGGTTCATTAAAGGCCTCAAGGCGTCCGGGAGGCCAAAGCGTCTTCCGGGCGCCTGCAGCTCGAGTGTTCCTGATCAGTCCTCGCGCGAGGAGCATTTTTCAGGAATGCGCCGGGTTCTTCCGTAAAGAGCGTTCAATTCCTCAATCTTTCCCTGAGTAGCGCAGAAAAAGCTTGACAGCATTACCGCGACATTACGCATAATCACACTCTTGACTCTTATTTTTATTGAAGGCCTTTGAGAGTCCCCGAGCCCCCTGATCTCTCCGACGCTCCCAACTTCGTTGAGCCCCATGCGGATGAGCACCCGGCCTCTTTTCCCTCAAGCGCCTTGTTGTTACTGGTGACTGCTATGCCCCGCGTTCTCAATATCGGTTCCCTCAACATCGACTACGTCTACCAGGTCCCGCACTTCCTGCGGGGCGGGGAAACGCTTGCCGCCTACCGGCGCGCGATTCACATCGGCGGCAAGGGCCTAAATCAGAGCGTGGCGCTTGCCCGCGCCGGCCTGAGAACGAGCCACGCCGGCATCGTCGGTCAGGACGGCACGTTCCTCAAGGTCTTCCTTGAGCACGAGGGCGTGGGCGTCTCGCGCGTTGCGGTCGATCCGAACGAACCCTCGGGCCACACCTTCATTCAGGTGGTCCCCGAAGGCGGCGAAAACGCCATCCTTTACTACCCGGGCACCAATGTGCGCCTGACGCCCGAATTCGTGAAGTCCGCGATGGACGATTTCGGCGAAGGCGACGCGCTTCTCGTGCAGAACGAAACGAGCGCGGTGCGCTATTCGATCGAGCATGCGCTCGAGAAGGGCATGCGCGTCATCTTCAACCCTTCGCCCTTTGATTCTCAGGCGCCGCTTCTGCCGCTCAACCGAATTTCCGCGCTGATTGCGAACGAAACGGAAGCCGAAGGCCTTCTCGGTCTTGAAAAGAAGGAGAAGACTCCGGAAGAAGCCATGGACATCGTCGCCGAGCTCGGCCGCCGCTATCCCGACACCGTGATTCTCGTCACGCTCGGAAGCCAGGGCGTCGTCTGCCGCATGCCCGGGTTTGAACCTGATTTCATCAAGGCCTTCCCGGTGCATCCCGCCGATACGACGGGTGCGGGCGACACCTTCACGGGCTTTGCCGTGCGCGCCCTCATGGACGCCTGGGAGAAGAAGGACGCCGAAGAGGCTCATGCGGTGCTTCTCGAGGGGCTCCGCTTTGCCGCGATGGCTGCGGCGATTTCGGTGACGCGCCCGGGCGCGGCCGAATCCATTCCTTACTGGAAGGAAGTCGACGAAGCCATGCGCGATACGGACTGATCAAAGGAAAAAACGATGACGGAACCGAGAAAAATCATTCTCGACTGTGATCCGGGGTACGACGACGCGGCGGCAATCATTCTTGCCGCCGGGTCGCCCGCGGTGAAGATCATTGCCCTCACGACGGTTGCGGGCAACCAGACGATCGAAAAGGTCACCTCGAACGCGCTGCGCATTGCGCGCCTCGCGGGCCTCTCCGACATTCCGATCGCGATGGGCGCGAAGCGCCCGTTGATCCGCCCGGCGGTGGAAGTCTGCAAGGAAATCCACGGCGAATCGGGGCTTGACGGCGCCGACATGCCGGAAGCCGACATTCCGCTCGACCCGCGTCCAGCAGCTCAGCTCATTGTCGACACCATCATGCGCGAGCCCGAGGGAACGGTGACGCTCGTTCCGACCGGGCCCCTCACCAACATCGCCCTCGCGGCGAGGCTCGAGCCCCGGATTGTTTCGCGCGTGAAGGAAGTCGTCCTCATGGGCGGCGCCTGCAAGGAAGGAAACGTCAGTCCCTGCGCGGAATTCAATATCGAAAACGATCCGGAAGCCGCGCACATCGTCTTCAACGAACCCTGGAAGGTGACGATGGTGGGGCTCGACCTTACGTACCAGGCTAGGGCTGAGAAGCACGTGCGCGACCGCATTCAGGCGATCGGCACGAAGCCCGCGCACTTCCTCTGGCAGGTTCTCGAAGCCTTTGCGAAGAACTACAAGGCCTGGCGCGGCTTTGATGCGCCGCCCCTTCATGACCCCTGCGCGGTCGCCTACGTGATCGATCCGACCCTCATGGAGGTCCGCCCCACGGTGATCAACGTGGAGATCCGGGGCGAGCTCACGACCGGCATGACGGTCGCGGATCTGCGCCGTCCGGCGCCTCAAGGGTGCCATACCTTTGCGGCCCTCAAGCTCGACAAGGACCGTTTCTGGGATCTGATGGCGAAGTCCGTGGAACGGATCGGCTGACGGGTTCCGTGAGGTTCCCTCAAGACATGAAGCTGCCGGCTTCCTCAGGCGGAGGCCGGCAGCTTTTCTTCGGGCGCTTCTGATGAAGGCATTTGCCGCGGGCAACTGCTCAGAAAGCGGAGTAATACCTCAATCCCCGGGCAGATAGTTGATTTTCCGTAAAAGAAGACCGGTACACTTTTCCTCACTGAATACTTAGGGGTCGCGACCCGGATGCGATCCGACTGAAAAGAGGAAAAGCAAAATGCAACGCCGTAAATTGATCTTCGCCGCCGCGGCAGCCGCCGCAACGGCTCCCTTCCTGGGTGCAGCTTCCGCCTTCGCCGCTGAAAAGACGCTGCGCGTCGGCGTCACCGCCGGCCCGTCGGCCCAGATTCTGGAATACGTTGTTCCGATCGCGAAGGAGCTCGGCCTCAACGTCAAGATCTATGAGTTCCAGGACTACATTCAGCCCAACGCCGCGCTTGACGCCGGCGACATCGACGCCAACATCTACTGCACGAAGCCCTTCCTCGACCACGAGAACGAAACCCGCGGCTACAGCCTGAGAATCGCGGCGCCCGCCTTCACGCTCCCGATGGCGGTTTATTCGAAGAAGATCAAGTCCCTCAAGGACCTTCCGCAGGACGCGACAGTGGGCATCCCGAATGATCCGGCAATGGGCGGGCGCGGACTTCTGCTTCTCGCTGCGGGCGGCCTCATCAAGCTCCGCGAGGGCTCTGGCCTTCTTCCCTCGAAGTTCGACATCATTGAGAATCCGAAGAACCTGAAGGTCGTGGAGCTCGAGGCCGCGCAGCTGCCGCTTTCCTTGAACGACCTCACGATCGCCTGCGTGAACGGCAACTACGCTGCCGTGGCGGGGCTCAACCCGAGCAGGGACGGCCTTCTCGTTGAAGCGGCGAACGGCCCCTACGTCTGCAACATCGTCGTCACCGAAAAGAACCTCAACGAGCCCTGGGTTAAGACCTTCGTGAAGGCTTATCAGGATCCGCGCGTGAAGGAATGGATCCTCAAGAAGTTTGAGGGCTCCGTGATCCCCGGATTCTGATTTCTTCCGACGAACAACGGCAAGGTTTTGCTCGAAAAGCCGGCTGGAACTCTGCGTTCCGCCGGCTTTTCTTCACTTTTTGCCAGGTTTCCCTTCAGGCATGTGCTTCAGGTTATTTGCGATCGAGCGGCACTTCCCTGGGCTCTTCCACGGGCGGCGCCTCTTTCGGGAAGAGCCGGTTGAGGCCCTGATCGATCGCCTTTGCAAAGAGGCCGATCAGCACTGCGGACGCGAGCGTCCCCTCGCGGATCGCATGGATTTCGCCGAGAAAGACGAGTCCCAGGAGCGCCGCAATCCCGGTGAGCACAAGGTCGTTCGCGATCTTCATCGTGCCGAAGGATTTCCGCGCGAGCGCGGCCGCCGCAATGACGAAGCCTTCGCCCGGCTGCACGAGCGTTTTTGAGCGGATCTGCATTACGGTGCCGAGCGCGAGGATGACGTTTCCGACCACGCTCATGAGCGCGCCCGTCCACCAGCCGTTGGGCGTCAGAGACGAAAGGAGCAGCATCGAGAGGTCGATGAAGGCGCCGAAGAGAAAGCCGATCGGGATCTGAAGGAGATTCATCGGCGAATAGCGTTTCCTGAGGAGCGCAATCTGCCCGGCAACATACGCAAAGTTGAGGATGACGACGCAGGTGCCGAAGGTGAGTCCCGTAATCGCCGCGCCCGTATAGGGAACCGTGCTGATGGGCGTGGTCCCGAGACCCGCGAGCGTCGTGAGCGCAATCCCGAGGGACGCGAGAAACATCCCGGCGAGAAGCAGAAGGATGCGAAGAAGGAGGTGCGTGAAGCGACGGCGGGAGGCAGCGTGCGAAAGCGTCATTCCTGAATGATCTGTCGGAGAAAACGAAAAGAAAAAAATGGAAGCTTCTTTGCGGGAAGCTTCCAAAAGAGAAAGGAGAGAGAAGACTCATGCAGTCCGGGAAGAGAAAAGAGGAGATCCAGGTTCTCTTTTTCTCTCCCGGAGATTCAGGCTTTAAGCGCCATCAGAAGCGATGCACCATGCCGGCCGTGAGCTCGTAGCCCCAGGGGGTGGCATCGGTCTTCGTGGCATTCACCTCAACCTTTTCCTGCGACCAGCCGCCCATCACGTAGAGGGCAGTGCGCTTCGAGAGGTTGTAGTCGTAGCCGACCGCAGCCATCGTGCGCTTGAAGTCGACGTCGGATTCGTTATGCATGTCGCGGTGGCCTGCCATGGCCTTCGCCACGCCGCCCATGAAGGGAACATGGACGCCGAGATTGAAGCCGTAGCCCGTGACGAAGCCGTACTGGACTGCAGATCCCGTAACCGGGTTCGTGAGCGCACCGAGGCCGGCCGAAACAACGCCAGCACGCTGGGCGGTGCTGAGTTCCTGGTCTTCGAAATACTGGCCGAAGGCGAGGAGCTTCACGCCGCCGTCGAACGCATAGTTGCCGCCGAGGGTGACGGTCACGCCTGCGTCATCATGGGCGCGGGCGACTGTCCTGCCGTTGCCGTACATCGTCGTGTCGGCGACGAGCACCGCTTCAACCGGGCCCTGCTGGAAGCGCACCGCGGCGGACGCGTAGCGGTCGGAATCCGCCATGCCTTCGCGGTTCGTGGTATCCGTCTTCGAGTCGTTCTTGAAGGAATACATCGCGTAGCCGGTGAAGCCGGAGAAGGTCGGGGTGCGGTAGGAGATCGCGTTGTCGACGCGCGTCCACATCGAAGCCGTCACGGCGCCCGAGCCGAAGGCCTGGGTGTAGTTCGCAAAGAGCGGGTCGATTGCGCGGAAGAGGCCGTTCGCGCCCAGAACGCTCCCGAAGATCGGGAGGCGGCCGACGGCGAGCGCGCCGAAGTCGCCCGAGAGGGTGAGCGATGCTTCGCGGCCGAAGAGGCGGCCGTTCTGCTCCATGCTGCCCGTATCGGATTCAAAGCCCGATTCGAGGATGAAGCCCACCTTCATGCCGTTTCCGAGGTCTTCGCTGCCGCGAATGCCCCAGCGGGAGCCGAATTCCTGGCCCGTGGTCATTTTGAAGGTGTCGGCGGCGTCGCGGCCGGCGGCATCGGGGTCGGCGTGAACGAAGGAAAGGCCGGTATCAAGGACGCCGTAAACCTGGGCGTCGGCAGCAAAGGCGCTCATGGAGGCGCCGGCAAAGAGCCCGGCAACGGCGAGAGCCGCAATAGACTTTTTCATGATGATTTCCTGAAATGAGGTGCTTCAAACTGCCCCGAAGGCCCTTAGTGCTTCATCTTGAAGTCGAACTTGTGGCACTGAGCGCAGTAGTTTTCTTCCGGCTCGTGCTGCAGATGGCAGAGCGTGCAGTCGCCGTTGTGGGGCGCCTTATGCGGATTCGGATTGAGGCGGGAATTGGTCTTTTCCGCAATCTGATCGCGGTTGTGGCACTTGAGGCACGTGTTTTCGTCCGGCGTTTCCGGATTCTTCATGTCCGGGCCGTGGCAGCTTGCGCATTCAAGGCCGCGGGCGACATGGCGGTCGGCGCCGAAATCGGCGGCAGAGGCGGCCGTGCCGAAGATGAGGCAGGCGCTCGCGAGGATGAGGGCGAGGCGATTCATTTTTGTGGGGTCTCCGAGGGTTGGTCAGAACCTTTCGCCTGAAGCGGGCTTTGTCGGGGGGATGCACCGCTTCGGCGAAAGGAGGAGAAAAGGCTTCTACGAGAATCAGCAGCCCTTGAACTTCATCGCCGTGCGGGCGGCGACGCGGCCGAAGATCATGCAGTCGGCAACGGCGACGGTGCCGAGGCGCACCATGCCGTGGACGCCGCCCGTGACTTCGCCCGCTGCGTAGAGGCCGTTGATGACCTTGCCGCGAACCGAGAGGACCTGAGCGTTGTCGTTGATCTCAAGACCGCCCATGCAGTGGTGGACGCGCGGCCAGAGGCGGACGGCGAGGAAGGGACCGTCGGTGTTGGGCTTGCTGTCGTCGAAGAACATGCAGTCGAAGTCCGGATCCTTCTTGGCGGCCATGTAGCCGTTGAAGGTGTCGTTCGTCTTCTTGAGCTCTTCGTACGGGATCTTCAGGTCGTCGGCCATGGCCTGGAGCGTCGGGTATTCCTTGACGACGCCGGACTTGCGGGCGCGCTCGTAGATCTCGGGCGTCATGTTCTTGCCGATGATGACGTTCTTCGCGTTCTCAAGCGACGTGTAGATGACGCAGGGGTGGCCGATCGCGACGATGGCGTCGGCGCGGACCTTGCGGTTGCCGGTTTCCTTGATGAAGCGCTTGCCGGTGGCCGGATCAATCATGGGACCATAGCCCACGCAGGATTCGACGAAGAGCGGCGCAACACCGAAGCCCTGTTCGTCGGGCGAGGTCCAGGGACCGAGCTGAATCCAGTCCATCTGAATCGTGTTGGCGCCGATTTCCTGCGCTTCCTGAATCATTTCGCCCGTGGCGCCCGGATGGTTCGTCGAGGTGAACTCAGCCGTGAGGCGCGGGTCGTGCGAGGTGCGCATCTGAACGTTCTGAGCGAAGCCGCCCGAGGCGAGAAGGACGCCCTTCGTTGCGCGGATGTAGACGGTCTTGCCGGAATTTTCGCGGCCGAAGCGGTAGCCGGTGCGGGCCTTGACGCCGAGGACGCAGTGCTGGTCGTTGACGATGAGTTCGTCGACCACGCAGCGAAGGCGCGGCGTGACGCCTTCTTCCTTGAGCTTCGCGAGCATCGGGTTGATGAAGCCCGAGCCCGAGTTGTTCTCAACGGCGTGCGAACGGTGCACGGAGTGGCCGCCGTGGAAGGTGACGGCCTTGAACTTGACGCCGATCTTGTCGCGGAGCCAGTAGAAGTTCTCAACCGATTCGTCGGCGATGCGGCGGGCAAGGGCCGGGTGGGCGAGGCCGCCGCCCGCTTTGATGATGTCGGCGTAGAGGAGGTCGGCCGAATCCTTGATGCCGGCCTTTTCCTGCATGTCGGTGCCGGCAGCGGCAACAGCGCCGCCGTTGATGATGGAGTTGCCGCCCGGAACCGGCATCTTGTCGACGACGAGGATCTGGTCGGCAGGCATGCCGAGCTGGCGGGCTTCAAGCGCGGCGGCGAGGCCGGCAAAACCCGTGCCGACGATCACGAATTCCTTCGTTTCGTTCCAGGTGATGTTCTTCGCTTCCTCGGCGGAAACGGTCTTCACGAACGAGAAGGAACCGACGGCGGCAGCCGTGGCGGCGCCGAAGAGCTTGCGGCGGGAAATATCAGCGGACATTTTCTTTTCTCCTTTTTGAAATGCGTGCAGGGGCTTGAGGAGCTGGGAGACGCCTGGAGGAGCCTGATGCGCTTCCAGAGGCGCGTGTCTCATCCCTAGGCACAGCAGAAAGGTTAAAGAGCCGTCCGATGGAGATAAACCTAAATGCTTAGGTATAAACTGTCAGTGTTAACCCTTGTTTTTTTTCCTTTCTGGGTAATCTCTTCTCTCCCGATGGAGTTCCCCCATGCGCCGCTTTTCCCCGCAGTGGTTTGATGCGCTCCGCACGAAGCGCTTCAGCCGCGAGTGGCCGGGCGTTTCCGGTCCCGCCGCCCCCGTGATGCCCTGGGTGACGCCGCCGCTCCATCCCTACATCCGGAATCTCTTCAGCACGCGGGGCGTCGTGCGCGAGTTCGGCCCCGGCGAATGGCTTTTCCCCCGCGTGCAGGTGCGAAGCTTCATGTACGTGGAGGAAGGGCTCACGGGGAGGATTCTCGCGTCGCTCGACGGCCAGCCGGGTGCAGGCGCCATGGCGCTCTCGCCCCCGATGCGCAACGCTTCGGGGAACCTCAACTGGGTGACGGGACGCGCGGCGATCGGCCGCTACCAGGCGCTCTCGCACGTGCGCGTGAGGGAAATCCGCCACAGCGAAATGCACGACATTCTGAAGCCCTGGGCCAATCAGGACATCTTTCTCCTTGTCATGGGGCAGGCCGAACTCATCAATCTTTCGGACAGAATGGGCTTCGCCATCCTCGCGCTCCTTCCCGCCATGGAGCGCTTGAAGGCCCTTTTTCTCTGCTGGTCGCTCTTTTACGGCCATATCCTCGAAGAGAACGGGCGGCGCTATGTCCGCTTTCCCGTGCCCGGCCGGAAAGCCCATATTGCTCAGGTCATCCGAACGTCGCTTGTGACGCTCGACAGCCTTCTCGCGGAACTGCGCGCGGGAGCCGGCTACGAGCGCGAAGGCGACTTCTGCCGGCTCGAGGCTTCAGCGCTTCAGAGCGTTCACGACTGGATGCATCATGCGGACGGCGAAGGCGCCTACATCGCACGCCCGAAGCGGGTCGAGGACATGCTCTTTGCCGCGGAAGAGGAAGACGGACTCGAATAGCGCACTCTTGCGCACGAATGCGAAAAAAGCTCCGGACCCGGAATGGGAACGGAGCTTTTTTGATGCTTTCTCCATCCTTCCAAAGCTTCTCTGAAGCGGCTCACCCGATTGAGAGTGTGAAGTGAGCCGTGGGCGAACCGCTTCGCGGGAAGTGAAAGGTGTTCTGAAGAGAAAAGCGTTCTGGGATTAGTGCTTGGCGGAAACCGGAACGGTCTTTTCAGCACGCGAGACGCGCTCGATGCGGTCGAAGAACGATTCCTTTTCGCCTTCCTCATGCCAGCCCTGGAAGACCGTGGCGACGACCGGACCCATGACGTTGTGCCAGAGGGCGCCGAGCGCTGCAGGGAGCGCAGCCATCGGGGAAGCCGCAAAGTGCACCGTGGCGAGGGCTACCGCAAGGCCGGAATTCTGCATGCCGATCTCAAAGCAGAGGCACTTGCACTTGGCGAGATCCATGCCGGTGAAGCGTCCGGCCCAGTAGCCGAGGAGCATGCCGAGGGCATTCTGAACAGCAACGGCCGTGAAGACGAGCAGACCAACATTGAGGAGCTGGTTGCGGGTGGCGGCAACAACCGCGGCGGCAATCACGACGATGGCGGAAACCGACACGATCGGGAGCGCTGCCACAACGCCTTCAAGACGCTTGTCGCCGAGGACCTTGTGAACGAGAAGGCCGAGCGCGATCGGAAGCAGAATGATCTGAACGATCGAGAGGAACATCGCCATCGGGTCGATGTTGAGCCACTGGTTCGCAAAGACGTACATGAGGGCGGGCGTTGCAAGCGGCGCAAGAAGCGTCGTGCAGGACGTGACCGTCACGGAGAGCGCCACGTCGCCGCGGGCAAGGAACGTAACGACGTTCGACGCCGTGCCGCCGGGGGCGCAGCCGAGAAGCATCAGGCCGACAGCCAGATCAGGCGGGAGCTCAAGGAGAAGGCAGAGCGCATAGGCCGAGAGCGGCATGATCGTGTACTGGGCGACGACGCCGACAAACACGTCGCGCGGGCGGCGGAAGATTTCCCTGAAGTCGGATGTCGAGAGGGTGAGCCCCATGCCGAACATCACAACGCCGAGCAGAACCGGAACGTACGGGCCGACGAGCTTGAAAATCTCAGGGAAAATGAACCCGAGTATTCCAAACGTAATCACCCACAGGGCAAACGTCTTGTTTACGAACTGGCTCACTTTCACTAGATATTTCATTTCAAGCATCGAGGCATGCGTTATTGGCGCATCCCCTTCCAAAAAGCTGTAAAGCTGAAAAGAAGCTTCATGGTCGTTCCGGCCCGGATGAAGGGCCGCCCATAAAAGTTGTTTTCCGGGGCGGGAAAGCCGCCGGACTGCACCTGATGGAGAAAATCTCCTCACCGGAGGTGAAGTGCGTGAAGGTAACTTTACTTTGCAAAACGCTGCTTAGGGTCCGTTTACGGTGCGTTCTGCACGCATCGGGGGCGCTAATGCACAAAAGGATGACGCGCTCCAAGCCCGCTCGGAGAATGCGCTTAAGATGTCCGGCTTAGGCAAAACGCCTCAGACGGGCGCTCGGAAGCTTTTCCCTGACCTTTTTCCGGCTTTCGCCGGGCTCATCAACGGGCAGCTTCAATGTCGAGGGTGTAGCCCTCGGGGGCATTCATGATCGTGATGAGCGTGCGGCCCTGCGTGCGGGTGATGACGGCGCGCAGGATGGGGGCCTGATTGCGGATGAGCGCGCGGATTTCGGCGTCGCCCCGGTTCGTGACGATGAGGTCGAGCTCGGAAGGAATGCTTTTCTTCACGCTCTCAGCAGGCCAGAACGCAAAGGCAAAGTCGCGGATGAAGCGGTCCGCCTTCACTTCCGCGGGAAGCCGCGGGCTCCTTGATTCCTCAACGCCTTTCTGATTCCAGGTGATGGCCCAGACATTCATTCCCATGGCCGTGAAGGCGGCGCGAAGAAGCCCGGGATCGGAAACGACGAGGGCGCGCAGAACCGTTACGGACTTCGGAGCTCCCGAACGGAGCGCTTTCTCGTGAAAGCGGATGCGGATCTGCTGATCGAGCGTGAGCTTCGGGGCATCGGCGATGGAGGGCCTGAAGACGGGCGCGAGCGCGCCGTCGTCGACCGGTGCGTGAGGAAGCGCTTCGGTTTTTCCGTCGGGCTTCGCGGGCCTCTTCTTCGCTCCCGCGGGACGCTTCTTCTGAGGCGGCTGAGCGGGCTTTCCTGCTTCCTCACTTTCCCTTCTCAGCACGGAGCAGCCGGTGAGGGAGAGCGCGAGAAGGAGCGCGGCAAGGGAGCGGCGGGCTATGAGCGGGGAGTGCATCTGAGGGAGCCTATCGAAGGAAAAGAAGCCGTCTGGATTCGGGACCGCACGGAGACCGGCAGTCCCGGAAGTAGAGAGCATAGCGGAGCCTCAGCGAATCCACGGCGGAGAAATGCGCTCATTTCGTCTCATTGAGGCACCTGATCCGGCCTCAGGAGCGGCGTCGCGATCCACACCACCAGCTGCCCGAAAAAGAGCGTGAGGCCGAAAACGTGAAGCGCAGGGGTCGCGGAAAAGGCGAGGAGCCCGAAGGAAAGCATCGTCGTCACGCCCGAAAAGAGGACGGCCGCAGCGGTCCGACCGTCTGAGGGGTTCCCCGTGATGAAGATTCCGTAGTCGATCCCGAGGCCGAGGAGGAGCACCATAGCGAGGCTCGCGAAGAGCGTGAGCGGAATGCCGCAGAGCCCGAGGACGGCGGCCGAGAAGACGATGCCGAGGGCGGTCGGAAGCACTGCCCGCCAGCCGTTCCGGCCGAAGCGGAGCGTGAGGGCAATAAAGAGGAGCCCGAGGCCCGCCGCAAGGAGCATGAGAATGCGGTCGCGGTAGAGGGAAAGCCCCTCGTCCATGCCGGCGGTGATGTCGACGAAATGAACGCCCTCCGGGACCTCAAGGGCGTTGAGCGCCGCGAGGTGCTCCGGCGTCACGCCCGAGAGCGTGAGCATGAGGACCGCTTTGCCTCCATTTTTCTCATCGGGCTCTTCGAGAATGAACGCATCGAAGACCGGGGCGAGAGAGGTTTTCAGAATGTCGCCGGGTGCAAGAGCTCTGTCGCCCGGCCCTGTCGGGGCGGCGCCGAGGAGCTCCTCAAGGACGGGGCTCGCGAGCTGAACTGCCTTTCTTACGACCTCCCGGTTCTGATTCTGTTCGGCTTCGGTCGGGAGCCACAGGGAGAGCCCCTGGGGACGAAGGGCTTCGAGGCCCGGGGTCCCGGCGATCAATGCTCTCACGCGTTCTTCCCTTTGAATGGCCTGATCGAGCGTTCCCCCTTCAATCACAAAGGCCTGGGCGGGCGAAGGCAGTTGAAGGCGCTTCTGCGCTTCAAGCTGGCTCGTGATGAGGGATTGGGGCGCCCCCTGAAGATCCCGGATGCCGGAGGCAAGGTGCACTTTTGAGAGTCCGAAAACGAGGATTCCGGCGAGGATGATGAGCACGATCAGAACGCCGGGTCGCCGGAGGGCTTCCTTCGAGAGCCTCGGAATCTTCGGGAGCGCGATGACGAGGCGCTCCATGAGGCGCGTGTCCTTCGCGGGCGCAAAGCGTTCGGCAAAGGGAAGAAGAATCAGCACGATGAGGAGCGCGCCGATGAGTCCGGCTGCCGCGAGGATCGCCATCTGCGTGAGGCCGGGAAGCGGCGTGAAGGCGAGAACAAGATAAGCGGCAGCTGACGAGAGCGCGGCGGAAAGAAGCGGCACGATGAGCCGGCGGCGGCGATCAAAGGCCGATTCGCCCGGGCGCTTCATCGTCATCCAGTGCGAGGAATAGTCGATCGAGACGCCGATCAGAGTGGCGCCGAAAACAAAGGTAATGAGGGAGAGCTTTCCGAAAACCGCAAAGCTCAGGCCCAGCGCAATCAGGAATCCCCCGCCTACGGTTGCCGCCATCAGAAGAAGCGTGGAAATGCGGCCGAAGAGAAGCCACGCAAAGAGAACAACGCCGATGGTTGAGACGGAGCCGATCCAGGCAACTTCATCCTTTGCGCGCGAGGCTATGGCGTCCGTGAAGAGCGGCACGCCGCGCGGGCCGAGGAAAAGCGGACATTCCCGTCAAAAGGAAACTCTTCCCTCAGCGCTTCGTCGGCTTGCGTGAAAGTCCGGGCGAGCCCCGCTTCGCCCGAGCTTACGCGCTCCGGGTCGACGGAGAAAAAGAGGAGAAGAGAGCGTTCCCGGGGATCGGCGCTTTTGACTTTGAGCCATGTACGGCCGTCTATTTCGGTTCGCCGCCACGGGGTTTCCGAGAAGCGCCCGAGAATCCAGTGATCGAGCGTCCCGAAGGGGTCGATGGAGAAGTTCGCGGCCCCCGTGCTGAAGCCCGACATCGTGCGCACCGCTTTGGCCGCAAGCGCCTGGGAGGCGGCTTCGGGCGGCAGCGCGAGGAGCTTTTCAAGATCCGCCCTGTCCTTCTGCGTGAGGAAATTCCCGGCGGTTTCCGGAATGTTCGGAATCGCGCCGGTGCCGGCGGGGTCCGCGCGCTGAAGCACTGGATTCTTCAGAACGATCGATTCCCAGAGGCGTGCGGCGTCGGCGAGCTTTTTTTCGTTCTTTTTTTCGCGGGCGTCGGCATCGCTCTTAAAGGCGAGCGTCAGAACGGCGGCAATGCGTTCGGTTTCCGTCCGGGAGAGCTTCTCCCGAAGCTTCTCTTCAATGGCCGGCGAGAGTTCGGGCGCGAGCGATTCGGGAAGGAGCGACGCTACGTCGGCCTCGAAGGGGCGCGACGTGATGTGGGAGGCAACCGAAAAGAGCGAAAAGAGAAAAAGGACGAGGAGCGCAATGAGCGCAGGTCGTCCTTTTCGGGCTTCCAGAAAAAGAAGCAGGATGTCGGCAAGGCGGCGCACGGGCTCAATTCCGAAAAGAAATGAAGAAGCGTTGGCGAGTCCTTCATTATCCGGCATCGGGGCGCCGGACAAGGCCCCGTGCGTCCTTGCCTTTACTCAGATCAGGCCGGGCGGCCGCAGGTGAAGAGCACGATGGGTTCGAGCTTTTCGCCGAGCTTCATGGCCTTCCTGAGTTCCTCATGGTCGAAGGAGGCGCGCACGCACCCGGCAAGACCGAGCGCGGCGGCGGCGAGGTAGCAGGACTGGCCCATCGTGCCCGCGTCGACGTAGACGCCGGTCGGACGGGCATTCTTCGCGCGTTCCTGGTCGGCAACGAAAACGATCGTCACGGGAGCCTTTTCGACGTATTCGAACTGGTAGGCGGTGGAAACCTTGCGGACGTCTTCCTCAGCCGTCTGTTCGAGCGTGTTCGTCGCGGCATTCCAGCGCCAGGCGCCGTCGGCGCGCAGAACGTAGGGCGAAACCGCACGGAGGTCGAGGGTCGAAGGCGTCGTCCGGCGGCCGTCTTCCGTCGTGAGGCCGGCGCAGGCCCAGAGGAGAGCGGCGAGTTCGGCGTCGTCAAGCGCCGCGTTCGTGCATTCGCGGTTGGTGCGGCGGGCTTTGAGCGCCTCTTCGAGGGAGAGCGTGCCGAGCGTCTTCGGGGCGGGAAGCTGAATGGTTTTCATGGGTTATCTCCTCTTGATGGTTTCAATGAAAGAATGAAAGCTGGTTTCAGGAACAAAAGCGGATAGCGCATCTCTTCCGAACCGGAGGGCAAGATGCCTTCATGCGCCGTCAAGGAGCGCTCTTTCGAGCGCCGCGCCCTCATGTGCGCGGGCGCGGGCGATGTCTAGGCGCCTCAGCAGTATGGCGGCGCTGCGCCTCAGAATCTTCGCAATCCGGGCAGGGTCCGCGGCCCCTGGGGCCGCTCTGACCTGAAGGACGGCGCCCGTTCCCGGCGGCATCGGATAGAGCCCCTTCATTTCGGGAAAAATCCCGCTCCGTTCCGGAAGGTCCGGGCATGTTTGAGCCGAGAGCCCCTCGAGGAGCACGGCGTCCTCGAGCGAAAGCGCGCACATGGGGGAGTCCCATTTGTCGTGCGCGAGAATGCGCAGGGTCATGGCGTCCGCGGATTCCGGGGCTTCCTCAAAGGCAAGCACGAACTGCGGCAGAAGCCTCACCGCCCGGGCGTTTTCGGATCCGGGTGAGGCATGGCTTCCCTTTTTCGGAAGATCGAGAATGATGAGCGCATTGCCGGTGCTCTTTTCCGCCGCTTTCGTCGTGCCCGCGAGCCTCACCATGTCGGGCGAAGGTTCCGTGCGCCGGATGCCGGAGATCGCTGCGGATTCGTCGCCGCGGGCGAGCGATTCAAGAACGTCCTTGGGCGCAGTCCCGGTGAGTTCGGCAAAAACCTGAAGCGCCGGATCCGACGGATCGTCATCAGACCTTGCCTCCATAATGAAGGCAAGAATGGCATCAGGGGTGGCGGCTTCAGACATGAAAACTCCCGCGTTCGAATGGACTCTGAAGTTTATTTTCAGCGCAAAACGCGGGAGTTCCGATAGCCTGAGGCGCCAATAGGATGTTTTTCTGCGCCAGACGGTATGGGTTACTGCGGGTGTCCGACCGTGTAGCAGAAGATCGGCGTGAAGGTGGCGGGAAGTCTCATGCGCTTTCCCAGCTCAGGGCCGTTGACGGAACCTCTCGGCACCCCGGCGAGCCCCATGGCGGCAGCGGCAACGGCTGCGTTTTCCATCATGGCGCCGGCGTCGAGGTAGACGAAGTGGGGCTGCGCCATCTGGGTGCGGGGCGTGTTTTCTGCGACGAAGACCAAGGTCGCGGGCGCATTGTCCACAAACTGGTGCTGCCCGAGGGTCGAGGCCGCCCGCAGATCCGCCCGGGAGATGAGTTCAAGCGCATGCTTTTCCCCGTCGTAGCGCCAGACGCCGTCCTTCGCGAGAAGGAAGACCGAGACGCTCCGGAGGTTGAGGCAGGAAGGAGCGGTTCTCTTCCCGTCCTTCGTCGTTGCACCGGCTGCGGCCCAGAGGAGGTTCGAGAGCTCGGCGTCGGAAAGCGCGCGGTCCGAAATCGTGCGGATGGTGCGGCGGCTGCGAAGCGCATCCGTCACCGTCATCGCCATCGGCTGCGGATCGGGAAGTTTGCGGAGAATCTTTTCGGGCATTTCGGGTATTTCCTTCAAAGGAGACTGATGGAAAGACTTTACTCCCGGTCGCTCCGCCTGCGGCCCTCAAAAAGAATTAAAAAAAGGCCGGATCCCATGAGGAATCCGGCCGGAATTGAAGTCTGCTCTCCCCGAGGCAAGGCCTCCGGGGAGTGATCGATCAGCGGTTCGTGTCGACCTTCGGGTCAAGGGCGTCGCGCAGACCGTCGCCCAAGAGGTTGAAGGCGAGCACGGTGAGGAAGATCGCGATCACGGGGAAGATCGCCGCATGCGGAGCGGTCAGCAGGTCCGCACGGGCTTCGTTCAGCATGGCACCCCATTCAGGCATCGGGGGCTGAGCGCCGAGGCCGAGGAAGGAGAGCGATGCCGCCGTGATGATCGAGGTGCCGATTCTCATCGAGAGGTAGACGAGAATCACCGAGATCGTGCCCGGAAGAATGTGGCGGATCAAAAGCATCGAGTCGCTGATGCCGAGGGACTTCGCCGCTTCCACATAGGTCTGCGTCTTGAGCGAAAGGACGTTCGCGCGCACGAGACGGGCGAAGGCCGGAATCGAGAAGATTGCGACAGCGGCCACGACGTTCAGCATGCCGCCGCCGAGGATCGCCACGATGCCGATCGCGAGGAGGATGCCCGGGAAGGCGAAGAGAACGTCGGCGATTCGCATGATGACGCGGTCGGCCCAGCCTTCATAGAAGCCCGCGATGAGGCCGAGGATCGTGCCGATCACGGCGCCCGCGAAGACGGACGTAAAGCCGCAGACGAGCGAAATGCGCGTGCCCGCGACGATGCGGCTGAAGATGTCGCGGCCGAGCGCGTCGACGCCGAACCAGTGCGCGGCCGAGGGGCCTTCGTTCAGCATGTCGTAGTCGAAGTAGTTCTCCGGGTCGAAGGGCGTGATCACCGGTCCGAGAATTGCAACGACGATGAGAAAGAGCACGAAGATGCCGGCCGCCATGGCGACGGGCTGCTTCTTGAACTTTCTCCAGAATTCGCCCATCGGGGTGCGCAGCGCGTCATTCGACTTCGCGATGCGGGGATCCACTGCAGTAGAGGTACTCATTTTTTCTGATTCTCCGGAATTTAAGTTTTTCTCTTGTGTAGCGGATCAATTACTTGTAGCGAATCGACGGATTGATCCATCCGTAGAGGACGTCGACCACGAGGTTGATCACGATGAATTCGAGCGAGAAGAGGAGGACGCTCGCCTGAATCACCGGATAGTCGCGCATGTCGACGGCGTCGACGAGAAGGCGCCCCATGCCGGGCCAGTTGAAGACCTTCTCAACGACGATCGAGCCGCCGAGCAGGAAGCCGAACTGCAGGCCCATCATCGTCACCACCGGAATGAGGGCGTTTCTGAGGGCGTGCTTCACGACGATGTTGGTTTCCGTCACGCCCTTCGCGCGGGCCGTGCGGATGTAGTCGTCATGAAGAACCTCGACGAAGGAAGCGCGTGTGAATCGGGCCATGACGGCTGCGACGGCGGCGCCGAGCGTAATCGACGGGAGAATGTAGTGCTTCCAGGAAGCGGCGCCCACGGTCGGGAGCCACCCGAGTTCGACGGAGAAGATCTCCATCAGCAGGATGCCGAGCGCGAAGGCCGGGAAGGAAATGCCCGAGACGGCAAGCGTCATGCCGAGGCGGTCAGGCCACTTGTTGCGGAAGACGGCGGAAACGACGCCGATCACAAGGCCGAAGACCACCGACCAGAACATCGACGCGAGCGTGAGGTAGAGGGTCGGCCCGAAGCGTTCGGCAATTTCCTGAATCACCGGACGCTGGGAGCGGATCGAGGTGCCGAAGTCGCCCTGCAGGACGCCCCCGACGAAATGAATGAACTGCTCAGGGAGCGACCTGTCGAGGCCAAGGCTGTGGCGGATCATCTCGACCGTCGCTTCGTCGGCTTCCGGGCCGGCTGCGAGTCGGGCCGGGTCGCCCGGCAGCAGGTGGATGAAGAAGAAGACGCAGATCGCGACGATGATGAGCGTTGGGATCATGCCCAGGAGTCTTTTAATGAAATATCGCAGCATGGAGTCGCCGGCGCATTCGCCTGAGAATTGAAGTTGGGTGTTTGTTCCCCCGGGGGAAGGCTGAAGCTGCCTTTTTGAAGGAAGCTCTGCCGTCCCGCAGGGGCGTTGTGAGTGAATTTTGAAGCTTTACTTGAGCTCAAGCTCGGAGAAGTTGAAGCTCGCATCGGGCTGGATGTAGAAGCCCGTCAGGTTCTTCGCCGCACCGGCAATGTTCTGCTCGGTAGCGAGGAAGATCCACGGGGCGTCGTGCCAGATCTGCTTCTGAATGTCGGCGTAGAGCTCGGCCTTCTTCGCGCGGTCGGTGGTGGCGAGCGCTTCCATGAGCTTCTCGTCGACCATCTTGTTCGAATAGTAGGAATCGTTCGAATCGTTCGGCGTGAAGCTTGCCGTGGCAAGAAGCGGACGGATCGCGTAGTCCATTTCGCCCGTGGAGCTCGACCAGCCGATGTAGTAGAGCTGGTGCTCGGACTTCTCAGGCGTCACGGATTCAACGAGCGCGGTGCGCTGGCCGGCCTCAAGCGCGCGGATGTCGGCCTTGACGCCCACCTGCGCGAGCTGCTGCTGCAGGAACTGGATGATCTTCATCGCGGTCGAGTGGTTGTAGCCCGACCAGAGCGTCACCCGGAAGCCGTTCGGATAGCCCGCTTCCTTCAGAAGTTCGCGGGCCTTCTTGGGATCATAGGGCCAGGGACCGAGCTTCACGGCATAGTCGACGTTCATCGGCGCGACGCCCGTGGCGGGATCCGCATAGCCATTGAAGGCGACCTTCACGAGCGCCTTCTTGTTGATCGCGTAGTTGAGGGCCTGGCGGACGCGGATGTCCTGGAAGGGCTTCTTCGTCATGTTCATTTCGACGTAGCGCGTGATGATCGAGGGCGTCACGTCGACGCGGACGTTGTTGCGCTTCTCGATCTGCTTCACCTGTTCGGCAGGGAGCGGGAACGCGTACTGTGCTTCGCCCGTAAGGAGCATCGCAACGCGGGTCGAATTCTCAACGACGGGCTTGAAGGTGATCGAATCGACCTTCGGGTAGCCGGCGCGCCAGTAGTTGGGGTTCTTCTCAACCTTCAGGACTTCTGCCGGGTTGTAGCCCTTCATCACGAAGGGGCCTGTGCCGCAGGGATGGAAGGCAATCTGAGCGCCCCACTTCTCGAGCTCCTTCGGGCAGATCATGCCGCCGCTCGGATGCGCGAGCTGGTTGATGAAGGCGGAGAAAGGCTTCTTCAGCGTGAACTTCACCGTGTGGGCGTCAACGACGTCGATGCGGTCGATGTTGGAGAAGAGAACGTAGCGCTTCAGGCTGTTCTTCTTATCCATCACGCGCTCGTAGTTGATCTTGACCGCTTCGGCCGTAAAGTCCTCGCCGTTCTGGAACTTCACGCCCTTCCTGAGCTTCACCGTATAGACGAGGCCGTCGGGGCTCGCTTCATAGCTTTCGGCGAGCACGTTCACGAGCTTCATGTCCTTGTCGAACGAGAAGAGCCCTTCGTAGAAGGACTTCACGACCGCCTGCGAGAGCGTGTCGCTCGCGTTGTAGGGGTCGAGCGTCGTGAAGGTGGAGGCGACCGCAACGGTCACGTCCTTCTGGGCGGCCTGAGCAGCGCCCGCGGCAAGGAGGGCGCCGGAAAAGAGAAGGGGCAGAGCAGCCTTGACGAATTTCATCTGATTGCCTTTCCTGAAAATTGAGAAATAAGGGTGAGGTTTGCCGAAGAACTTTTCATTATTCAGATCAGGCCCCCGACATCTGCCCGATCTGATGGCGGGCAACGAAGTGCCCGGGTTCAACCCCAACCAGGGGATCCACCACCGGTTCGTCGCCGACGCGGCGCACCGGGCTCGGAAGATCCGAAAGGTTGATGAGCTTCAGAAGATTGCGCTCCTTCGGGTCTGCGATCGGCACGGCCGAAAGAAGCTTCTGCGTGTAGGGGTGATAGGGATGACCGAGCACCGACTGGCGCGGACCCATTTCGACGATCTGCCCGAGGTACATGACGGCGACGCGGTGGCTGATGCGCTCGACGACGCCCATGTCGTGCGAAATGAAGATGTAGGAGAGCCCCATTTCCTCCTGGAGCTCCATCATGAGGTTCACGACCTGAGCGCGGATCGAAACGTCGAGCGCCGCCACGCATTCGTCGGCGACGATCACCTTCGGCTGAAGCGCAAGGGCGCGCGCAATGCAGATGCGCTGACGCTGGCCGCCCGAGAATTCGTGCGGATAGCGGTTGGCCATGTCGGGCGAGAGGCCGACGCGCTTCAGAAGCATCGCCACGCGGTCCCACATCTCCGACTTCGAGCAGATGTTGTGGATCATGAGCGGCTCGGCGATCGAGTAGCCCACGGTCTGGCGCGGGTCGAGCGACGCATACGGATCCTGGAAGATCATCTGCAGATCGCGGCGGGCGTGCTGCAGGTCGCGCCGCGTCATATGAACGAGCGAGCGGTCGCGGTAGATGATGTCGCCCGAATCAATGTCGAGGAGCCTCAGGAGCGCGCGGCCCGTCGTCGACTTGCCGCAGCCCGATTCGCCCACGATCGAGAGGGTTTCGCCCTGACGAAGCTTGAAGCTCACGTGGTCGCAGGCGCGCACCACGTAGGTGGGCTTGCCCCAGAAGTCCGTGCGCACCGGGAAGGTCTTCACGATGTCGTTGACTTCGAGAATGGTGTCGCCCGGGGGCGGAAGCTTGTCGGACGGCGGTTCAATGACGCGGCCGTTGTCCGGGTCGATGAGGCGGAAGAAGCAGGGATGCGGGACGTCCTTAAGGCTCCCGAGGCGCGGGACCGCTGAAAGGAGGGCCTGCGTGTAGGGGTGCTTCGGCGAATCAAAAATGTCGACGGCTTTCCCTTCCTCAACGATTTCGCCGTAGCGCATCACCGCCACGCGGTCGGCGATCTGGGCGACCACGCCCATGTCGTGCGTAATGAAGAGCACCGCCATGCCGATTTCCTTCTGGAGTTCGGCAATAAGCGCAAGAATCTGAGCCTGAACCGTCACGTCGAGCGCCGTGGTCGGTTCGTCGGCAATGAGGAGCTGCGGCTTGCAGGCAAGCGCAATGGCGATCATCACGCGCTGACGCATGCCGCCCGAAAGCTGGTGCGGATAGCGCATCGCCACGCGTTCGGCGTCCGGAATGCGGACGAGCTCGAGAAGCCGAACGGCTTCCTTCAGGGCCTCGGCCTCGCTCATGCCGCGGTGCAGCGTCAGGCTTTCCGCAATCTGAGCGCCCACGGTGAAGACCGGGTTGAGGGACGTCATCGGTTCCTGGAAGATCATGGCGACTTCAGAGCCTCTCAGAGCCTGAAGTTCCGAGCGCGATGCCTTCATGAGGTCCACGAGGCGTCCGTCGCGGCAGCGCAGATGGATGGAGCCGTTGACGATCTTGCCGCCGCCGTGCTCAACGAGGCGCATGACGGAGAGCGAGGTAACGGATTTGCCTGAGCCCGATTCGCCGACGAGCGCGAGCGTTTCGCCCTTGTGAATGACGAAGGATTCATCCACTACGGCAGTCGTCGTGCCGCTGTCGGAAGAAAACTGAACTCTGAGGTTCTTCACTTCTAGCACCGGCAGGTTGTCCTGCAGGGAATCGGGCTTGGTGTCTGCTCTTTCCATCTTCTTAAAAGTTTTCTTCTACAAATATTCGGTGGGCGACGGCGGATTGGGAAAAATCGCCGGTACGTCAGCCCGTATGCGAACGGAATAAGCAAGAACTATGCCAAATGCGGCAAAGCGTTCTTCTGAGCCATCCTCCGGGCGCGATTCTCAAGCCTACCCCGAGAGTGGGGATCAGGCCTCAGGTGAAGGGCCTGCACCTCTTGCAAATCGCCGGTGAATTTGATTGAAAACAAATGTTCTAAGTTCGGATGCCGTATCTTTGTGCGCCACCGTTCAAAGCCGTGCACGATGTTTGTCCGGAATTAGCCTCCGCGCCGCTTTCTGGTGCATGAAGGCTGAGAGACATGCTCCGTCCTGACGCATAACGGATGCGCAATGCACCTGAGGCAGGATGTCCCGTCTTCTTCATAGAATGAACGGATGCCCGTCCTGATCCCTTGAAGGGCTCAAGGATTTCCCCATGGGGCACGAAACAATACAAAGGAAAGGTTTAACGATGCAGTACGTTCTCAAGGACAAGGTTTTTCCGGAAATCGGCGCCTGGGCCGATGAACTTGCGCAGATCCGCCGCGACATTCATGCGCATCCTGAGCTCGGGTTTGAAACGAAGCGCACGGTGGCGCTTCTCAAGGAAAAGCTCCACTCCTGGGGCGTGACTGAACTTGACGACACGACGGTTCCCGGCGCCCTCATCGCCGTCGTTGACGGCGCACGCCCGGGGCCGGCCGTGGCGCTTCGCGGCGACATCGACGCGCTTCCGATGCCCGACAACTCGGAAAACGCCTGGAAGAGCCAGACGGAACTCCGCTGCCACGCCTGCGGGCATGACGGCCATGCGACTTGGCTTCTCGGGGCGATGCGCTATCTTCAGGAAAAGAAGAATGAATTTGCGGGCCGTGTGGTGGGCGTCTTCCAGCCGGCCGAGGAAATCGGCAAGGGCGCGCGCGCCGTGGAAGCGTCCGGCATTCTCGACAAGCTCGGCGTGCGCGAAATCTACGGCTGCCACGACGAGCCGACGATCCGGAAGGGTGCCTTCGGCCTTTGCGCCGGCCCCGCTCAGGCGTCGACCGACTTCTTCTACATTTCCGTGAAGGGCAGGGGCGTTCATGCCGCGCGTCCGCACCTCGGCATCGACCCGATCCCTGCGGTGGGCCTCCTTATTTCCGGTCTTCAAACGATCGTTTCGCGGAAGGTAATGCCGATTCAGCCTGCAGTACTCTCGATTTCCTCCGTCAACGGCGGGCGCTACAACGCCCCCAACGTCATCCCGACCGAGGTGACGCTTTCGGGGACGGTGCGCACCTTCAGCGAGGACGTGCGCAACCAGATTGAGCACGAAATGAAGGTGATGGTCGAGACGATCGCCGCCTCGGAGAGCTGCACGGGCGAACTGCGCTACGACCGCCTGGTTCCTGCCCTCATCAATCCGCCTGAGACGATGGAGCACGTGCGCGACTTCATCGTGAAGCATTTCGGGGCCGACGCGGCCGAACCCATGGACATGACCATGGGCGGCGAAGACTTCGCAGAATTCCTCTTCAAGCGCCCTGGCGCCATGATCCGCGTGGGGATCCGCGACGACGCGCATGAGGCGTCGCTCCACCATCCGACCTTCGACTTCAACGACGAGGTGATTCCGCTCGCGTCGACCTATCTTGCGGGCATTGCGCTCGAACGCCTGAAGGCGCTCGCGGCCTAAAGCCTTAAATCCTACGGAGCTTCGTCTCCGGAGAAGCCCGGAATCTCTCTTTCCGGACGCTCCGGAGGCTTTCTTTTCCTCTCAACGCTCAACCTTCCGGCACGGGGACCTTCCCCCGCGCTCCCGCACCATGTTCTACGGGATCTTCTGCACTTTCGCCGCCTATATTCTCTGGGGGCTCTTTCCCTTCTACTTCCATGCTCTCGCGGATATCGGCGCCCTGGAGATCCTCGCGCACCGCGTCGTCTGGTCGCTTCTCTTCATCGTCCTCGTGATTCTCGTCATGCGCCGGACGGCGTGGCTGAAGGACGCGTTGACGAGCCCGAGGATCCTCCTCATCTTCACGGCTTCGGCGCTCCTCGTGGGCGCGAACTGGGGCACCTACGTCTATGCGATCGTGACGGACCGCACGATCGAGGCGTCGCTCGGATACTTCATCAATCCGCTTGTTTCCATTCTGCTTTCGGCCGTGTTTCTGCGAGAAAAGCTTCGTCCCGCGCAGAAGATCGCCGTGGGCCTCGCCGCCGTCGGCGTTCTCTGGATTTCGTGGGTGAAAGGCGTGCCGCCCTTTCTCGGACTTGCGCTCGCCTTTACGTTCGGGGTCTATGGGTTGATCCGCAAGATTGCGCCTCTCGGAAGCATTGAGGGGCTGACGCTTGAGAGCCTCATCCTCACGCCGATCGCGCTTCTCTGGCTCGGCTACCTCGGGAGCACCGGGGAGCTCGCGTTCGCAGAAGCTTCCGGCACGACTCAGCTCCTTCTCATTGCGGCGGGCCCCATTACGGCGATTCCGCTTCTCCTTTTCGCTTCGGGCGTGAGGAGCATTCCGTATTCGACGTCCGCCATCATTCAGTACGTGAGTCCCTCAATGGTGTTTCTGATCGGCGTCTTCGCCTTCAATGAACCCTTCACGCTCGAGATGCTGATCGGCTTCCTCTTCATCTGGACGGCTGTGGCGCTCTTCCTTGGGGAAACGGTGCTGATGCAGAGACGGCTGCGTCTTGCGGCGCGGAAGAAGGCCGACGAGGTCTAAATCGAACCATCTCAGAAAAGGAAGAGCCTCATGGAAATCGTTCTCCATGAGGCTCTTTTCGATCCAGGGAAATTGATAGGGAGCTTCGGGCTGAGCGGCTGACTCGCCTGACCCGAAGCTGCGTTTCCGGAGGCCTTCCGTTATTGGGGATTCCCGAAGGCCTTGTTCACATCAAGCACCATCGCCTGGTAGCCCGAGGTGTTCTGGAACTGGATTTCAACAGCAGGTTCCGTTTCGCCCCACTTGAATTCCTCAAGCCACGGATTCGGGCTGCTCGTAAAGGCGCCCGACTGGAGGTCGAAGGCAGCGCCCGCGGTGGCTGAATAAGCGAGGATGGAGTTCTTGTCCGGGTTGTATTCGGTAAGCGACGTCACCGGGCTGAACCACTCATGGCCGCGCTCCTTGCCGTACTCCCAGACCTGTTCGACCGTCATCTTCTTCTGGTCGATTCTGTAGACCACAGCGCGGGAATACTTCATCGAGGGGAGCGCGGGCTGCTCCATGCCGCGGGCGTCGCCGTTGTCGAAGGCGGACACGTAGATCACGTCCTTATCGGACTTAGAGTCGATGCGGAAGGCCGTGTGCTGGGTCCACGTCCAGTCAAAGCCCCCTTCGCAGGAAACGTCGGTGCACTTGATGGTTTTCCCCTCCTTGTCGACCGGCGTCAGCAGCGCATCCTTCCAGGGCGAGCGCCAGCCCTTCGGCGCCGAGAGAATCCACTTCACCTTCTTGTCGCGGCCGATCTTGATGATGGCTGACTGGTGGCGCGAGGAAATGATGATGGAATCGTCGCTCGGATCATAGTCGACCGAATTCACGTGAGCCCAGTTGCGGCCGGCGCCCGTGCCCGCGATGTCGCCGAAGTTGTCCGTCTTGTCCTGCTGGGCGAGCTCCTCGGCAGAGAGCGTGTGCCCCGCCTTCGAGGCGTCGATGTTGAGGCAGACGGCGCCCTGGTCGAGCGCGCGGATCACGTCGGAGCGGTACGGATCGAGAATGTCCCAGAGCTTGAATTCGTCCACGACGACGCCGTCCTCATCAACCTCGGCAATCACGTCGCGCACCGTGCGGATGCGCTTGTTGTCGGGGCGACGGTGGTCGGCCGAAGCCACTCTCAGGAAGTAGTGGCCGTTCTGCGCCGGATCCATCGAGTGCGAGTAGTCGTTGTAGGAAGCGGGAAGGCGGCGATTCCAGATTTCGCGGCCGATGATGTCGTACTTCACGTACTTCTGGCCGAAGCCCCAGGTGAGCGCGCCGTCATCGTTCTGGCGGAAGCCCATCATGACGCCCGCGGAATAAATGGATCCCGGATCCCAGATCGTGCGCGGATCGAGGTACCAGCGGATTTCGCCCTTGGTGTCGAAAACGGCGATCTGCGGCACGAAATTCCACGTGAGGGCGCCGCCCATCGGGTTGTTGAGGCCCGTTTTGTCGCCGATATTGCTGATGAGATAGAGGCGGTCGGAGAATGCCGGATCAACCTTCTTCACGACGGCCGTGAAGTCCTTGGGCGACTCATAGTTCGTGCCCTGATTGATCCAGGAAACCGGAGAGCAGTAAATAAAGTACGACTCGCTGATGGTTTCCTTTTTGCCGTTGAAGTTTCGGACATAGGAAACCTTCACTTCGTTCCTGTAATCCGCATAGAGGCCGAAGACGGGAATGCCGCCGTGGGTGAGGAGCTGCTTCTTCGGAACGTTGTAGGTGATCGTCTGGCCGTTTTCCTTCGGGACGATCGTAACGGTGGCGGACTCGAGATCGTAGCCGCCGTTCTTGATGACGGCCGTGAGGGGCGCCACTTTGTAGGGATTCACGATGACTTCGCCGAGCTGCCCCTGAATGGAGGCGTAGCGCACGACCGGGCCGCCGACGGCGCCCATCGCGTGGGCGGGAAGCGTTGCGGAGGAGAAGACGGCGGCGCCGAGCGCGAGCATGAGAAGAGAGTGCTTCATGGAAATATTCCTCTGGTCTTTTGTGGAAGATGAATGGAAAAGCGTTTGAAAATCTGATGCGTCAGAAGAAGTGCGTGACGCCCGCGCCCCAGGTCGTGGCATTGGGGTTGTCGATCGGGTGGTCCTTCACGCGCCGGTACATGCCGTAGCCGTGCGTCCAGGAAAGCGCCGTCCAGAGCGTGGTGCGGCGGCTGATTGGGTAGCGGTAGATGGCGGCAGGGTTGATGCGCCAGCCGGAAGTCGAAAGGTTCCCGTCCTTTGCGTCGCCCTTATATTCAGAGCGGCTCGCCTGGAAGACGGCAGAGAGCGTCCCGCCTTCCAGGTCCTTCATGACGCCCGCCATGAAGGAGTCGGTGTCGAACCCTTCTTCGGACGCGCCGAACCCGAAGGCGCGGGCGCGGAGCATCGTGTTGGGACCGAGCCCGTCGAAGACGTGCTGATAGGTGAGGTAGAGCCTGAAGGCATCAAAGTCGTAGTTCATGGAGACCATGATGTCCTTCGTGGCGTTGTGCTTCTCCTCGAGCGAACCATGGGTGTGGTAGGTGGCGATTGCGCCGAAGCGCAATTTCCCATGGTTGTTGTAGAGAACAGAAGCCGTGAAGAGCCTGTCGTCGTCCGCGCCGATGCCGGTTTCGGTGGTGACGCCGTTCGAATACTGCGCAAAGAAGCGGTATCCGGAGAAAGAGGGCGACGCGTAGCCGATGGTGTTGTTGAGGGTCCCGTCGCAGGTGAAGATGTAGGCAAGACCCGCGTGGGGGAGGTTCGCGCCCATCGGGGAGTAGCCTTCGGCGAGCGAAAACTGGCTCATGTCGCCGTCGGTGCTTTTGAGCGCCCCCATGCGGCCGAGGGCAACTTCGCCGAAGGTTTTGCTGCCGAGCGTGAGCGCTGTGCCGTCAAAAAGCACGCCGTCTTCATAGAGCGCGCCGTTGTCGGTCATGAAGGAGACGTAGGACGCAGCGCGCACCCAGAGGTCTTCGCTGATGGCTTCCGTCCCCCGGATGTCGATGGTTGAGGTTTTGTTGTTCCCCGACTCCATCGTCGCATTGGTGCGGCCGTTCGCGTGCTGGACCATGAGGCCGAGGTCAACGAGGCCCGTGACGGCTACGCCGTCCTCTGCGGAGGCTGACGGAATGAGGCTTGCGCCGAGAAGGAGGGTCGAAAGGATGGTCCCCGCTTTCCTCAGAGAGCGGGGCATGCGGTTGGGTTTGGTCATGAAGGATTTCTTCCTTTTTCTTTTGTTTGAAGAGATGCGTGCGGACATCTCTCAGGTCGGAAAAAAGTTTAGAAATCGATCTTCATTTTCGAAATTGGCATCTACTGCGATGGCGTTGTCATATTTGACGGGTCATCTTTGCGCGATCTGAAAGCGAAGCACGTTTCAGGCCTCGAGATGGTATTTGTCGCGTATGCGGCGCGCTTCAAGGCCGATGAGGCCGCGCAGCCATACCATGACCGGATCCTGCTGCGTTCTCGGATGCCAGAAGAGCGTGGGCGCCCACTGGTAGGTCGTAAAGCCTTCGAACGGAAGCAGTGCGAGGCCGGGAACAAGCGAGAGAATTTTCCGGGCGTAGGGCTCGGCGAATTCACCGATCAGGTCCGTTTCAAAGAGCTCGAAGATGGCGGCTGCATGGTAGGGAATGGTGATGCCGTGCGGCTGCTCCGCATCGTCGAACCAGGGAAGCACCGAGCGCGGTACGAGGCGGGAGAAAGGCGTGGCGATGGAGATCACCTGCCAGGGTTCGATGCCGGTTCGGTCAAGCCGGCCTTTCTGTTTGAAGATCTCGACGAGCGGATGGCTTTCGCGCACGACGAGACAATAGGGCGCCGAGAAAAGGCGCTGAACATGAATGTTTCCCTGCACGGGTTCCGAGTCGGTTCCGAAAATAATGAGGTCAACGAGGCCGGCGCTCAATTCGTCAAACGTATCGATGCCGATGGGCGTTGTTGAGAAATGAAGGCGCGGAGACTTCCGCCTCGCCTCATGAATGGCGGGAGCCACGAACATCGTGTACGCGCAGTCGAGCGCCGCGATGCGGATCGTGCGCTCTGCCTTCATCGGATCGAGGGCGTCCTTCCCGACGAGGGCAGCCATGTCCTCGAGCATGCGGTCAATTTGAGGCATGAGCTTGTCCATTCGCGGCGTTGGGTGCATGAGCTGGCTCGAGCGCGTGAAGAGCTTGTCGTCAAAAAGCTCTCTCGCACCCTGGAGCATGCGGCTCGCGGTGGAAAGGCTGATGTCGAGTCGGGAGGCGGAAAGCGAAAGCGACTGCGTGCGGTAGAGAACCGAAAGGAGCCGCAGGAGCTCTTCTGTGATGGGCTGCTGCATGGATGAGATCTGTCGGGGAAAAAGAATATTTTCGGCTGAAAGCCTTGGGGTCGGGGAGCGGGACTGGTCTGCCGGGGATTGTTTACAAATTCATTGCGGCGTATATGGATGTAACGATCGCTGTTTCGGGCCCGCGTTTTCCCGTAGTCTTTGCGTCATCGAAACTTTTTTGGGAGTGCTTTCATGGCATCCGAATACATCACGATGAACCGCTTCAAGATCAAGCCGGAGTTCGCCGACGCGTACCTCAAGGTCTGGCAGGGAGCGGATGTCAGTGCAAAATCCATGCCGGGGCTGCTGGAATTCCGCTTCTTCAAGCTTGATGCGAAGAAGGACGGCTACGTCCTCTTTTCCTCCTTTGCGCGCTGGCAGTCGAAGGAGGACTTCCTCAACTGGACGAAGTCGGAACACTTCAGGAAGTCCCATTCCACGGGCCCGAAGAACCGCGAAATGTACGTCGAGCGTCCGGAGCTTGAGTGCTTTGAAGTTCTGATCTGACGATTCTGCCGGGGCGACGTTTCTCCCATGGGAGCATCGCCCGCAAATAAAAATGCCTGGGGAGATTTCTCTTTCCCGGGCATTTTTATTTGGGCGGCAAATAGGGAATCAGAACGCTCAGAACATCTGGATCTGGGGCCTGCCGTTGTCGAGGAACGTGATGCAGCCGCTCTTTCCCGCCCCCTCGACGCCGTCGAGCTTCCAGTCGGGAATCACCCAGCGTTCGTAGTTGTCGAAGACGTGGGCGGCCGGACGGTGCGTGTGTCCGTGAATGACGAGATCCACGCCGGCAGACTTCGCGGCTTCGGCCACGGCGCCTTCGACCACGTCCATCACGTCCATGAATTTCTGCGCCTTGTCGGTTTCAGACTGCGAGCGCGCTTCTTTCGCGACTTCAATGCGTTCTGCGACGGATTTCTTGAGCATCATCGCCTGCCACACCGGATCGTGCGTGAGTTTGCGGAATTTCTGGTATCCCGTATCTCTCAGGCACCATTCGTCGCCGTGCGCGAGAAGCACTTTGCGGCCCTTGATTTCGACCACGACGGGGTCGCGGAGGAGCTCCGCGCCGATCGCCTGCGCAAAGCCTTCGCCGAGCACAAAGTCGCGGTTTCCGGGCATGACGAGCACGCGCCGGCCGGTGGCCGCATGGAGCTTCAGGAGCGCCATGACGGGCTTTGCTTCCGGGTGCGCGTCGTCGCCGAGCCAGAAGTCGAAAAGGTCGCCGAGGATCACGAGTTCCGGATAGCGCGGCGCCACGGACTTCATGAAGCGAACGAACGCCATGATGGTCTTCGGCTTCGTGGGCGAGAGATGCAGGTCCGAAATGATTACCGGATTGGTAAGCGGCTCGACCTCGGTTCGCCCGGCGAGCGCAGGAGGCGGAAACTGTGAAAGGTCCATTTTGCTTCTGCTGAAAAAACGCAGGGTGGAATTGATGAGGAGAAAGAGCCTCATGCCGAAGGGAATTTTCCCTTTCGTTGGCGCTTTCGTCCCCACCATGCCGTCGCTCGGTTCCGGGCGGCTCTCAGTCATCAGACTCAGATCTCCTCGGCCTTTTCGATGACGACGTCCTCAACGGGCACGTCGCCGAACCAGCCGCGGGTGCCCGTGCGCACGCGCGCGATCTGATCGACCACGTCCTGACCGGCCACGACCTTGCCGAAGACGGCATAACCCCAGCCGTTGCCCGTGGGGGCGGTGTGGTTGAGGAAGTCGTTGTCGGCGACGTTGATGAAGAACTGAGCGGTGGCCGAATGCGGATCGTTCGTGCGGGCCATCGCGATCGTGTACTTGTCGTTCTTCAGGCCGTTGTCGGCTTCGTTCTTGATCGGATCGTTGGTGGGCTTCTGCTGCATGCCCGGTTCAAAGCCGCCGCCCTGAATCATGAAGCCCTTGATCACGCGGTGGAAGATCGTGCCGTTGTAGAAGCCCGACTTCACATAGTTTTCGAAGTTTTCGCAGGTGATCGGAGCGTGTTCGGGATCAAGTTCAATGTCGATGACGCCGAGATTGGTAGTGAAGCGAATCATTTGAGAATAAAACTGGTCAAAAGTAAATGCGCGCTGCGCGAAGCTCCTTCTCTAGGAAAGGCTGACTTCTGTCGTCAGGCAGCGTGAAAACCTTTCGGAAGCATCCTCGCGGACCTTCCGGAAGGGGAATCGTTATTGTCGCATAAGGGGCAAAACGCTTCTGCGCTCACCCCCGGGCGAGCTTAACGAAGGGCCCGATGATCAGGGCAGAACCTTCGCCGAAAGAATCTTCACGGTCGTCACCGGGACGTCGCCCATGCCGCGGCGGCTTCCCGTCGGAACGGCAGCGATCTTGTCGACCACGTCGGTTCCGGAAATCACCGTGCCGAAGACGCAGTAGCCGTTGCCGTCCTGAGCCTGATCGGCATTGAGGAAGTCGTTGTCGGCAACGTTGATGTAGAACTGCGACGTCGCCGAATGCGGGTAGCTCGTGCGGGCCATGGCGATCGTGTAGCGGTCGTTTCTGAGACCGCCGCGGGCTTCGAGCGGAATGGGTTCGTGCGTGGGCTTTTCGCGAAGCGTTTCGTCGAAGCCGCCCCCCTGGACCATGAAGCCCGGGATGACGCGGTGGAAGATCGTGCCGTTGTAGAAGCCCTCGTTCACGTAGCGCAGGAAGTTCTTCACCGTCTGCGGGGCGCGGTCGGGCGCGAGACGCACGACGATCTTGCCGAGAGAGGTTTCAATTTCAACGCGGGGTTCCTTAGCCGCGGCGCGCGCGAGGGGCGCGGCGAGGAAGGAGGCGGCAGGAAGAAGCGGAAGAAGAAGACGGGAGCGGTACTGCATGATTGTCCGATTGGTCTCTTATAAGAAAAGGAAAGTGCCGGGAACTGACTCTGAGCACGGCATCAGCGGCCGCTGATGCGCTTCAGTGTCCTCAGTCTCGACTGAAGTTCAGCATTCGATTCGAGTGCGGGCGCAGCAGCCTCATAGCATTCGAGCGCGAGCGCAAGGTAGACGTCGCCGAGATTCTTCTGAGCGAGCGAAAACTTCGGATTGATGACGAGCGCCTTCTTGAGAAGCCCCTGCGCTTCCTCGAGGTTTCCGAAGCCCGCCTCGATGACGGCGAGGTTGTTGTAGGGTTCGGGGATTTCCGGGTAGGCGGCGATGAGGGATTTGAGGCCCTTCGCGGCGTCCTCGGTGCGCCCGAGCGACTCAAGGCTCACGGTGCGCAGAAACTGAAGCTGGGCATTCCGGGGGTTGCGCTTGATGCCGATGTCGGCAAGCTCAAGCGCCTGCGCGGGATGTCCGTTCGTGAGAAGCTGTTCGACGCGGGGCGAAAAATCTCCCGGGTGCAGGGTTGCCGCAAGCTCCTCCATTTCCGAGGCTGCCAGAGCAGGGGCGCTCAGGAAGGAAAGACCGAGCGCAAGGGCGGCGCAGGTGGAAAGGAGCATCTTTTTGGCGCGCATGAAACTACTCATCGGGTCAGGTGTCTGTCGAGGAAAGCCGGCGAAGCATATTGAAGAGCATTAAGCCATCAGGCTAACGGCTGATCCATGCTTCCGGCATGGGAGAAGTCGCTTTCGAAGGCTGTTGAGACCTGCCGGGCGGCTATACTCTTATGATCTTTCGTCCGCGCGCCCTCCGGGGCGAGCGAATCCGAAAATTGAGCAAAGCCCTTGAGGCCTTTCGGCCGGGGGCGCTTCAGCTCGTAATTGTAGCCGCCGCCCATGATTCAGAAGCTCAGAACTTTGTATCGGGAATCTTTTCTCCCGTCCCTGCGGCACCTTCGCTGGATCAGCGAGAACGGTTCGTGCTGCTACCTGCGCATGCGCTGCTACAAGGGTTATGCCGAAGCGCTTCAGAAGGACAGATTTCTCAGGAATTCCATGCTTTCGATTTATTCGACCTATTCGCGCGAACAGCGCCCCTTCAAATCGATCGAACCCGGCCGCGTGCGCATGTACGTCTGCGGCGTCACCGTCTACGACTACTGCCACATCGGCCACGGCCGCACGTTCGTCGCTTTCGACGTCGTTCGCCGCTGGCTTGAGGCGTCGGGCTACCAGGTGACCTTCGTGCGCAACATCACCGACGTGGACGACAAAATCATCCGCCGCGCGGCGGAGCGCGGCATCACGACCGACGCCCTCACGGCTGAGTTCGCGAAGGCCATGCAGGAAGACATGATTGCGCTCGGGTGCCTCGCGCCCACGTTCGAGCCCCGCGCGACCGAATACATTCCGCAGATGCTCGGCCTCATTGAAAAGCTTGAGGAAAAGGGCTACGCTTACCATGCTGCCGACGGCGACGTCGACTATTCCGTGAGGGGCTTTAAGAACTACGGGCATCTCTCGGGGAAGTCGATCGACGACCTTCAGTCAGGGGCCCGCGTGCAGGTCGGTCAGGGCAAGCGCGATCCTCTCGACTTCGTTCTCTGGAAGAGCGCGAAGCCGGGCGAGCCGCAGTGGACCTCAAAGTGGGGCTGCGGTCGTCCGGGCTGGCACATCGAGTGCTCGGCGATGGCGATGAATCTCTTGGGCGAAACGATCGACATTCATGGCGGCGGCCCGGACCTCATCTTCCCGCACCATGAAAATGAAATCGCCCAGAGCGAGGCGGCGACGGGCAAAACCTTCGCCAACTACTGGATGCATTCGGGGCCGCTGCGCGTTCGCGCGGCCGACGGCACGGAAGAGAAGATGAGCAAGTCGCTCGGCAACTTCTGGACCATCCGCGATGCGCTCAAGGAAACGAACGAAGCCTACGGCGACGGGTTCGGCGCCGAAGTCCTCCGCTTCTTCCTCCTGAGAAGCCAGTACAGAAGCCCCATCACCTTCTCCTCGGGCCTCATTGAGGAAGCCCATAAGGGGCTGGTTCGCCTTTACACGGCCCTCAAGGGCCGGAAGGGCGACGGGCAGCCGATCGACTGGAATGAGCCCTATGCGGCGCGTTTCCGCGAGGCGATGGACGACGACTTCAATACGGCGCAGGCGGTGGCGGTGCTCTTTGAGCTCGCAACGGAAATCAACCGTACGGGTTCCGAAGAACTCGTGCGCCAGCTCCTCGGGCTCGGCCATATTCTCAACATCCTCACGAACGATCCGGAGAAGTTCCTCCAGGGCGGCGTTCAGGATGCGGGCGAGGAAGCCCGGATTGAGGCGCTGATCGCCGAGCGCGCTGCCGCGAAGAAGGCAAAGAACTTCGCGCGCGCCGACGAGATCAGAAAGGGCCTTCTCGCCGAAGGCGTGGAGCTTCAGGACGGTCCCGGCGGCACGACGTGGCGCAGGATCTGACCGCGCTCTGAAATCGAATCACCTGAATCCTCTGCGGCTTTTTCCTTTCAGGCGGAAACAGCCGCAGAGACACTGACCCAACATCAGCAGCGCTCCATGTGGAGCGGCTCTGCACGCAAGAAGATGGCCAAGAAAGTATTCCTTGAATTCGAGCACGACATTGAGGTGCTCGAGAAGAAGATTGATGAACTGCGCGAGCTCACCGAAACGGAGTCGAAGAGCGGCGTATCGGTTGAGAGCGAAATCGCTTCCCTCGAAGCGAAGGGAAACGAGCTCGTCAAGAAGATCTATGCGTCCCTCACGCCCTGGCAGTGCTCGCTCGTCGCCCGTCACCCGGCGCGCCCCTATACGCTCGACTACATCGATGAAATCTTCACGGATTTCCACGAGCTCCACGGCGACCGCGCGTTTGCGGACGATCAGGCCATCGTGGGCGGCCTCGCGCGCCTTGCCGACATGAACGTCGTCGTGATCGGCCACCAGAAGGGCAGAACGCTTAAGGAGCGCACGCAGCGCAATTTCGGCATGGCCAAGCCCGAGGGGTACAGAAAGGCCCTGAGGCTCATGGAGCTTGCCGAGAAGTTTGATCTGCCGGTCGTCACCTTCGTTGATACGCCGGGTGCTTATCCCGGCATCGACGCCGAGGAGCGCGGTCAGTCCGAGGCCATCGGGCGCAACATCTTTGAAATGGCGGGGCTTCGGGTGCCCATCATCTCCTGCGTGATCGGCGAGGGCGGATCTGGCGGCGCGCTCGCGATCGCTGTTGCAGACATCGTGATGATGCTGCAGTATTCGACCTACTCGGTGATTTCTCCCGAAGGCTGCGCCTCCATTCTCTGGAAGGACGCGGCGCAGGCGCCGCGCGCAGCGGAAGCCCTCGGACTGACGGCCGACAGGCTCTCGAAGCTCGGTCTCGTCGATCGCGTCATTTCCGAGCCCCTCGGCGGCGCTCACCGCGATCCCAAGCTGATGGCGATGAATCTGAAGCAGGCGCTCATCGATGAACTTCGCGCCCTCATGAAGCTTCCGATCGACGATCTCCTTGAGCGCCGTGCGGAACGCATGCGCGGCTACGGGTTCTTCGACGTCGTCGCTGAACCGCAGACCGCTGCAGACCCCAAGGATATTGAGGATGCGCTCGAGCTTCGCGACGAAGGCTCCTCGCAGAATCTGGGGAAGGCAAAGGATTAACGACTGGGTCAGTCAGTTACTGAGAAATCAGGAAACAGGGGCCTCGCGCTCCTGTTTCGCTCTCCGCCGGCGGCGGGTCCCGCGCCTCGCCGCGATTCCCTCCTTGCGGGAGCAACGTCTCTCATATAAAATCCGAAAACTTCTTGCTCCTATGCATCCCGGAAGGATGGCAGAGTGGTTGAATGCACCGGTCTTGAAAACCGGCGAAGCTAATAACTTCCGTGGGTTCGAATCCCACTCCTTCCGCCAGGCGCCTCTGTGCCGCAGGCAATTCGCGGCAATGATCCACAGGGTCATACGCCGGGTCATAAGCAGCAATTCAAAAAAGCCCTTTCTACGTTTGCAGAAGGGGCTTTTTTTTATTTCGGGCGCGGGTGAAGAAATGGCGTTCGAAATTCTGCTCGTCTGTCATACGGTAAAAAGCCGGCGATCATTGGATGACCACCGGCTTTGAGCAACGGAGGAATCGCCTTCAACTGACCTCGGCGAAGCTGGTCTGTTCCCGCCACTTTGGAAGGCCGCCAAGCCGAAGCCGACGGCAGTCGCAACGGGAACATATCCGTTTGGAAAATATTATTCCTGCGAAATCATCTAATTGTCAAATAATGAGATGACTGCGGCTTGAAGCATGCCGTTGAGGCTGCTTTCGCCGGAATTGCACGGAATCGCAGAGAAGCTCTCCGTCAGGCGTCTGAAGGCGGCTTAGTCATTTGTAATAGCCGCATGCTGAGGGAATCGCAAAAGAAGCCGGCGATCATTGAATGACTGCCGGCTTCAGGAAACGGAAGAATCGCCTTCAACTAGCCACGGCGAAACCGGTCTGATTCCAGCCACTTCGGATGCCCTCCATCATAAGGACGAGGGTAGTCGCAGTTGGAACATATCCGTTTATCAAATATTATTTATAAAAATCAAATAATTGTCAAGCAATTGAGGGCGCGTCAACAAAAATCTCCCCGCAGGAATAGAGTGCGGCCTTTCCCGCTAAAAGAACGCGCTTGCCCTCCATGCGGCAGTAGAGCGTTCCGCCTCTTGGAGAGGCCTGATAAGCCGTCAGGGCGTTCTTCCCGAGCTCCTTGGCCCAGTACGGAATGATGTGGCAGTGGCCGGAGCCGCACACCGGATCTTCCGGGATGCCGAGCTTCGGCGCAAAGGATCGGGATACGCAGTCGATCTGCGAATCTCTCCCCGGTGCCGTTGCATGGAGAAGAAGACCGTCGAGCGCTTTGAGCCTTTCAAGATCAGGCGCGAGTTGTTCTACAACGGAAGGGTCGTCAAATACACAGAGCAGATCCCGTCCCATACAGGCGGCCCTGGGAGCGGCCCCGATAGCCTCGACCATTTCCTTCGTCACCGGAACGGGCTTCAGGTCGTACGGAAAATCTCGGCTTGGTTGGGGTATAACTCCCCAACCAGGGGTCAAGCCAGCCTCATCAAGGGCTTGAGAGCGGCTTCAGGAGAATCGTAGAGTCC
>NZ_WEHX01000149.1 GCF_009183815.1 Sutterella seckii | reverse complement strand
TTCCGAGCGCACCGAACGCTCGCAGCGCGTTCCCCGCGGCATCGGCGCGGCGAGAGGCTCCCGCGGACCGAGAGGCGGCCGTCTCTGATGAAAGCGTTTTGAGAATCGCACATGAGCTCTCCCGGAGGAAGCACGTTCTCTCCGGGAGAGCAAAGACGCAAATTTGCTTCTCTCAGCGCTTGCGCCGCCGCCGCGATTCTCCTAAAATCAGGCCCATTCTTCAGAGCCGGTCAGAGCCGCTTTTCTTTACGGAAGGCCGGAGACCGAATGCCCCCAGGCGCTTTTCTTTGCCTGCGGGCAGCGAAAACCGCCCCTGCGGGCCTTTTTTCCAGTTTGCTCTGAGACGTCGCATTCTGGCAGCGCGCCGCTCACAATCTGAGCGGAAGGATTTTCTAGAGCGTCTGCCGCCTGCTGGTCCGCTTCGGGAGAGAGTTGCATCAGACGACTCCGGGCTGACGGACTGCATGGAGAGAGAAATGGGCAGGGATGCCCATTTTTTTTTGATTTCAGCGGAACGCGGCGCCCTGATTCCGGAGGATGACTCCGGGGTCTCGGGGGGCCCTTTTCGCATGTTTGAAGGATTTGTCAATCAATGAATTCATCCTCCGGAGCGCTGAGCGCCCTTGTGGAAAAGACGGTTGAAGGACTCGGATACGAGTTCGTCGACTGCGAGCGTCTCGCGCGCGGCCTGGTTCGCGTGACGATCGACACGACCGCCGAGGGCGGGATTTCGCTTGAGGACTGCGAGCGCGTGAGCGATCAGCTTACGCACCTCTTCACGGTCGAGGACATCGCCTACGATCGTCTTGAGGTGTCTTCGCCCGGCGTTGAGCGGCCTCTGAAGCGCGCCCGCGACTGGAAGCGCTTTGAGGGCGAACTCGCCGCGCTCGAGCTCTTCGCGCCTCTCAAGGCCGAAGGCTTCCCCGAAGCCGGCCGCAGAAAGCTCGAGGGCCGCATCATCGGCATTTCCGGTGAATCGGGCGCCGAAGAGATTGAATTCGATTATTTCGAAGTCGACGTGGCCCGTACGCCTCGCGCTGCAGCGCTTCGCGCGAAGAAGAAGAAGACGGTTGAATCCGCGCCCGTGCGCGTCGTCTTCCCGCTCTCCGACGTCGAGCGCGCCCATCTGATTAAGGAACTCAATTTCAAGGGGTAATGAAAAAATGAACAGCCGTGAAATGCTCGAGCTCGTCGACGTGCTCGCCCGCGAAAAGAACGTCGAAAAGGACATCGTCTTCGGCGTCCTCGAAATTGCGCTCGCGAGCGCCGTGAAGCGCGCCCGCTTCCCCGGTGAAGATGCCGACATTCTCGTGCGCGTCAACCGCGCCACGGGCGAATTCACCGCCGTGCGCCGCTGGCTCGTCGTGCCCGATGAGGAGGGCCTTCAGGAACCCGATCGTCAGGAAATGTTCTCCGACATTCATGACGAATTCCCGGATCTTCAGCCGGGCGACTACATCGAGCGCCCCATTGAAAACGTGGACATCGATTCCGCCGGCCGCCGTTTTGCTCAGGACGCCAAGCAGGTGATCCTGCAGCGCCTGCGCGACGCCGAACGCGAACAGATCCTCTCGGAATTCCTCGCGAAGAACCAGTCGATCGTGAACGGCCTCATCAAGCGCATGGACAAGGGCGATGCGATCGTTGAGATCGAGCGCCTCGAAGCGCGCCTCCCCCGCAATCAGATGATCCCGCGCGAAAACATGCGCACGGGCGACCGCGTTCGCGCCTACGTCGACCACGTGGGCGAGACGCCGAAGGGAAAGACCGTCTTCCTCTCGCGCACGTCGCCGGAATTCCTCAAGAAGCTCTTTGAGCTCGAGGTTCCCGAAATCGAGGAAGGCATCATCGAGATCAAGGCTGCCGCCCGCGATCCGGGCGCCCGCGCCAAGATCGCCGTCACGTCGCACGACCAGAGGGTCGATCCGATCGGCACCTGCATCGGCATGCGCGGCTCGCGCGTCAATGCCGTGACGGCCGAGCTTTCGGGCGAAAGAATCGACATCGTCGTCTGGAATGCCGACCCCGCGCAGTTCGTCGTCGGCGCGCTCGAACCCGCCAAGGTCCGCTCGATCGTGATGCTCGAGGACACCCACACGATGGAAGTCGTCGTCGACGAGGACAACCTCGCCGTTGCGATCGGCCGCGGCGGCCAGAACGTGCGCCTTGCTTCCGAACTCACCGGCTGGCAGATCAACATCCTCACGCAGACCGAAGCGAGCGAGAAGCGCGAGGCTGAAGTCTCCCGCATCCGCGAGGACTTCATGAAGAACCTCGACATCGACGAGGCGGCTGCGAACGTGCTCATTTCGGAAGGCTTCTCCTCGGTTGAGGAAATCGCCTACGTGCCCGAGAAGGAGCTCTACTCGATCGAAGCCTTCGACCGCGAGACGATCGAGGAGCTCCGCGCCCGCGCCCGTAACAAGCTTCTTGCCGACGCCATCACGCGCGAGGAGAACCTGAGAAAGGCCGATCCGGAGATGCTCAAGCTCGAGGGCATGACCAACGACCTCGCGAGCAAGCTCGTGAGCCGCGGCGTGAGAACGCTTGACGACCTCGCAGACCTCGCCACCGAAGAGCTCGTCGAGATGACGGGGCTTGAAGAGGAAGCCGCCAAGAACCTCATCGTCGGCGCCCGCGCCCATTGGTTCGGCGAAGGCGAAGCCCACGAAGCCGAAGCGAAGAAGGCCGAATAACGCTCCCGCGGGAGCAGTCCAGAAACAACCCGATATCCCGCGCGAATGCGGCGGGGCGGAAGCGAAAGCGATCCTGACGGATCCCCCTTTCCGCCCCAGGAAGCCCCAAGAAGCGCCGCGTTCGAAGGAGTAGAAAAATATGACCATGACGGTTAAGGAATTTGCGCAGGAACTGAAGGTCCCTGCGAAGACCCTCATTACGCAGCTGCGTGCTGCCGGCGTCGACAAGTCGAACGAAACCGATACCCTTTCCGATGCCGACAAGAGCCGGCTCCTCGACAGCCTGCGCATCGAGCGCACGCAGTCGAGCCAGAGGAAGATCACGCTCACCCGCAAGGAAAAGAGCGTGATCAAGCAGAGCGACGCCTCGGGGCGCGCTCACACGATTCAGGTCGAGGTGAGAAGAAAGCGCGTCTTCGTGAAGAATCCCCAGATGCAGGCCGAAGAGGAGGCGCGCATGGAGGCTGAAGCCCGTGCGATCGCCGAACGCCGCGCCGCTGAGGAGAAGGCCCGCCAGGAGGCGGAAGCCGCCCGCAGGAAGGCTGAGGAAGAGCGCCGCGCCGCCGA
>NZ_WEHX01000148.1 GCF_009183815.1 Sutterella seckii | reverse complement strand
CCGCAGCGCCCAAGGCTGCGGCTCCGGCTCCGAAGGCCGCTCCCGCTGCTCCTGCGGCTTCTGCTGCTCCCGTGAAGGAAGCTCCTGCTCCGAAAGCCGCCGCTCCGGCCGTGAAGACGGCGTCTGAAGTGAAGCCTGCCGTGGTGAAGACTCCGGCCTGATTCCGGCGAAGCTGAATGC
Organism: Sutterella seckii; assembly: GCF_009183815.1. Lineage (GTDB taxonomy): Bacteria > Pseudomonadota > Gammaproteobacteria > Burkholderiales > Burkholderiaceae_F > Sutterella > Sutterella seckii. The sequence goes on along the minus strand of NZ_WEHX01000148.1, from coordinate 3,158 downwards.
GTTTTCCTTCCGTCTGCAGGGATGCAGACGGAAGACAAAAGCGCAAAAAAATGTCCCGCTCGATTCTTTCGGACGGGACATTTTCTTTTTCACTGCCGCGCTTTCGTTCAATGGATCGCGAAGAACGCCTTGAAGTTCTTGAGGTAGAGAACGAAGACGTAGAGGATGACGACCGCAGCGACGGCAAGCTCGAAGTGGGCGAGCCAGCGCAGTTCGCTCACATACTCTCCCATTCCGTTGAAGGTCCCCATCAGGGCGGCGAGCTTGTAGAGCGCCGTGGCGCCGATCGCCATCGGGAACGTGAAGGCCGCGTAGCCGGGCGAGAACTGCAGCCTCAGGAGGTGCCAGAACGCGAAGTAGATCGCAAAGGTCATCAGGATGGCGATGCCGAAGAGAAGCGCTACGAGGAGAAGGTGCGGTTCCGTTGAGACGGAGAGGTAGCCCGCGAGCGAGAGCGAAGCCGGAGCCGCCATGATGGCGATCGTGGGCTTGGCGGCGTTGGCGACCTGCGGGAGGAAGATGAGGCGGTAGAGCATCGTCGGGAGCATGATCGCGTAGGAAACGAGGCCGACGACCAGGAGAACCTGGGCGAGCGGCAGAAGCTCCGGAACGCCCGGGAAGGACACGTCGGCGACGATGATGCCGACGGGCGGCACGAACCAGGAGGGCACCATCTTTTCCATCACGTTGTCGTGGAAGCGGAACCAGGCGAAGAAGATGAGTGCGAGGAGGTGCAGCAGAACGGCGACGAGCCAGAGGCCGACGGCGAATTTTGGAAGCGCATCGAGAAGCGCGCGGGAAATCACCATGAGCGCCATCGCGAAGGTGGGCACGATGGATCCGACCACCGGGTGCTTCAGGTCAGCCCAGAGCGTATCGGCATGAAGCGCAAAGCGGCAGACGAGAAGGAAGAGGAGCGAGGACGCAATGACCGCCCCGGCAATCTGTCCCCAGCCATGAAGGGGAAGCGCATTTTCCAGACACCAGCCCAGGCTGGCGATGCCGAGAGCAAGCCCGGCCATGGGAGTGGGGAGACTGCGAAACCGTGAGGGAAAAGCCTTGAGCATGGATGGAGAGAAGCGGAGTGGCGAACAAATGGAACGCGCGTTTGGCGCACAAAGCCTGAAGAGTAGAACAACGGCCGCTCAGTTGTAAAGTAAATTCGAACAAAATAGGTAAAATTGTTCGATAAAATTAACTTGCCTTTTCTTGCCTGATCGCTGTCGAAAGCTTTCAGGCGATGCAGAGAAAAGCGCCGGGTTTGCTAACATCCAAAGACCGCTTTCCGGAGAGGCTCTTCGGCGAGAGGCCGCATCAAGGGAGGGATTCATTCGTGGTACCCATCACGCTCAGACAGCTTCAGGTTTTCCTTGCCATTGCCAAGGCCGAGAACATCGGCGCGGCGGCAGAGTACCTCTCCATGAGCAAGAGTGCGGTTTCGCAGGCGCTCTCCGAGCTTGAGGCCAGGCTCGGCGTGCAGCTCTTCGACCGCAACCGCGGACGAATCTTCCTCACGCCCGAAGGGCGCCGCATGATGCCTCAGGCCGACGAGATGGTCCACCGCGCCGACGACATTTCGGACCTCTTCAGAAAGAGCCGCCGCTACTGCCAGTTCCGCGTGGGCTGCACGCGCACGATCGGCACCTTCATGATTGCGGATCTCCTGAGAAGCTTTCGCGACGCGCACGGGTGGACCCCCGCCGCCGTCATCGCCAATACGCGGATCATTGCGGAAAAGCTCTCCCGCTTTGAACTTGACGTCGCGCTGATTGAAGGTCCCGTCACGGACACGGATCTCGTGACCACGCCCTGGATGACGGACGAAATGGTCGTGGTGGCGCCGAAGGATCATCCCCTCACCGGGCGCCCGGTGAGCTACCAGGAACTTGAAACCGCTTCCTGGATTCTTCGCGAAAAGGGATCCTCCACGCGCGACTTCTTTGAAACTCAGGTCCGCCAGCGTCTGAGGCGCGTTGAAGTGATTGCCGAACTCAACAGCTTCGACGCCATTCTGCGCACGGTCCTCCTCGGCCTCGGACTGACTTACATGTCCCGCCAGGTGCTCAACGACCCCTATTACGGGCGCTTCGTCGCGCAGGTGCAGCTGCCCGAACGCTTCCACCGGCAGCTCACCTTCTGCCACGAGCGCGACAAATATCTCTCGAACGACATCGAGGCCTGGATGGAGCACTGCCGCAGCTACGCGCGCCTGATGGAAAGGCGCGAGGCGGAGGCTCAGCGGCTTGTGGAAGGCGGCATCTGATTCGGATTCTTTAAAGGCTTCTTTGCCTCAGGTTTTCTCTGCATGCATTTCTGAAAGGACATCACATGACGAAGTTCATCGACATTCCCGAACACCTCCGCTCCATCAGCGTCGACAGCGCCTACGGACTCATGAATATCGGCGCAACGGCCGTTATTTCCGCCGCGAATAAGGGCGATGAGGACGCCATGACGGCGGCCTGGAACTGCGCGCTCGACCTCAACCCCACGAAGGTGACGGTGGTTCTTTCGCGCGAGCACTACACCCGCAAGCTCCTCGAGGCGAGCGGCTTCTTTGCGATCAGCTTGGTCTCCCGCGCGAATGTGGAATCCGCTCAGTATCTGGGTTCCGTTTCGAAGAACGACGACAAGGAAAAGCTCGACAAGTGCCCGGGCCGGTTCTTCAGGGCTCCCGGCTGCGACATTCCGCTGATCGAAGGGTCGCCTGCCTACTTCATCTGCAAGGTGATTCCGGAAGAGCGCATTGCGAAAACGTACGACCTCTTCCTTGCCGAAGTCGTTGCCTGCTATGCCGACGACCGCGTCGCAACGGAGGGCGGTGACTGGCGCTTCGAATCTGCCGACCCGTCGCTTCGCACCGTGCATGCGGCCAGTCACGGACGGTTCTACGCTATCGGCGATCTGATCGACCTCAATCGATAATTTTCTGAAGAACTGAAGAAAGGCGCTCCTTGATGGGCGCCTTTTTTATGCCTATGGCTGAATTTTCTCAGGTATTCATTGAGATCGACTTTTCTTGCTTGCAACATAATCCAACTTAACATACAGCCGCTGTATGTTATTAACAAAGGTATTTAATAGTTGACGGATGGTGCTGTGTGGCGCTTGGGGTCAGGCCGCCTGTGCATAGAGGGTACTCTCATTCGTAAAACAGG
>NZ_WEHX01000147.1 GCF_009183815.1 Sutterella seckii | reverse complement strand
GCTTGCCGCGTCAGTCTGTTAACTGACCTGGATGCAGTTCTTCACTCACGAAACGCTTACGGGATCTGTAGCCCTAAAAACGACCCGTGAACTCAGGATAATTGATACCTTGATTCTCAAAGGCCTTCGTCAATCTTCAGGTTTGGGCGAAGGGCCTTTTCGAACGCTGACCCCCAGAAAGAAAGCTTTCCCGGGTGCACGACCTCGCTTTCAGAGAAAAGCATTTCGGCAACCGTCCGGAAGCATTCGCGTTCGGCAAAAAGGAGAACAATATGACCATCAAGGTTCCTTCCGTCTCTAGACGCAGTCTCTTCCGGGGACTTTCGCTCGCTGCCGGCTGGGCCGGCTCGCAGAGCTTATTTGTGAAGAGCGCGCAGGCGGCCGTCGAAGCTCAGAAAGAGTGGACGGGATACACCATCTGCGACTCGTGCAATCACGTGCCGCAGTGCGGCATCAAATTCCATGCCCGCGGCAACACCATCATCAGAATAGAAAACTGGAAGGAAAATCCCAGGTCGATTCTGTGCTCCAAGGGACTTTCAACGCTGCAGCGCCTCTATAACCCGAACCGGCTTCTTTATCCCCTCAAGCGCACCAACCCGAAGGGCGCAGCTGACCCGGGCTGGGTCCGCATTACCTGGGAGGAGGCCTATAAGACGATAGCGGCCAGGATGCTCGAAATCCGCCGTACGAGCGGTCCCAATGCCGTGATGTTCTATGCCGGCGACCCCAAGGAGCCCCGGCCCGCAATTTATCGTCTGGCACGCTATTTCGGATCGACCACATACGGCACTGAATCTTCCGTCGGCTGCCGTTCGGGCTGCATGATGGCCGAGGAACTCAACTTCGGCCGCCCCAACAACGGTGGACTGCCGACTCCGGACACCAAAGTCTTCATGATCATGGCAACCAATGTCTGGGCGCAGCCGCTCACATGGTGGAAGGCTATTCAGGCCGCGAAGGCGCGCGGCTGCAAAATCATCACGATTGATTCACGCAGAACCAAAGCAGCCGAAATCGCAGACATCCATCTGCAGCCGAGAATCGGAACGGATGCCGCACTCGTTGCCGGCATGATGCGGGTGCTTATCCGCGAAGGACTCTATGACAAGGCGTTCGTCGAAAAGTGGACGTACGGCTTTGAAGCTTATAGAGAATACTGCGAGACCTTTACGCCCCAATATACGGAGGAAATTACGGGCGTTCCGGCGGAACTCGTGGTTGAAGGGGCTCGCCTCTGGGCAAAGGGACCGGGCACTTTCTCGCTTACCACGCAGTCGGTGTCCCACAATTCCAACGGCGTCAACAACGCCCGGGCGCTTCTTCTTCTCCCGATCGTCATGGGCTACATCGACGTCAAGGGCGGCGTCGCCTTCCCATCCGGCCCCAAAGGCCTTGCGATGGCGGCTTACGGCCTCCATCCGTCAGTGTCGGAGAACGGCTGGTTCAGCCTGCCTGAGCAGAAGAAAAACCGCCTCGACCGGGAGGAACTGCCGCTCTGGAATGACATGAAGGACCAGGTGAGTCCGAACAATTTCCCGGAATGGGTGGATTCAGGAAAGGTGCGGATGCTCTGCGGCTGGGGCTTCAACGTCAATATCTGGCCGTCGCCGCAGGTGTACGCAGCTGCTGTGAAAAAGCTCGATTTTGCTTTCTCGGCCGACTACTTCTATCGTCCGGACAGCCATCAGGACATGGACATCATTCTTCCCGCCGCCATGAATTATGAGCGCTACGCACCTTTCGGCTGGTACGGGAACAAGATTGCAGTGAGAAAGCCCGTGAAGCCTCTCGGCGAATGCCGGGAAGACTGGCGAATCGCATTTGAAATCGGAGCCATTGTCGACAAGCCGGAACACTTTTTCGACGGCGACCCGAAAAAGGCCTGCGACCATGTTCTCAAAAGCATGCAGGGCGAAGGCTGGGAGGCCTTTGCGGATGCATTGCCCAGGGTTTCGTCCGTGCCGGCGCCGAAACCCGCTCTTCGCAAGTACGAGACGGGCGGCATGCGGCCCGACGGCAAGCCGGGCTTCAACACTCTGAGCGGCAAGCTCGAGTTCTCGAGCGTGAGAGCTGAAAAATTCGGCCATCCGGCGCTTCCGATCTATAAGCCGATGATGCCGCTCACGAAGGAATTCAATCTCCGCTTCCTCAACGGCGCCCGCAAGCCCTTCATCACGCACTCGAAGACGCGATCGGATCAGCCTTATCTTCTCGAAATTGAGGACCACCTCACGATCGACATCAGTCCTGAAGATGCAGCCGAGCGCGGCATCAGGGAGGGAGACATCGTCGAGATCCGCTCGCCCTACGGCGGTCCGGTCGAGGCGCGCGCCATGGTGTCGATCATCGTGCCCAAGGGACTCATTGACGCCCAGTACGGCTGGCTCGGCAAGGAAAACACGCAGCCGCTTGTCGGCCGTGCGGTCCGCGATCCCATGTCCGGGTATCCGGCTTATTTCGAAATGCCCGTGAGCGTAACGAAGAAGGCGTGAGGAGAAGACCATGAGCAAATACGGCATCCTTTTCAATGTCGACAAATGCATTGCCTGCCAGACCTGCTTCGTCGCCTGCAAGGAAGAAAATCAGCTTCATCCGCAGATGAAGTGGATGAGGATTGAGCGTCGAGAAGACCCGAGGGCGCGCATCATCAATTACTTCCGCGCTTCCTGTCAGCACTGCGAGGATCCGGCCTGCATGAAGGTGTGTCCTGCAAAGGCCATTTCAAAGGGAAGCTTTGGAGAAGTCCTCGTCAACGATGAGAAGTGCATCGGCTGCAGGATGTGCCTTGCTGCATGCCCCTACGGGGCTCCCCAGTTCAATGAAACGGGAGCTGTTTCCTACTGGCCCGACAAAGCGCCTCTCGCAGAGCGAGCGTCAGAAATGCACCAGAAGCGCATTACGGGAAAGGCCGAGCACTGCACGCTCTGCACGCACCGGCTTCGCGACGGCCGACAGCCTGCCTGCGTCGAAAACTGCTCTACGGGAGCGCTTCGCTTGATCGACTACGAAAACCTCTCGAAGGAAGATTCTGCGCTCCTTGAAAAGGCGCAGATGATGACGGCGAAGGCCGGCACGAATCCGAAGGTGCGGTACCTGAGCGCTCGTCTCGATGTGACCGGACTCTCTCTCAAATAGCTTCGGCAATTTCCGCTAATGCATATGCCGCCGCTCCTTTTCACGGTGCGGCGGCATTCATGTCTTTCTGGTTATTAACATAGGCACAAAATAGTTGACAAGCGGCTACGGTTATGTTATAATTGATAAATGAGTTATGAAGATAAAACCGCCACAACCCTCGACGGCCGCAAGGCCACTCCTGAAGCCCAGCTCGAGCTTCGCCGCCGCTGCATTGTTTACTCCCGTGATGGAGTAAAGCGCGCCGAAA
>NZ_WEHX01000146.1 GCF_009183815.1 Sutterella seckii | reverse complement strand
CCCGCCCGGCGCAGCGGTTGATGGCGCGAGCCCCTCGGCAATGGCCTGCGCGTAGGCGGCGCACCCCTCGAACCCGCACTGACGGCATTCCGTCTGCGGGAGAAGATCGTCAATGGTCTCAGCGCTCGGGCGAAGCGGAGGAAGCTGCATTCTCCAATTCCTCTCCGGTTACCAGAAGTTCTCGACGACGAGCTGACCGGGCTTGCCGAAGCGCGGGGACACGATGCCGCGGGCTTTAAGCGTCGCACGGGCGTCGGCAATGAAGTTGGGGTTGCCGCAGAGCATGAGGCGGGATTTTTCGGGCGTGATTTCACGGCCGGCTGCTTTTTCAAGCTCGCCCGACTTGAGGAGTTCCGGGATTCTGCCCGTGAGGTCGCCCTGGCGTGCAGGATCCTCTTCGCGCGTCGTCGTCACGATGAGCTTCGGCCGGCGGTCGGCGGGAAGCGAAAGAACGAGCTCGCGGGCGAGAGCCGCCTCCTCGATCTTTCTCACCGACTCAACGAGCACGATGTCCTTCCAGGCATCCCAGACGGCGCTCGAGCGCACAATCGACGCAAAAGGCGAGAGACCGGAACCCGTGGCGAGAAGCCAGAGCGTGTCGCCTCCTGGAATGCGGGACGGCGTGAGCGCTCCTTCGGCGTCGCCGTCAAGGAGCACCGAGTCGCCGGGATTGAGCGCGCAGATGCGGGGCGAGAGCGCGCCGCCCTTCACTTCGGTAATGAAGAATTCAAGGACCGGGCTTTCGGGCGAGGAAGCAATCGAATAGCCGCGGATTACGGGATCCGCGCCTTCCGTTTCAGCGGGAAGTCCGAGGCGGGCAAACTGACCGGGCTTGAAGCTGAAGCCCTCGGGGCGCTCAAACTGAAGCACGTGGAGCGTGAGGGCGGCAAGACGCCGCGAAATAAGCTTGATTTTCTGCATGATCAATGCGAATGGGAGACCAAGGAGGCGCAGAGCAGAAGCGCGCACTCCGTGCCAAAAGACAGGATGCAGAGGATTCTAAAAAGAATGGCCCGCGAACGGGCGGGCCATTTTGAGCGAATCGCGACAGAATCTTTCTACCGGCGAGGGAGCGCAGATATCAGCGCTTCAGGAAGCGGATCTTGTTCTTCACGCCGCGCCACTGATCCGCATCATCGGGATAGGGCTTGCGGTGCGTGATGGAAGGCCATTCGCGGGCGAGCTCAGCGTTGAGTTCGATGAATTCCTTTTGATCCTCGGGCACGTCCTCTTCGGCGTAAATCGCCGCTTCCGGGCATTCCGGAATGCAGACGGCGCAGTCGATGCACTCATCGGGATCGATCACAAGAAAATTCGGACCTTCCCGGAAGCAATCCACCGGGCAGACGTCCACGCAGTCGGTACGCTTGCAGCCGATGCAGGCTTCGCAGACAACATGAGGCATGGTTCTTCAATCTCCAAAAGGATGGGGTCGGAGGATGCGCCGTCGGGTTGAGGGCTCTAGCGCGCTTCTTAGAGTGGCGCTCCTCTGAAATTTCGAAGGCGTGAGTCTAGCGCTTTTCAGAGCGTCAAAACCTTAAGGTGCGTTCGATAAATTCGGAATGCCTCTAAAAACAGGTGATTCCGCCGGGATTGCTTTCAAAAACAGGGATGCCTCTCCCGAAGGCGGGCGGACCGCCGCGAGCGTTCGAGGTTCTCCAGAAGACCATCAGCCGCGCTGAAACTTCGCGCCTGCCACGTCAAGCATCACCTGAATAAGTTCCCGGGCAGCCTTCGAGAGGTAGCGGTCGCTGCGGTAGGCGGCCGCTACCGTGCGGGGCGGAACATCGGGCACAATGGAGAAGCAGCGGATGGGTTCCGCGGTGGCAGCGCGCCTGGCAAGCGTTTCGGTGGTGAGCGTGACTCCGAGGCCCGCACTCGCGAGTGCCAGAGCCGCGATCATGGATTCGCTTTCGAGCACCACACGGGGCGATGCGCCGGTTCGATCGCAGAGATCATGGTAAAGGCGGTTCATCATCTGTCCCTTTTTGATGACGATGAAGTTTTCTCGGTCAAGCTCGCGGAAGTCAAGCGGCGGGTACTCTTCGCCAGTAATGTTCGGAAAGCGCTGGGCGACGGGATGATTGATGCTCATGGCGACGAGGATCTTCTCCTGGTAGAGCTCTGTCACCTCAAGCGACTGCGGGTGGTAGAGCGGAGAGATCACGAGCGAGAAGTCGGTGGTTCCTTCCATGGCGAGCTCCTCGAGCTCTTTCGTGCGCCCTTCGGTGATTTCAATCTCAATGCTGGGAAAGCGGCTGCGGAAGACGGGCAGAACCTCGGTTAGAAAGAAGGTTTCACGGTAGTCGGAGGCGCCGATGGTGACGTGCCCGCGCACGCCCGCCTTGATGTCGTCGATCTGCTTGACGCAGGTCTCGCGCATCTGATCGATCTGGCGCTCGGTGCGAAGAAACAGTTCTCCCGCTGGGGTGAGCTTGAGGGGTTTGACCTGACGGTCCACGAGTTCGGTTCCGATCTCCGTCTCAAGACGCAGCAGAAATTGCGAGAGCGAGGGCTGCGAAATGTCGAGAAACTGAGCAGCTTTGGAAAAGGTCCCTTCGGAGAGAAGAGCGGAAAGATATCTGCAGGTGTTGCTCGGCATTTTTGGGGTCCTTTTTTTATTGTTTCCGGAAATTTCCCGGGAATTCTGTTGCATGGCCGGTGGTTGACTGAGTTTTACGACGGCGTATGTAAAAAACTATATATATCAATAAAATATATTAAAAATCCCGGCACACTTCAGGGAAGCGGCCGGGGAGGGGAGAGCGGGAAGCCCGTTTTGGTCCGGGTTTCCCTGCCACGGATTTCTTAATCAAGCGCCGTCGAAGCGGAGCTTTACGTCCAGGTGTGGTTGGATCTTTCCTGGAACGCGACAGCATGACGACGGCTCCCCGGAACGATGCGCGGGTGAGGCGATAATCACTTCTGGTAGTCGACCACTTTTGAAATGCGCTCAACGATCGGGCCCTTGCGCTCGTTGAATACTGCCTTGTTCTTTTCGAAGAGGTTGTTGCCGTGCGTATCGATCGAGCAGATGAGGGGACCGAAGTGCTTCACGCGCATGACCCACATGGATTCGGGCATGCCGAGTTCGGGCCACTGGACGTCTTCGACTTCTTCGATGCATTCCGCGGCAACCACGGCGCAGCCGCCCGGGAAGACGCAGTGAATGGCCTTAGATTCCTTGCAGCCCGCGGTCGTGTTGGGACCCATGCCGCCCTTGCCGACGATCAACTTCACGCCGGTTTCGGCGAGGAATTCCTTTTCGAAGATTTCCATGCGCATCGAGGTCGTGGGGCCGATCGAGACGACCTTCCAGCCGCTCTTTGCTTCCTTGGTCGGAACCATGATCGGACCGGCGTGGAAGATGGCCTTGCCCTTCAGATCCACGGGGAGCTTGCGGCCGAGCTTCACGAGGCGATGATGCGCCTGGTCGCGGGCGGTGATGAGATAGCCGTCGAGATAGAGGATGTCGCCGATCTTGATGTCTTCGAGGTCTTCATCCTTGATCGGGGTGGTCAGCGTCTTGGTGCTCACAGCGTCACTCCCTTGTGCGAAAGAA
>NZ_WEHX01000145.1 GCF_009183815.1 Sutterella seckii | reverse complement strand
GGCCGTCGAGGGTTGTGGTGGTTTTATCTTCATAACTCATTTATCAATTATAACATAACCGTAGCCGCCTGTCAACTATTTTGTGCCTATGTTAATAATACAGTCGTCATCGGACGCAACGTGTCCTCTAATCAAAACACGCTGCAGCTTAAAGGTCTCTACGGCGGCTTGTTCATCATGGACATTAACAAGCCTGAAGCCATGGACATCCTTTATTACCAGGAGCAGGCTTCCGCGTGGAAAGGCAATACCCTTCGTGCAGCCTCGAATATTCGAACCGAATACATGCGCGGGTTCCAGAATTACGACTTCGTCCTCTATGACGGCATGGACCTCAATACCCCGTACATTACGGTCACGAATAATACGTTCGCTGTTCCGCTGTTTTATAAATCGGGCGCCGAGAATAATGCCCGGGTGGCAATCACAAATGCCGATTCAACGCTGAAGCAGGGAACGACGCTCGTTCTGATCGACAGCGCGGCGGGTTTTGTTCAGACGGCTGTCCGGCAGCAATACGATGAATACTCAGAAGATCGGGAATTCTGGAAGCCCGGACTTGCCAATGAGCTCCGCGCACCGGTGACCATCAACACGGCAATGAATGCGGTGCGCTATGTCTCGACGCAGCTCGCCCCGGAAGACTACCAGCTCGAATTCAAAGGCGGCACCGCCGACAAAGCCACGCAGCTCGTCCTCACGCTCAACAAGGATCTTGTTCCGGTCCCGGATCCAAAGCCCGACCCCGATCCTGACCCCAAGCCGGATCCCGACCCGGATCCTGATCCGAACCCCAATCCCAACCCGAATCCGAATCCGAATCCCGGCATCATCCCGAGCGTCGTGAATCCCGAAACGCATGCGCTGATGCAGTCGTCCCTCGCGGGCTACAGCACCCTCTTTGCGTCCTCGGACTTCTTTGTCGACACGCTGATGCACTCCGAACGGGCAAGCCATAACGGTCTCTTCGCGGCAGGTCGCGCCGGCCGCTACGGGATCAGTACGGATACCCGCGTGACGAGCAATGTCGTTTCCGGTCTCATTGGTCTCGGGCATGAGATGGGCTCCACGGAAATCGGCGGATATGTAGAAATCGGACACGCATCCTATGAGACGAAGACGCCGCTTCCTTCGGGCACCATGAAGAACAAGGGCCGGAACAACTATGCGGGCGTCGGCCTCTATGCTATCCGGAAGGTGGGCGACATGGGCCTCAATGTCACGGGTTATCTCAAGACCGGCGTTCTGAGAAACGATTTCGACGTTGCCCTCCTCTCCCAGCCGATGAATTTCGACAAGTCGAGTCTCTACTGGGGCGCTCATCTCGGCGTCAACTACCAGTTTGATCTGACGGAGAAGTTCTCGAACCGCGTCTTCCTCAACTACTTCTATGACTGCGAGAAGGGGCAGACCTACGACATCGGAAGCGGCGCCGATGCTGTTTCAGTGCACTACGACGCTCTGAACGGTCAGCGTGTGCAGATGGGCACCCGTCTCGAATACCGCTATGCGAGGGGCCTCAATCCCTTCGTTGGTCTTGCGGCCGAACAGGTGTTCGCGGCAAAGGCCGACGGCAAGGCGCACGACGCCCTGGGCGAACTAAGGCTCGTTTCCGACGATGCCGAAGGAACGACCGGCATTCTGACGATGGGCTGGTCTTATCTCAATGAAGCCGGCTCTTTTGAGCTCACGACCGCGGTCAACGGGTACTTCGGCGCCCGCGAGGGCCTCAATGGTGAAATCACGGCGCTCTGGAAGTTCTAACTCAGCAATCCCTCGTCCGGGGGCTGAAGCCTCATCAGCTTCCGGCCTCCGGATGAAATCTCTTTTTGAACCTGCGGAAGCGGACCCGACCTTCTGCCTTTTGAAATGGATATTTCTCAATATGACATCCGCGCATGCAGACGATTCTGCGATCTCGCTTCCGCTTGACGCGCCCCTGCTTCCCCGGGAAGAGGCGCTTCTGAAGCAGATCAATTCCGCCCTCCGGATCGGGGCACTGGACAAAGCCATCGAGCTTCTCGGTGAACTTCTGAAAGGCCGGGGCATAACGCGTCTTGCCTCAAAGACGGGGCTCAACCGCAGTCACCTCTACCGGGCACTCCATATCGGCGGGAATCCCAGCCTCGACAGCGTGATGCGGCTCTGCGAGGAGATGAACCTCGTGATCCGGGTCGTCCCGAAGACATAGAGGCGAAAGCACTCTCATGTGCCGGTGCTCTGCTCGTCGTCAAGATAGGCAAGGATAGGCTCATTGATGGGAATGGGGTCGCCCTTCACCGGAAGCCACATCCAGGGGGCGCCGTCAGACAGTCTTCCGGCGTGCGCCTGTCCGCCCGCGAAAGCATAGCCCTTCAATCCCGCATAACGGGCGACTTCCGGAACGTCCGGGATGATCGCGCCGATCAGCGCCTCCTCGACAAGGAGGCACTGCGCATCCATCTGGGCGGATTCCGAAAAGGTGTGCATGAGGGCAGCACGGTCGAGCATCATCTCGATTTCGACGATGCGGGTGATGGCGTATTCGATCGGTTCGACCATGTAGTCGGGAAGCGGCTCATGGCGCTCGGTGTATTCGAGCCCGGCGACGAGCGCCGCCATGGCAAGTATGCAGGCGTCCTTCAGGTCGCCCGTATCCTCGTAGTGCTCGCAGATGTTGACGCCGAGCTTGACGGTAGTGACGGCCGCAATGATGTTCGTCTTCGTCGCTTCCGAGGACCGGAGGGCCTTGACGGGCAGAAGCTGAGCGAGCCCGAGATTCGTCTTCTGGGCTTCTGAGTATTCGGGCAGAAACGCCGCCGACATCGGAGGCAGACGGACTTCCTTTTTGCGATAGGTCTTCTTGCGGGGAGACTTCTTCTTCGACATGCGCCGTGAGGTGAGAGTGTTTGATCGAAAGGGGTGACGAATGCGGGGAGCGGCCCCGCCTCCCCTGCATTCTGCCTGCTTCGGCTGGAAACTTTGTCCGGGCTCCCGCCGGTCTCTGACTGTGAAGCATCATAAGCATCATTCGCTTCGCAAAAACCCCACGGAATCATGCGTTTACAGTCGTTCTAAAACGAACTGGGGAATACCCCATTATGCAGGACTTGCGGCAACATTTCCGCCTCGCCGTATACGATCCCGCGGCCTTCAAAAAGTGTTGCGCCGCCTCATATCAGGGTTTCTACTACATCAGGACTGTTCGAAAGAAAAATGTCTGATGTTTCTAATATTTCGTCTTGTGCCCATACCGGGCTAAGGTTCATCACGCAGCTGTCCTCCTCGTCGTCGGGAATTTTCTCTGTCATAGTTTCAGCCGCGACGTTGGACTGGCTTCTCTGCCATTTGTCTGGTCCAGCGCGCGCAATGCGCCTTCCCTGGGTATGCGAACCGGGGAAGGCGCTTCTTTTTTTGGCGAATCCTGCTGGCGGCGGACCTCTCCCTGATGACCCCGATCCTGATTCGCGGGGTCTTATTCGTGATTGGCTCGGAAAGCTGCTCGCGGATTCTTTTGTTTTATTAACATAGGCACAAAATAGTTGACAGGCGGCTACGGTTATGTTATAATTGATAAATGAGTTATGAAGATAAAACCACCACAACCCTCGACGGCC
>NZ_WEHX01000144.1 GCF_009183815.1 Sutterella seckii | reverse complement strand
AACTGCCAATTTTTAGACTGTAAACAACCGAATTTATGTGTTGGGTCCGGATTTTCCGGTTGCAGTCATAAAAATTGGCACTTGCTCAGACCTTCCCTAAAGGATCAGGAAGGCAAGTTCTACACAATAAACCATACACGCTATTGGACGACGAGTGCAGATGAAAAAATACAAATTCTTTTGAACTATCGTATGTAATCCAGCCCGGAATCGAAGAAAAAATCAAGCAAAAAGCTCATAAAGGAACTCCCATGATTTTTGATTTCCTTAAAAAGAATAAGAAGAGTGAAGGATCAGCCCGGATGGGGAGTCGTTCCTACGTTGATTCAAAGAGCCTTGTGGTGCCTAAAGCGGTAAAAACTACCATACCGCTTGATGAACTGCACAGAATGACAGCCAATACGCTCCGCGTCCTTGCAGAGAACGATAAGGATCAAGAAGCCGTTGATGCAGCTCATTCGCCTGAGATCCCCGAGCGCGAAAAACTTTACCGGCAGTATCTGCTTAAGACCCAATGCTGCAGTGCCTTTCAGATTTCCCTGAATGATGCTGCTATTGAGGAATGGGACGCTCTTGCCTCTCCGGAAGCCCTTGAGGGCATTCAAACGCTCATGTCTCTCCGAGACAGCGGGGAAGCTGAATGGGATGAATCACGACAGGCATTGATTGTTCCCGATGCCGTAATCGCAGGCATTGAGCCCCGGCTCTGGCCCCTGATGGGCCTCCCCCCTCTGGGCGGCGAGTCGATTGCTGTTGATTCAGAGGGAACGCCCTATTCCGACGACTTTTCAATCAATGTTGCCTTCATTTCCGATAAGCGCCGACTGATCCGCCCAACCCGCATCGGACTCCAGATCACTTACGGCGGCCGTCCTCCTCATTTGCTTCCGCCCGAAGTTTTCATCGTTGCAGAAACGATCGAAGCCTATAAGAACGCTCTATCGGATCCCAATGTTGACCGGAATTTCGCCTGGGCTGAAGCCATGTCGGTGCTCTCCATGTCGCGTGCCGTCGAAAAGGCGGTCGCCGGCATTTCCCGCGCCAAGCTTCTCACTGCTGTGCGCGTGACGGCTGAGGTCGATGACCACGGGAAGCTTCGTCCCGTCATTCTTCGTCCGAAAGGCATCTCCGGACAATCCGATGATTTCCTGCCGCTTCTCCTCAAAGGAGAGAAAAAGGACTTCTCACATTTTCTCGACAGCGGTCTCCCGATCAACGGTCACGTGCCCCTCGGCGGCGGGACGTATCTCTTCATGCCACCCGATACGCAGCATGTCGTCGAGGCCATTCGGGACATCAACCACGCGAGTCCGGATGAGCGCATGCGATTCCTCGAGAACCCTCGACAGGCCATCATGAAGGCCCTCGCCAAGGCTGGCGTTAAGGATGACAGTCTCGACGACCTCGTGAACTTCACGTTTGTGGAAACGCCTGAGTTCATCAGCGACCGCGTTAAGGCTCTGGGACCCTGGCAGCGCCAGACGCTCTCATTCATGCAGCCGATCAAGACCGACTGGTATGCCGACGGTGCCGACAGAGCGGGGCTGGTTCTTCATGGACAATTCTTCTGCCTTACGCAGGCGGAGCTCGAAAAACTCATCAGCGACCTTCATGAGGCGAGCGTCAAGGGAGATGCCCTCGTGAAGGTAAAGGATACGATGATTCCGGTGGAGAGCATCAATGCCGCATCTCTTCTGGAATGCTGCCGCAAGGTATTTCCCCAGACAACCGATAAAGACGGGAAACCGGACGAACCGTATCGCGACAACAAGGGAGAAGAGGATAAGGTCGAGAGCAACGCTGAAGAGCGCGTTCAGTTCGGCCCTGACATCAAGCGGAATCTGGAAGCGCTTGAGTATCAAGCTGAGCTTGTCAACCGCACGCCCTGGCAGCACCCGCTATCAACGCTCTCATCCGGACTCTCCCTGCTGCCGCATCAGGAAGAGGCGCTCTCCTGGCTGAAGGACCTTTGGAACAGGGGCATTCCCGGTGCGCTCCTTGCGGACGATATGGGGCTCGGCAAGACCATCGAATGCCTTGCCTTTGCCGCCTGGCTTGCTGAAGGAATGAAAGCTGCCGACTCGGGCCTCCCTACCCTGATCATTGCTCCTGCCGGGCTTCTCGAGAATTGGCTGACTGAAGGACGAAAGTGGCTGGGCGAAGCCTACGGACGAGGACTTGACCTCTCGGCTGCGAGCGTGCGCCGCATGATGAAGCAGTCCCTGACGGAGCGTACGGAGCAGCTGGAAGGATGCACCTGGGCCGTCACAACCTACGAGTCAGTCCGCAATCAGCAGGAGTTCTTTTTTCAGCAGAACTGGGGGCTCATCGTTCTCGATGAAGCTCAGCGCATCAAGAATCCAACAGCGCTTCTCACCGAGTGCATCAAAGGACTCAAATCTGAATTCCTTCTCGCCATGACGGGTACCCCAGTTGAGAATACCTTTATGGATCTCTGGTCCATCCTCGACGCTACCGTACCGGGGGTAATGGGGTCGGCGAAAACCTTTTCGAACAGGTTCTGCCGGGGCGACGACGTCGCTTCAGCAGAGACGGCCGGCCGCGAACTTAATGCCCTTCTCCTTGGCCAGAAATCAACGGAGATCGCGGGCGGCCCGTCTGGTACTGATCTTTCTAGCGACGCAGCTTCCCCTGAGGATGCGAAAGGCATTCAGCTCATGCTCCGTCGCCTCAAAACTGACCGCCTCAAGGACCTCAAAGCCAAGATCGAGAAGCTCTACCGGGTTCCGATGCCTCCGGAACAGGCTGCTGCCTATCAGGAGGTGCTGAATCTTCGCAATTCATCCTTGAACGGCAAGGCGAGCATTCCCGGACTTCAGCTTCTGCATATGCTTTCTGCAGCCTGTTTGTCGCCGAAGAAAATTGGTGCTGCCGGCTCTGCACGAGCCAGCATCGGCGGGGCTTCCAAAAAAGGCTTGGCCAGCGAAAACTCAACTTTTGTTCTCACGGACGAGGATATTGCGAACTCTGCCCGTTTCACGGCGCTCTTCAAAATTCTTGATGAAGTTAAGGCGAAGAACGAAAAAGCGGTGGTTTTTGTGCTCCACGTAGCGCTTCAGCGAGCCTTAGCCAGGAAAATTCAGCAGCATTACAAGCTTGAAAAGGAGCCCGGCATCATCAACGGAATGATGCTTGCCGCAGCCCGCCAGAGGGTCGTGCGGGAATTCCAGCGGCCGGAAAAGGCCGGGCAGTTCGACGTGGTGATTCTCACCAGCCGGGCTGCCGGGACTGGGCTCACGCTGACGGCCGCAAATCATGTCGTTCATCTAGAGAGATGGTGGAACCCGGCAGTTGAGGACCAGTGTTCAGACCGATGCTGGCGCATTGGACAGACGAAGGACGTTGTCGTCCATATTCCGATTGCCGCTTTTCCCGGCGACGGTCTGGAAACATTCGACGAAAAGCTTCAGATGTTCCTCACGGCCAAACGTGCACGCTCTCAATCCGTTTTGATGCCATCGAACGACAATGCCTTTGCAGGGGAACTGATGACGGCCGTCTTTGGAGACGAGGCATTAGATGTCATACTAACTTTCGCCACCCCTTCAACCTTTCATGGAGTGGCAAAACATGCGATATTCGCAGGAGTTCAAAGACAACGTCGTAGCG
>NZ_WEHX01000143.1 GCF_009183815.1 Sutterella seckii | reverse complement strand
CTGCATCGGCCGCAACCGCGCTCTGCGAGACGAGGACGGCAAGCGCCGCCGTCACCGCCGCGTTGAGAACCGTTTTCATCTTGTTGAAATCCTCATTTCTATTAATTCAAAAATCAGAAGCCAGCGTGCTCACGAACCGAAGCGACGATCAAACGAATCAGTCCATAAAGTAAAAGTAGCCCCAAGAACGTGCAAATCGTAAAAATCCATGGATTTGGATACCGCGATTCGTCTGGAAGCGTCGGCTGTTCAATCGGAACAATGTAGCGAGTCTTAGAAAGCAAGGACGCACGCGCTGTTTCCATAGCCGTCATGGCAGTGGTGAGTTGCTTCTTTGCGAATTCACTCTCAATCATCAGAGTTTCGTAGCCCGAAACCCAGGAGTTCAGAGCATCCTTCCCTTCCTGATTAACAAGACGCGCCTTCTCAGAGGCAAGTTGCTTTTCGAGGGCAGCCAAGCGACTCTGCATGTTTTTAAGCTGAGGCGCCGAGGCCTTCATATAAGACTGGGCTTCTTCGATCTCTGCGCGCAGTTTCGCGCGTTCACCTTCAAGTTCGAAAACGATCGTCTGCAAACCGGTGGCAGTCGCCTGCGGATCAAGATCGCGGTGCTGGTTGCGGAATTCCTCAAGCGCCTGCTGTGCTTTCGCTACACGATCCTTGGCGATTTCGACTTCTTTTTCAGAAAGTGCCAGCGTATCTTTGCGGGCTCGTTCGTTCATTTCGTTCACAAGCGCTTCGCTTCGCTTAAGAACCGCTTGAGAAATAGCCTGCGCCATAGCGGGGTCATACGCACGAACCGTATAGGTGACGATACCGTTGTCCGGATTGACAATGGGCTTGGAAACCCAATTCCAGAAAGTCTGCTTGTCCCAAAGCGTAGGAGAAGATGTCAAACGGCTGAGCCAATCCCACTCCGAGCTCGAGTAGTGATCAATGATCTTGAGCTCCTTATCGAGCGCTTCAAAAATGTCGGGCGAGCGGATATACGCCTCTACCACCTGGGCATCCTGAGTGGAGGAATTGGAAGTCTTCAAAAGCTGGGTTGCAATATCAACACCGTACGACTGTTCTGTCCCGGAACGAACGGCAAACTTAGTCTCTGAAACATACATCGGAGACCAAAGAAAAGCCGTGTAGACAAACACCAGCAACGTCGGCAACAAAACGAACAAGACCAGTTCGCGCTGAACAGGCGTAGCTTTAGCCCAGTATGTAGCTTTCATCTCGTTCTCATGCTTCGCTGTCGCCGCGGTTTGTCCCTGCGTCGCGGTTTGAACTGGACTCGCAGGCTGCGATGACTGGGACGGTCGACCTGGTTTTGAAACCTGTACCTGTGGAACCACTTCACCCGTCTGAGTCGGCTTTGAAGTCTGAGGAGATTGCGGAGACAACACTGCTTTCACTGCCTGCACAGGCTGAACGGGCTTAACCCCCTGAACCTGTTTAGTCGACTCAACGGGCTTTGTACTCTGAGCAGCTTGAGTCGGCTGAGCAGGCTTGGCTGTTGTTGAAGCTGACGTCTGTGCAACAGTCCCGGATTTTTGATCAGGTGTCGCCTGGTTAGGGTTAACTTCGTTTGGCATCACAAATTTCCGAATAGTGTTTGATTGCGTCTTCAAGAACCGGGTAGTAGACAAGCGTTCCGGCACTTAGAACAGCTCCGCAAACACAAGCTTGCCGAACTGCTGCTGTATTGTGCGAAACAAAAATGAGAGTCGCCTGAGCCGTCCGTTCTTTAAGTGCTCTGTTTGCTTTTGCCCTAAAAGCCGCATCGCCGACCGAAAAAGCTTCGTCTATCAGGTAGAAATCAAAACTGATCGCCATTGATAAGCCAAATGCGAGTTTACTTTTCATGCCTGACGAATACGTCTTGATCGGCATATCCAGATAGGGACCCAGCTCAGCGAAATCCTCGACATAAGCTGTCACCTTTTTGATATCAGCACCGTAAATCCTCGAAACAAAGCGCAGATTTTCCCTACCGGTCAGAGATCCGTGAAACCCACCCGAAAACCCAATCGGCCACGAAACACGCGATGTACGAATAACTCTCCCGCTGTCAGGGGGTTCCGCACCTCCGATGATTCGGATAAGTGTTGACTTACCTGCACCATTTAAACCCAAAATAGCAAGGTTCCGACCTTCTTCAATTCGAAGGTTGACATCGTTTAAAACAACGTGCTTGCCTTCCTTGAGCGGATACGACTTAAAGACATGCTGAAGCTCGATCATTGATCTTTCCTCCTAGATCGAGCGTATCTCTCGAGGAAGCCACCAACGACAAGCGATGTCAGCGTAAAGCAGACGAGATAAGTAACGCTCAAACCCTCCACGACATATGCATCGTGTAGGCTCATTCGCATGAGCTCAACAGCCTGCAAAATCGGATTGAGGAGCATGAAATTCGCCAGATCCTGCTTGAAAGCACTGACGGAAAAAAAGACTCCAGAAAGAAAAAAAGCTACTCTGAGCACCATGGGAACAAGTTTGCTGATGACCGGTACAAAGACCGCCAGTGACCCGCAAACCATACCAATACCCAACGCACAAAGCGGCGAACAGATCAAAACAACAAGCCCGGTGACAATTCCGTTGGGACGAAAGGCCGCCCCCAACAGGATGCTCGCGGCAACAATAAGAATCGTCGTCACAACCTGGGTCGCCGTGATCACAATAACTCGCGCAAACATGACATCGAATTCCGTGACCTGCGGGAAAGTCAGAAGTGCTCTGTTTGCATCAACCGCAGCCATTGTCTTGGTGATGCCATCTGAAAAAATACTCCACAGTCCGAATCCGATCGCCAGAAAAAGCGCCATGCTCATACCGCCAGGCGCATGTGCACCCATGTACGTACGCAGCGCCCAGAAAACGGCAATGCCGAAGACGCTCTGGATCAATACCCAGAGGTAGCCAAGCTTGCTGTTGCCGTTGATGGTGTGGATTTCACGAAGCATGAGTGCGCCAAGCACACGCCCTTGCACCACCAAGCCGCTCTGAATAACGGGCGAAGTCATTTCACCTCGTCTCGTTTAGAAGTTTCGCGGCACGACACGCCAGATACCGTCTTTACCAAGGCAAACGCCACACACAGAGGACGCATCCTTGTTGCGCACCTCAATACGCTTGCAATCTTCGCCAAGCGCATTCTTGTACGTTGCTACTGCGATCGCCTGTGCAAGTCCGATCGGCGTCGCTTGAATGACCGCGGCACCACCGCCCACTTCAAGCTTCGCAGCCGATGCCGCAAAACTCCGCTCGTTTTCGGTTTGAGAAGGATCGACAACAACTGCAGGCTGAGTCGGTACATGCTGCAAACCGCGCGGCGTGGATGAGCAACCGGCGAGAGTCAACAACGCACACGCGCCGAATACAATCTGCGTTGTCCTTAAAAAGGTTTGGTTCATCATTTTCTCAGCCAAAGATTTAAAAAATTGCGACCAGTTCTGCAAAACTTAATCCACAGGGAAACATCCATCTGTTCTTTATTCATTAGACGACTGCAAACATCTTCCGGCCGACAGAATTGTGATGTCTGCCAATCCCAATACCGCGGATAAAGAATTAAAGAACCCGCAACCAGTTCATCGATTATACGTGAATCATTAGATGTCATACTAACTTTCGCCACCCCTTCAACCTTTCATGGAGTGGCAAAACATGCGATATTCGCAGGAGTTCAAAGACAACGTCGTAG
>NZ_WEHX01000142.1 GCF_009183815.1 Sutterella seckii | reverse complement strand
GTTGCCGTTTTTAAGCTACCTCTGGGTAGGGAGTAGAAAAACGCTGGAAGTTGACGTCCTACCGAGAGTCTCATTGATTTTGTATTCATTTTCCCCCTTTCAAAACTCATTACTAAGAGGGTAAACCCCTATCAGCATATTGTCCTTTGTCTTAAGATCACTCCCCTTTTGAATTGACTTTCCGGCTGACGGCTAAAAGCGACAGACCTTCTGCGCCTCCCAATATCAATTTAAAAATTTCCCGATGCTTTTTTGCCACGCCGCCTGATCCGATTTTCCTGAAGGAACGCCCGATGTGTTCCCGCGAAGATCTTTTTTTTCTCTCAGACCGGAACCGTGCCCGGATCAATTACCCAATCCGCCCCTCAATTCGCGCCGGACGCCTGCTGCTCAGGTTGCTAAAAATGATTCTCCGGCGTTAACCTCAAAAGAATCTCTCTCCGACTCTTGATCAGTTTTTCCCCGCTTTGCCGAACGCCCATCTTCCTTTTTCCCAGCGCTGCTGCCGCTTCTGAAGGTTCTCCTCATACCGCTCTCGCTCCATTCCTGCGCGACCGGCATGCGCTTTACGGCAACGCTCGATGCGCTCTCGCGAGGAGCCGGCCCCTTTGAAACCGGCGCAATGCTCGCCTGCATCTCTCTCTTTCCTGCCTTCTTTGCAGTCAAGGTGGGGCGCTGGCTCGACAGCGCCGGCCCCCGCGCGCCCATTCACGCCGCACTTTTTGCCGCCGCCGAGTCCGGGCTCGCCGCGCTTTTTCTCCCGAACGCTCTCTTCGGCATCTTCTCGCTCTTCATCGCCTGCCTCCTGACCGGTCTCGCCTTCATGCTGATGAATACGGTGACTCAGCGCCTGACCGGGGACGTCTGCCGCCCCGGCGACCGGCAGACCGCATTCACGGCTCTCTCTCTCGTTACCGCGTCGAGCAATCTCGCAACGCCGGTCGCCGCCGGGTATGTGATTGAACACTTCTCCTTCAGCGCCTTCTACATCTGGTGCCTCATCGCACCCGTCATTCTCGCCACGATTCTGAGCCTTCCCTTCATGCGCGGGCTTCTCGTCAAGCGCGACAGAATGCGGGCAAAGAAGACGGAAGGAGAGAAAAGCACGGGCTCGTCCCTCGACTTTTTCCGCGACCCGCCGATGCGCGCCGTGCTGCTTGCCTCCGTCGTCATCTCCGTCGCCTGGGAAGTGGGAAACCTCCTCATCCCGGTCTATGCCAATGAAGCCGGGCTTGCCCCCTCTGAAATCGGCTGGGTGCTCGGGAGCTTCGCATGCGCCACCTTCGTGGTGCGGCTCCTGATGCCCATGCTTCTCAAGGTTCTTGAGGAATGGCACCTCATCGCAATGACGCTTCTTGTGAGCGCCGTCGCCTTTGCGCTCTTTCCCTTCTTCCATACGCTCTTTCCCCTCATGTGCGCGGCGTTTCTTCTCGGTCTCGGGCTCGGCGCGTCGCTTCCCAACATGATGTCGCTCGTCTACCGGTTTGCGCCCGGAAACCGGATCGGCGAAGCCATCGGCTTCCGCCTCATGCTCATCAATTCCGGAAAATCCGCATTCCCCGTCATTGCGGGCGCCATCGGCTCCGTAATCGGTGCGGGCGCGTCGCTCTTCGGGCTTGCCGTCTTTACGGGCGGAGGCTTTCTTTTTGCGGTTTATTCCGCCGGAGCCGTCTTCTCCCGCATGAAGGAGCTCGACGGCGAATAGGCTCAGCACTATCCCCGGGTGAAAAGAAAGGATCGTGCACCCGGGTGTCATCAAAAACCCGGACGCGGAAAGCGGGCGAAATCTTTATCATGAGCGCATTCGACAAAGCCGAGGGCGCTCGCTCTAAGACGCCCGCATATGACAGTGATCCCCGAAGCATCATTTTTGAGCTTCTGGCTTCCTGTCATTTCAGCCCAAAAAATTTTTATGTACGATCCCAAATCACGCCGCGCGGATGAATTCATCTGCCGGGAAGAAATTGAAGACACCCTCAGGTGGGCGGAGGAGCATAAGTCCGACCGTCCGCTTCTGGAGTCGCTCCTTGAAAAGGCAAAGACCGCCAAGGGCCTCACCCATCGCGAGGCGGCCGCGCTCCTTTTCTGCGACCAGCAGGATCTGAACGACGAGATCTTCCGCATCGCCCGCGATGTGAAGGAAAAGATTTACGGCGCGCGCATCGTGCTCTTCGCGCCCCTTTATCTCTCGAACTACTGCGTCAACACCTGCACCTACTGCCCGTATCACGCGAAGAACAAGAACATTGTCCGCAAGAAGCTCACGCAGGAAGAAATCCGAAATGAAGTGATTGCGCTGCAGGACCTCGGCCACAAGCGTCTGCTCCTCGAAGCCGGCGAGCACCCGAAGTACAACCCGATCGAATACATTCTCGAATCCATCAAGACCATCTATTCGATCCAGCACAAGAACGGCAAGATCCGCCGCCTCAACGTCAATATTGCGGCGACGACCGTTGAAAACTACCGCAAGCTCCACGAGGCCGAAATCGGCACGTACCAGCTTTTCCAGGAAACGTACCATCCGGACGAATACAAGAAGCTTCATCCGAAGGGACCGAAGGCGGACTACGCGTGGCACACCGAAGCGCATGACCGCGCCATGGAAGGCGGCATCGACGACGTGGGTCTCGGCGTGCTTTTCGGCCTCACGCTCTACAAGTACGACTTCGTCGGCCTCCTCATGCATGCCGAACATCTCGAAGCCGTCTGGGGCGTCGGTCCGCACACGATTTCCGTGCCGCGCATCTGCCCGGCGGACGACATCGACCCGCATTCGTTCTCGAATGCCGTCCCCGACGACATCTTCCTCAAGATCGTCGCGCTCATTCGTCTCGCTGTTCCCTACACCGGCATGATCATGTCGACGCGCGAAAGCGCCCGCACCCGCGAAGCGGCTCTGAAGCTCGGCATCTCCCAGATTTCCGGGGGTTCGCGCACGTCGGTCGGCGGCTACACGATCCGCGACATCCGCGACATTGAGAATTCCGCGCAGTTCGAAACGAACGACCGCCGTTCGCTCGACGAAGTGGTGCGCTGGCTCCTCGAGAACCACTATCTCCCGAGCTTCTGCACGGCCTGCTACCGCGCCGGCCGCACGGGCGACCGCTTCATGGAATTTGCGAAGAACGGCGCCATTGCGGACTACTGCCAGGCCAACGCCATCCTCACGATGAAGGAGTATCTCTGCGACTACGCGACGGAGAAGACCCGCACTGAGGGCGAGGCCGTCATCCGCCTCGAGCTCCCGAAGGTGAAGAACGAGAAGTTCCGCAACGCGAGCGTGAAGCGCCTCGAGCGCATTGCCGAAGGCGAACGCGACTTCCGCTTCTGATGCCCGTTTTCTGAACTCTTCCCGGGCCGGCTGTCGAATGCCCGGGACGCGTTCGGAATCAGGTTTACGCATTAAAGGACACCGCCGGTTTCTGAAATCCAGCAGCCGGCGGTGTTTTTTTTCTCCTGCGAAGTGCCTCCTGACTGCCCGGGCTTCGCCAGGACCTAAGCGTCGAACCTTACGGAGAGCGCGGTTTCTGCTTCTTGTAGCTTTTCCAGACTTCTCCGGGCAGGCTGCTGAATGCCCGTGATGAGGCCGGAATCAACTTTACGCATTATTAACAAAGGTATTTAATAGTTGACGGATGGTGCTGTGTGGCGCTTGGGGTCAGGCCGCCTGTGCATAGAGGGTACTCTCATTCGTAAAACAG
>NZ_WEHX01000141.1 GCF_009183815.1 Sutterella seckii | reverse complement strand
GCCCAGGAGAAGAAATCCAGCAAGCCTCTGTGAAAATATTCCCCTTATCGTCATGCAGCTTCAAGGGGTGCTGTTACCGGATTTCTGGAAATTCACGAATTTTATCTCAATGAAGGTATATGACTATTTACTGCAAATGCGTTGATTTCTATGATTTCTTCGTTGCAAATTTCATTCAGAAGGAAAGGAGTTTCCATGAAGACCATCACGAAGTCCGCGCTTGCGGCTGCAGTTCTCGGCGCCCTGATGCTCTCTGCGGCCCCGACGACGGTAATGGCGGCGGGCGGCGCCTCGGGCGCAGCCGTCAAGTACGCGAAGCAGGGACAGATCGGCGAAGTCATTACGAATCCCTATCGCATTGCGCCTCTGACCGCCATCATTCGTTCAGGCGGTTATACGCTTTCCAACGTTAAGGTCCGCATCGTGCCGAAGGAGAACGGCTCTGAGATCAAGTATGACGTCGACAGAAGTGAGGTGCTTACGCACGGCGGCATTCCGGTCTTCGGACTCTATCCGGACTACGTCAATACTGTTGAGGTCTCCTATACCCGTACGGATCTCACGGGCGAAAAGAAGGCTGTGAACGAGGCCTACAAGATCTATGCGCCGCTCGTCTATACGGAAGGGAACGGCACCGTTTCGCAAAAGAGCACGATGTTTGATACGACGGTTGTGAAGGCCGATCCCGAATTCAAGGATCGTCTCTACCTCGTCAACAATCTCCTCGTTTCGCCTCCGAAGGGCTCGCGCGTTGTCTGGAACAACCCCTCAGGCGGCGCGCTTGAATGGTGCTTCTATCCGCAGAACGCCATCATCGATGCGACGGGCGAAGTCCGCTGGTACATGAACGTGGATTCAATCTATGACATGGAATCGGTCTACAACGGCGGCGTCATGATGGGCTTCCAGCAGGGCGACGACGGTGCGCTCACCTGGGGCTATGGTCAGCGCTACGTGAAGTACGACATCATGGGCCGCGAAGTCTTCAACCGCCGTCTCCCCGCCGGCTACGAAGACTTTTCGCACTCCTTTGATCAGGCCCAGAACGGTAACTTCCTTCTGCGCGTCGCAGCCAACGATGTTCGTCGTCCCGACGGCCGCAATGTCCGCACGGTTCGCGACGTGATCGCCGAAGTGAATCCAGCCGGCCGTGTGGTTGATGACTGGCGTCTCTGGGAAATCCTCGATCCCTATCGCGATGTCGTGATCAAGTCGCTCGACCAGGGCGCGGTGTGCCTCAATCTCGACGCCGACAGCGCTGGCAAGACGCTTTCTTCGGCTGACCTCGCCGCTATGGATAAGGAAGAGCATTTCGGCGACATCACGGGCGTCGGCATCGGCCGCAACTGGGCGCACGTCAATTCCGTCGACTATGACCCGACCGACGATTCGATCATCATTTCCTCGCGCCATCAGTCCGCGATCATCAAGATCGGCCGCGACAAGAAGGTGAAGTGGATTCTCGGCGCTCCCGACGGTTGGCAGAAGGCTTGGGCGGATAAGGTCCTGAAGCCCGTAGACAAGGACGGCAATCCCATCAAGTGCGAACAGGGCAAGTGCGAGAACACGACCTTCGACTGGACGTGGACGCAGCACACGGCTTTCCGCATCGACTCGAAGTCCGACAAGCGCTTCGTTTATCTCACTGCATTCGACAACGGCGACGGCCGCGGACTCGAGCAGCCGCCCCTTCCCGACATGAAGTATTCGCGCGCTGTGGTCTACAAGGTTGACCAGGAAAAAGGCACGGTCGAGCAGCTCTGGGAGTTCGGCAAGGAACGCGGCCATGCGTGGTACAGCCCTGTGACCTCCCTCACGCAGTACGAGGCCGACAAGGATTCGATCATGGTCTATTCTGCGACGCCTGAGATGCAGCTCGTCAAGGGCAAGGCCGTGGGCGCGCCGAATCCGTACCTGATGGAATTCAAGTGGGGGTCGACTGAACCCGCGGTTGAAATCCGCATCAACGGCTCCATGGGCTATCAGGCGATGCCCTTCCGCGTCGAAAAGGCCTTCCATCACGCGAAGTGATGCATGAGCTGCTTCCTCTGAAGCGCTCCAGAAAGGAAAAGCTCCGGTCTCTTGTCAGTCCCGGAGCTTTTTCCGTATGGCGACTGGCAGCTGAAAGATGTCCTCAGAGGAGCCCGAAGCAGCTCATGATCAAGGGCATCGTAACCGCCGCTAGCGCAGTTGTGACGAGAAGCGAATTCGCAGTTGCCCCCTGCATCACCTTGAACTCCTGCGCCATGATGTAGACGTTGACGCCGACAGGAAGGCACGCAAGAAGGCAGGTGGCCTGCATCGCCTCGTGACCGAGATTGAAGATCCGGCAGAGGCCGTAGACGACGAGCGGCTGGAGGCCGAGCTTGAGGAACGTAATGAGGAGCGTCGTGGAGAGGTTCGCGGTGATCCGGTACTGCGTAAGGCCTACGCCTACAGCAAAGAGCGCGACCGGGGCGGCGGCATCCGCCATCATGCCGATGGTTTTCGCCATGGGCGCCGGCATGGAAAGGTTAGAGATGCTCCAGAAGAAGCCGAGAATGATGCCGATCACGATCGGATTCCGGATGGTCTGAAGCGTTCCCTTTGTGACCGTCGTGACGATCGACGGGCTCTTCGCACGCCCGAGTTCGATCGCGATCGTGACGAGCGTCCACATGAGGAAGCCGTTGAGCGAAAAGATGATCGCAATTGAGGGCATTGCTTCCTGTCCGAGGAGCGCGACGGCGACGGGGATTCCGAGCTGCACGTTGTTCGAGAAGACCGTTGCCATGCCGAAGATCGTTCGTTCGTCGGAATTGAGGTTCAGAAACCGGTGCCCGAGGAAGCGCCCGATCGCAAAGACGAGGAAGCAGGAGCCGAAGAAGGCGAGCGCGATGTTCCAGTCCGGAGGCGGCAGATGCGTGATGTCGCTCATGAGTCGGAAGAGAAGAATCGGGAGTGCAATATTGAAGGCAAATTTCGAAAGCGCCTGACCGATCGCCGGCGTGACGAGCTTTACGGTTGCAGCGAGATAGCCGATAGCAATGAGCGCAAAAAGCGGGAGCGCCGCAAGAAAGTTGGTGAGGAAGAGTTCCATCGCTGCTGCAGCAGGAATGCCTGAAGACTTCTGGAGACGGACTTCGCTGATGGGCTGAAGATCCCCTCGCGGGCGAAGTCCTGCGGCTTCAAATACTACTTCCTGGCGCGGCGACTGGAAGATCCGGGGTCCGGCATGTAACCGGCAGCAGTTGCTCTCTTTTCAGAGCAACCATAGTCTCCCGGCTCCATGTCCTGAAGCGCTATCAGATCGTTGGTGCTGACTTTGCGCGAAGATGCTTGATCACGCGAACGAAGTATGTCGCTGATGGATTCCTCAAGGTGCTCTTCCACGAAGCCTTGCCCCATGCTGTGATTCTCAGGGTGATGAATGGCATTTCGGACGCAGTAGGCAAGCGTCCGGTTGGGCTCTGAAACATCTCCCTGCTTGGTCTTTTTGATCCAGATGTAAAGCCTGGGTTGTTCATTCATTTCGCCGAAAGACTTCTTGATGCCTCCGTCCACTGCTGAGATGGACGTTTGTCCGTAAAGCTCCTGAAGCCGACTGAAAAGCTCGTTGTGGAACTCGATCGTCGGCATGTTGTAGGCGAACCAACTGATTTCACCCCTCGTTGTAATCGAACGTGCGGGCGAATTTTGTCGTGTGCCCGGCATGGGCGATTTCTATAGGGTGAAAGTCCCGATGAGCAGGAGGTAGTGCCAAGCTCACAGCCAGAGGCAAGGGTGTCCGTCG
>NZ_WEHX01000140.1 GCF_009183815.1 Sutterella seckii | reverse complement strand
ACTAACCTTTAGATTTCAGTTAGTTGCCTTAAATCAAAACTAAGCCGGGATATGAATTTCTTTCAGACTCTGTTAACGGATTCCTGGGAATTCACGAAGTTAAAGGCATTTCGGCGTGCCATTTGCCTAGAACACTAGCCGAACCAATCTTCATCCTACCGTTTAAAATACCATGTCACGATACACACTCCTTCTAACAATGAGGCAGACTTCATGAGCCAAGCTCAAGACAATTCCAACGATCCCCTGCATGCCAAGAAGAAGGCCTGGTCCGGCCGCTTCTCTGAACCGGTTGACGCTTTTGTTCTGCGATACACCGCGAGCGTCGACTTCGACAAGCGCATGGCGCTCGTTGATATTGATGGTTCCGTTGCTCACGCAACCATGCTCGAAAAGGTCGGCGTGATTTCCGCAAAAGACCTCGAAGACATCAAGCGCGGCATGGCTCAGATCCGCGAAGAGATTCAGTCCGGCAAGTTCGAGTGGCAGCTCGAGCTCGAGGACGTTCATCTCAACATTGAAGCCCGTCTTACCGCCCTCATCGGCGACGCCGGCAAGCGCCTTCACACCGGACGCTCCCGCAACGACCAGGTTGCCACCGACATCCGCCTCTACCTCCGCGGCGAAGTCGATGAAATCATCAAGCGCGTCGAACACCTCCAGGAAGTGCTCGTTGCGCAGGCCGAGAAGAACTACAACGTCATCATGCCGGGCTTCACGCACATGCAGGTTGCCCAGCCCGTGACCTTCGGCCACCACATGCTCGCTTACGTCGAGATGCTCGAGCGCGACCGCGCGCGTCTCCTTGACCTCCGCCACCGCGTCAATTCGTCGCCCCAGGGTTCTGCTGCGCTTGCCGGCACGACCTACCCGATCGACCGCGAATACACGGCGAAGCTCCTCGGCTTCGAGACGGTCTCCCAGAATTCGCTCGACGGCGTTTCCGACCGCGACTTTGCGATCGAATTCTGCGCTGCCGCCTCTCTCATCATGATGCACATCTCCCGTCTCTCGGAAGAACTCGTCATCTGGATGAGCCAGCGCTTCGGCTTCATCAAGCTTCCGGACCGCTTCACGACCGGCTCCTCGATCATGCCGCAGAAGAAGAACCCGGACGTTCCGGAAACCGCCCGCGGCAAATCCGGCCGCGTCTTCGGCGACCTCATGACGATGCTCACCCTCATGAAGGGCACGCCCCTTGCCTACAACAAGGATTTCCAGGAAGACAAGGAACCGGTTTTCGATGCGATCGATACCGTCAAGGACACGCTCCGCGCGTTCTGCGACATGATGGCCGGCGTCGAACCGCAGGCTGAAACGATGCATCAGGCCGCTCAGATGGGCTTCCCCACCGCGACCGACCTCGCCGACTACCTCGTCCGCCACGGCGTTCCTTTCCGCACCGCGCACGACATCGTCGGCCAGACGGTGCGCGCCGCTGCTGAGCGCAACTGCGGCCTCGAGCAGCTCCCGCTTGAAGTTCTTCAGGGCTTCTGCGATAAGATCGAACCCGATGTGTATTCGGTTCTGAGCCTCGAAGGCTCCGTCAACGCCCGCAATCACCTGGGCGGTACGGCGCCCAATCAGGTTCTTGCTCAGACGAAGCGCTGGGAAAAAATCTTTGCGGAACGCGCAGCAGCCAAGGCTTCTAAGTAACAATAAGCCTTGACTCCATCAAAAGCCGTCCGGCCTTAAGAGTCGGGCGGCTTTTTTCATAACGTTCGCCGGAACGTTTTTCAACCCTCACTTCCACCCTTTCCGTCAAAAGAGCACAACATGGAAAGCTTCGTCAACACTTTGAACAGCATCATCTGGTCGCCGGTGCTGGTGGGACTCTGCCTCTGTGCGGGCCTCTTTTTCTCCATCCGCTCCCGGTTCGTTCAGATCCGCATGATTCCCGAGATGTGGCGCCTCATCTTCCAGAAGAAGGAAGACGACATCGGGCTCTCGAGCTTCCAGGCGCTCACCATGACGCTTGCAAGCCGCGTCGGCACGGGCAACATTGCGGGCGTCGCCACGGCCATCTGCTTCGGCGGCCCCGGCGCCTTGTTCTGGATGTGGATGGTTGCCTTCCTCGGCGCCTCTTCCGCCTTCGTGGAATCGACGCTCGGTCAGATTTATAAGGAAAAGATCGACGGTCAATACCGCGGCGGTCCGGCCTTTTATATTGAAAAAGGCCTCAACTGCAAGCCCTATGCCTGGGCCTTCGCGATCGTCACGATCCTCGCTTCAGTATTTTTCTGTCCCGGAGTCCAGAGCAATACTATTGCAGCCGCCTGGTCCCAAGCCTTTGAGATTGAACCTCCGATCACAGCTGCGATTATTGCAACGCTTCTCTGCTTCATTATTTTCGGCGGCTTGAAACGCATTGCTCAGTTCACGAGCATCGTTGTCCCCTTCATGGCGCAGGCCTACATCGTGGTTGCCGTCATCATCGTCGGCATCAACTATGAGCAGATTCCGCATGTCCTCGGGCTCATCTTCTCGAGCGCCTTCGGCATGGACTCGATCCTGGGCGGCATGCTTGGCGCCGCCATCTCCTGGGGCGTTAAGCGCGGCATTTATTCGAATGAAGCGGGCCAAGGTACTGCGCCGCATGCATCCTCTGCGGCGGCTGTTTCGCATCCGGTCAAACAGGGCTTGGTTCAGGCGTTCTCCGTTTATATCGATACGCTTTTCGTCTGCACCGCGACCGGACTCATGGTGCTCATGACAGGCTGCTACAACATTGTTGATCCCAATGGCGCCGTGCTTCACGAGGGACTTCCTGGCGTAGAAGCCGGTCCGGTTTATACGCAGCTCGCGATTGATCAGCTGATGCCGGGATGGGGCGGTCCCTTCATTGCCATTGCCATCTTTTTCTTCGCCTTCACTACGATTCTTGGCTACTACTACATGGCGGAGACCAATACGGCTTATCTCAATCGCACGATCAAGAAGCCGATTCTTATGCTGGTTGTGAAGGTGGTTTTCCTTGGAACTGTAGCGTTCGGCACGCTGCGTGCATCTTCCTTGATCTGGGCGATGGCTGACGTTGGGGTTGGGATGATGGCGTATTTGAATTTAATTGCTATTTTATTGCTGCAGGGGATTGCGTTCAAAGCGTTGAGGGATTACGAACAACAGAAGAACCAACAACAGAATCCAACATTCCACCCAGAAGTAATCCATATTAACAATGCATCGTATTGGAATAAAAATAGAGCCGAAAAGAATCTAGCACTTGAAGAACATCAATAATTATACTCATTTTAAAACTAAATGATATAATTGTATTTATCAAAAATAATGCATTATCTACGAGAACAACGCAAATTTCATCTAATCTTACGGCGGCAACAATGGTTTTTTTACGTAAACTTCTATTAAAAGTCATATATTTTCTTACCAAACATAAGATTAACAAAATTAATGTGCTTGATTCAAAATCTACATTACAACTAATAATCAACCATGAATTGTCGTTCATTCGATTTGGCGATGGAGAATTTAATATTATCAATGGCAACCGTGGACCTCAATTTCAGCGTAATTCTAGAACATTACAAAGTGAATTACGCGAAGTTCTTCACTTCCGTTCCCCAAAAAACTTAATCTGCATTCCCAATATATTTACACAAGACACAAAAATAAGCTCACATACAAACTATAATCATAATTTCTGGGAAAAATATTTAATATTAACATAGGCACAAAATAGTTGACAAGCGGCTACGGTTATGTTATAATTGATAAATGAGTTACGAAGATAAAACCACCACAACCCTCGACGGCCGC
>NZ_WEHX01000013.1 GCF_009183815.1 Sutterella seckii | reverse complement strand
CTCGAGCAGATGACGGAACTGGAGAATCGTGGATTCGTCCGGCGTACGGTCCGCCAGCGCCAATCCCACGAATTTTCGAGCAGTAGAGTTCTCGTGAAGAAAGTCCTCCATCTGGGGATCGCTCATGTTGTAGGCGATCTGAAGCAGATGGATCCGGAGCATCAGCTCAAGAGGGAAAGGCTGCCGGCCGCGGCGGCCTGACTCGTAGTAGAAGGGCTGAATCAGTGCAAGAAGGTCTGACCAGGGGACAAGCTTTTCCAACCGTTCGGTGAGGCGTTCCGTACGGGTTTTGCGGGTTTTCCGGCGAAGACTGGTTTCAAGGTCTGAAAACGAAAGCTGTTCCATCAGAAGCCTCTCGCAAATCTATTCATGATAGATATATTCTATCATATATTTGATATTTATACAATTAATGCATTATCTTTCGATTTGCTCAGAGCATCCCTAAAAAAGTTTTCTGATGGCCGCGATTCTAGCGGGATCGCCGTCAAAGTAGACTTGACAGAGCAATACTCTCTTGCGTTTTTCTGCGAGCGGATACAAAACAATGTCAGTAGATCTCCATATGCATTCCAACGCTTCGGACGGACAGCTCCCTCCGGAAGCACTGCCGGAGCTCTGCGCTCAGAACGGCGTGAAGCTCATGAGCCTCACCGACCACGACACCATGGCGGGAACGAAGGCTGCAGAGGCTGCGGCGAAGCGCCTCGGAATTGCGTTCATTCCCGGCATTGAATTCTCCACCCTCTGGGGCGGAACGGGGATTCACGTGGTGGGGCTCGGTCTCGATCCGGAAAGCCCCGGGATCGCCGGATTCGTCGCGGGCACGCAGATGAAGCGCGTTGAGCGCGGACGCGCCATGGACGAAAACTTCGCGCGCGTCGGGATCCACGGCGCGCTCGAGGGGGCGCTCCGCTATGCGGAGAATTCGACTTCGCTCTCGCGCACGCATTTCGCCCTCTGGCTTCTCGAAAAGGGACACGTGAAGAACTACCAGGAAGCCTTCGACAAATATCTGAAGCCCGGGCGCCCCGGCTACGCGCGGGTGGAGTGGCCGGCCACCGTCGACGCGGTGC
Source organism: Sutterella seckii (assembly GCF_009183815.1). Classification (GTDB taxonomy): domain Bacteria; phylum Pseudomonadota; class Gammaproteobacteria; order Burkholderiales; family Burkholderiaceae_F; genus Sutterella; species Sutterella seckii. The sequence goes on along the minus strand of NZ_WEHX01000013.1, from coordinate 37,458 downwards.
GCTTCATCCGCGAGGAAGGCGGCGTCGCGGTGCTCGCGCACCCCGGACGCTACGAATTCTCGGCCGACTGGATGAGCGACCAGCTCCTCGAGGACTTCAAGGCTGCGGGCGGCGAGGCGATTGAGGTCACCTCAGGGTCGCAGTCGAGAGCGACCGACATCATCTTTGCGCAGAAGGCGCGCGAAATGGGGTTCCTCGCGAGCACGGGGTCGGACTGGCATTCGCCGAGGTCCGCGCGCCCCTCCCCCGGCATGCAGCCGGCGCTCCCGAAGGACCTCACGCCCGTCTGGGTGAAGTTCGGCTACCCGCGCGACATGGATTAAGTCCGCATTGAGCCGCATTTGATTTTTTCCTTTTCCTCAAAAGAGAAGGGCCGCATTCCATGGAATGCGGCCCTTCCTTTAAGTGGTTCTCAGCGGAATCTCACGTTAGAAGCGGTCGAGACCTTCTTCCTTCAGCTGATCCATTTCGTCGAGATTCACATGACGGTTTCTGCGGCGAAGGCGGAAGCGGCGGCGTTCGCCTTCGTTCTCGGGCGCGAGGTCGATCGGCTCGCCGCGCGAGGGCGAGAGGGCGCCGTATTCAGGCGTTTCGCCGACGAGGAACTTCCCTTCGTAGTCCTTGAGCACCTTGGTGACGAGGCCCGAGAGCGCAAGGAGCGCGATCACGTTCGGGATCACCATGATGCCGTTGAAGAAGTCGGCAAGCTCCCAGACGAGGCCCACATGGAGGAAGGAGCCGAGCATGAGGAAGCAGAGCACGAGCACGCGGTAGCTCGGCACCCAGCGAAGACCGAGGAGATACTTGACGTTCTGTTCGCCGAAGAAGTACCAGCCGACGATCGTCGTGAAGGCGAAGAAGAAGAGGCAGACCGCGACGAAGCCCGGACCGATCGCGCCGAGGCCGTCCGTAAAGGCCTTCTGCGTGAGGGCGATGCCCGTCGTCGAACCGTCGATCGAGCCCGTGACGAGAATGACGAGCGCGGTCATGTTGAGGACGATGAAGGTGTCGAAGAAGAGGCCGACGTAGGCGACGAGGCCCTGCTGGCAGGGGTGCTGCACGCGGGCAAGCGCATGCGCATGCGGGGTCGAACCCATGCCGGCTTCGTTCGAGAAGAGGCCGCGGGCAACGCCGTAGCGGATCGCTTCCTTGATGCTCGCGCCGATGATGCCGCCCGTCGCGGCGGTCGGGTCAAAAGCGCCCACGAAGATCGACTTGAAGGCCGGGATGATCATGTCCCAGTTGGCGAAGATGATGGTGAGCGAGCCCACGATGTAGACGACCGCCATCAGGGGAACCATCTTTTCGGCGAAGCTCGCAATGCGGCGCACGCCGCCGATGAAGATGAAGCCCGCGATCGCGAAGACGAAGATGCCCGTCGCCCACTGCGGCACCGAGAAGGCCGTGTAGACGCTGTCGGCGATCGAATTCGCCTGCACCATGTTGCCGATGAAGCCGAGCGCGATGATGATCGAGACGGCGAAGAAGGCGGCAAGGGGCTTATTGTTGAGGCCGCGGCTGATGTAGAAGGCCGGGCCGCCCATGATCTGGCCGTGGGCGTCGCGGGCGCGGAAGACCTGCGCGAGCACGGCTTCGGCGAAGATCGTCGCCATGCCGAAGAAGGCGGCAAGCCACATCCAGAAGATGGCGCCCGGGCCGCCCATGGCGATCGCAGTGGCGACGCCGGCGAGGTTGCCCGTGCCCACCTGAGCGGAAATCGCCGTGGCAAGCGACTGGAAGGACGACATGCCGTCCTTGCCGGCCTTGGAGCCGAAGAGCGAGAAGCCGCCGAAGACCTGGCGGAAGGCGTCGCCGAAGCGGCGGACCTGGATGAACCGCAGCTTGATGGTGAGATAAATGCCCGTGCCCACAAGCAGCGGTATCAGGCAGTACATGCCCCAGAGCAGACTGTTGACGCTCTGGACAAGGGTAGTCAGGTTGTCCATTTGCATTTGAAAGATAACTCCTCAGAAACGCGGGCTCTGCCCCTGAAAAAAGTGAACGGCTCCGGTGAGGTTTCGGTCCGTTCCGGCAGGCTTGCTTTTTGTTATTGATGGATGAATCACGGCAGTTCGATTCACACCTTGGAAAGCTGTACTAAAAAAATCACAGCTGATGTGCGACGCCGGAACACAATTCTATGAGGAGCGATTGCAACAAGTCTTTTCTGCCAATCCCGTGAATATGGTAGAAGAGTCTATATAGAACTTTGAAATATATGGAAATTATTTAATCACTGTTTACAGTGGAGAATGTCTGAAAAAGCGGTTTTTTGATAACCCCGGAATGAACTAGGTGAAATCCCCAGTTGAGCGGTCTAAGATAATCGGCTCTTCAAAACGCTTTTCAAAGGACTTTTTGCGCGCTATGGCTCCACGCATCATCCGCTTTCTTATCTGGGTCGCGCTCATTGCATGCGGCTTCTGGATTCTCAACGCCGTCGTGAGCATGATCTGGTACGTGTTCCGGTGATTTCCCGGAAAAGCCCGGACTACCCGCCGAAGAGGTCAGGGAGAATCTCCGGGAGACTTTCCGGAGAGGCCGGTTCGATGCCTGCGCGCCGCATCTTCTTTGTCGCCTTGAAGAGAAGCCTGTCGCGGGTGACGAGCGCCCGGGCTTTTGCGGCGCCTGCAAGCGTCAGAAATTTCTGATCCTCAGGATCGCGGCAGCGCACGCTGATCCCTTCCGCCGCGCTCTCCAGGAGTTCGGGCGACGCAAAGTCGGAGAATTGAGCCGTGTGCCGCAGGATCGCCTCCACCGCTTCTTCTGAGAGGCCGAACTGCGGGCGGGAGAGCACGCCCGCGAGCTCGAGGAAGGCGTCCCGTGAGGCCGCGAGACGGATTCTTCCCGATTCAATCGCCGCCTTAAGCGGCATCGCCTTCCCGTCCTTCCAGAAGAAGCACTCCATCACAATGTGCGTATCGAGCACGATGTGGGGCGTCTGAAAGCCTTCCCCTGGAATCGTTCGGGAAGCGAGTTCGGCTGCGGCGGCGTGAAGACGGGGAGAAATCATGGGGTGTCCCGGAAAATAAAAAACGGGACAGACCGGACTTTCGGAAAAAGTCCGGTGATCTGTCCCAACGATGCGCTTTTTCGCTTTTGGGAAGCGAGCTCTCAGAAAGAGCGCGCTTCCCGCGCAAGGCGCGGATTACTTGGCGAGGAGCTTCGCCACGTGGTCGCGTTCGCTCTCGAGCTCGGCGATCGATTTCTGCATGCGCGCGCGGATGAAGTCGGAGAGCTCAAGGTCCTTCACGATTTCATATTTGCCGTTCTTCGTGACGCAGGGGAAGCCGAAGACGAGGCCTTCGGGGACGCCGTAGGAGCCGTCGGACGGCACGCCCATCGTCACCCAGCGCTCGCCCGAGCCCAGCACCCAGTCGCGGATGTGGTCGATCGCGGCAGAGGCGGCGGAAGCCGCAGAGCTCGCGCCGCGGGCTTCAATGATGGCCGAACCGCGCTTCGCGACGGTCGGAATGAGCGTTTCTTCATACCAGGCGCGGTCAATGCCTTCGAGGGCGGGACGGCCGCAGATTTCAGCATGCTCAAGATCCGGCACCATCGCCGGGGAGTGGTTGCCCCAGACGGCGGGATGCACGATGTCGTTGACGGTCTTGCCGGACTTGGCGGCGATCTGGGCCATCAGACGGTTCTGGTCGAGGCGCAGCATCGAGGTGAAGTTTTCAGCCGGGAGCGACGGGGCGCTCTTCATGGCGATCCAGGCATTGGTGTTGCAGGGGTTGCCGACCACGAGCACCTTGACGTCGCGGCTCGCGGATTCGTTGAGGGCGCGGCCCTGTTCGACAAAGATCGCGGCATTGGCGTCGAGAAGATCCGCGCGCTCCATGCCCTTCGAACGCGGACGGGCGCCGACGAGCATCGCGACATCAGCGTCGCGGAAGGCGGTCTTCGGGTCGCTCGAATTGACGACGCCGGCGAGAAGCGGGAAGGCGCAGTCGTCAAGCTCCATCATGACGCCCTTCACGGCCTTCTGGCTGTCGGGATTGTTGCGTTCGAGAAGCTGCAGGATGACGGGCTGGTCAGCGCCGAACATCGCTCCGGAAGCAATGCGGAAAAGGAGGGAGTAGCCGATATTGCCGGCAGGACCGGTTACAGCAACGCGAATAGGAGTCTTCATTTCAGTTCTCTCTTTTATTAAATGTCCGTCGTCGGGACTTTTGAGTCGCCGCGAAAAAATTTGGCGAGAAGTCTAGCAAAGCACGCGCGTGAAGAAGCAATGAATCGCAAAAGGAAGGCGCCCGAAAGCGGCCTTCTTATGCGCTTCATAGGGATAAGGCTCTCGGATTTGCATTTTTTCGAGAGACAGCGTCTCTCCTCAAACACAATATGTTGCGGAAAAGTGCTTCATCTAACCCGATTGGTCGATGCCGAACAAACTGAAGGTTTGCTAGTCTTCTCTTCATTCGGAATCGGGATTCCGGGCGCGCTTCCCAGCGCGGCCCCCGCATCTCTCGATCCTTTCCCAATGATTTGGAGATTCAATAAAAATGGAAAAGAATGTCTTTCTGCGTCTTGCCGAAGAGCGCTACACCACGAAGCACTACAACGGGAAGATGATCCCGCGCGAGCAGTTTGCGACCCTCTGCGAAATCTTTCGCCTCGCGCCCACGTCGGTGAATGCTCAGGCCTGGCATTTCTTTACGGCCCATACGGCTGAAGCCCGCGCGAAGCTCCTCCCGGCGCTTCCCGACTTCAATCACGACCGCGTGACGGGGGCGAGCGACGTCGTCGTCTTCACGGTGCCGACGAAGCTTACTGACGCGCACTTCGAGCGCGTTCTCGAAAAGGAAGCCGCCGACGGCCGGTTCCCGAACGACGAGATCAGGAAGCAGCAGGATCAGGGACGCCGCTATTTCGCGGGCCTTCACATGGGCTCTGAAAAGGACCTCGTTGAGTGGGAAGCCCGTCAGGCCTACATCGGCATGGGCATCATGCTCTACGCCGCTGCCGGCATGGGGATTGACTCGACCTGCCTCGAAGGCGTCGACTTCAAGAAGGTCGACGAGATCCTCGGTCTGCGCGAAAAGGGCCTCACCGCCGTCGTGCTCCTCTCGCTTGGCTACCGCAATCCCAACGACGGGAACGCCATGCGTCCGAAGTCGCGCCTCACGACCGAAGAGCTCTTCACTGAGATCAAATGATTCCCGGGAGGAATGCGCCGATGAACCCGATGCTCGAGATTGCGCGCCGCCGCTATACGGCGAAGCACTACGATCCCGCAAAGCCCCTCTCGGACGAGGATCTCCATGATCTCCTCGAGATCATGCGCCTCGCGCCCTCGTCGGTCAACATCCAGCCCTGGCACTTCTACGTGCTCCGCTCGGAACCGGCGATGAGTGCCCTTGCGCCCGCCGTGAAGGACTTTAATGTCGAGCGCATCCGCAATGCGAGCGCGATCATCATCATCGCGCTCGAGCGCGATCTCGTCGGGCGGGTCGAGAAGCTCAACCGCCAGGAAACCCTCGACGGGCGCTTTGATGAGGCGACGATCGCGAGCGGTTTCGACAAGGTGGTGAAGCGCGTTCGCGGCGAAGCCGTGAAGGCCTACTGTGCGGGCGCCGACAAGGGTGAAATCTGGGCGCGCGAGCAGATCGGCATCGCGCTCGGTTTTCTGCTCTTTGCCGCGGGCGGCATGGGCGTCGATGCCACGACGCTCGGCGGCCTCTGGTTCGACAAGGTCGATGAAATCCTGGGGCTTGAGAAGGCCGGGCGGCACGCCGTCATCGGCATTGCCCTCGGACATCATTCAGCGGACGACGCGAATGCGACGCGCCCGAAGTCGCGCTTTCCTTTTGACGAGGTCGTAACGATTCTCTAACGAATCTTCCGATGCTTAATTAAGCGGGGCTGCCGCGGCGGATTGCTAAACTCTCTGCCCGGCAGCCTTTTTGTTCCCGAGAAATTCATCATGCTCCGCACTCTTCGATCCCCCACGCTTTCTGCCCTTGCGCTCATTTCCTGCAGCCTCATTGCTGCGGGGGCCGCGAACGCCGCGGAACTCACGGAAGAAGAACTCGAGGCGCGCGCGCAGAAGGCTCAGACGGTGCTTACCGACACGGCCTTCTACGACCGCTGGAGCGCGAAGGGCGCTATTGAATCGCCCGCGACCGCCGCGAAGGTGAAGGACGCGGCAGACAAGGAGCTGAGCCGCGTCGACCGCGCCATGAAGGACGTTCAGGCGGCGTGCACGGAAAAGTTCCTCGTCAATAAGTGCATCGACGACGCTAGGCGCCTCTCCTTCTCGCGCGAGCGTGAAATCCGCCGCGTGATTGTTGCGGCCGATGAAGTGATCCGCGCCGAGCGCGTGAGAAAGATGGAGGAGAACCGCGCAAAGAATGCCGCCGCGAAGCGCGAGCCGCCGATGAAGATTGCTCCGAAGGAAGTGAAGACCGACCGGCCCGAACCCATCCGCATTGCGCCCAAGAAGCCTTCCGAACCGTCGCTCCCCATGAAGCTTGACGGCGCGGATGGACGAAAGGCGTCGGAACCCGTCAACCTGAAGCCGAAGGAGGTGAAGGCGCCGTCGGAGCCTGCGGGCATTCATCCAAAGGAAGTGAAGGACGCGTCGGCTCCGGCTCTCATTCCGGGGTCCAAGGTCGAAGTGTCGCCGGATGCCACGAGAAAGGATCTTGAGGACGCGAACGAAGCCTGGTATGCCGAAAAGCAGGCTCAGGCGGCCGAGCGCCAGCGCGAAGCCGAAGAGCGCGCCCAAAAGCGCAGAAAGGACCGCGAAGCCAAGCAGCAGCAGTTCGAAAAGAGCCTCGAGGAACGTTCCGAAGCGCAGAAGCGCTATGAAGACCGGCAGAAGGAAAAGTCGAGCGGTCTTGCCAAATACTTCTGAGAAGGCCTGAAGCATGCGCAGAAATTTCCCTTCGCTTTTTGATTCGGGAAAGCCTCTTTCCGAGCGCGTTGCCCTCGCCTTCGCTGAGGACGGCCCCCTCGCGCGCGCGACGCCCGGGTTCCGCCCCCGGCAGAGCCAGATTGAATTTGCGCTCGCCGTGGCGCAAGCGCTCGAAGGCAAGGAAACGCTTCTCGCTGAGGCCGGCACCGGTACGGGCAAAAGCTTCGCCTATCTGATTCCGGCGATCCTCTCGGGGTCCGTGGTCGTCATTTCCACGGCCGGAAAGCCTCTGCAGGACCAGCTTTTTCAGAAGGACATCCCGGCGCTCTCGGCCGCTTTCGGCGTCAACATCCCGACGGCAGTGCTGAAGGGCCGCGCCAACTACATCTGTCCCTATCGCCTCGAGCGAACGGAAGAGGAAGGGCTTCTCCCGCAGCGGGACAGCTACCGGAAGCTTCGCGAAATCAAGCGCTTTGCCGCCGTGTCCCCGACGGGCGACCGGTCGGAACTTCCGACGGTGCCCGAGGACGACCCCTTGTGGCCCCTGGTGACGAGCACGCGCGAAAACTGTCTCGGGAAGGAAAAATGCACGCACTGGGAAGACTGCTTCGTGCGCGCCGCGCGCGAAAAGGCGCTTCAGAGCCAGATCGTCGTCGTGAACCACCATCTCTATCTCTCCTCCCTTGCGCTCAAGTCGAGCGCGGGCGGCCAGATCGACGGGATGCTCCCGTCCGCGAACCTCACGGTCTTTGACGAAGCGCATCAGCTCCCGGGCATTGCCACGGACTTTTTCGGCACCTTCTTCAGCACCTGGCAGATTGAGCAGATCTCAGACGAATCGCGCTACCTCGGCATCAACCATGCGCGCGACGGCGCGGACTGGGACAAGCTCTCGCACGATGCGAGAAAAGCCGTCTACGACCTCCGGATTGAAGCCAATGCCATCGGCCTCAGGGAAGGCGACAGGAAGGCCGTGAAGACCATTGAACGGTTCGGAGAACTCGAGGAGCCTTTCGGCCAGGTGCTTCGCACTTTCGGCGCCCTCGTGCGCGCGCTCGAAGCCAATAAGGGGCGGCATGACGAATTGGACGCCCTTCTGAGCTATGCGGGCGAGGTCGACCTTGAAATGGCCGGCTGGGAATCGATCATCCGAAAGCTCGCTCACGGGGATGACGCGCCCGAAGACGAGGCGGCGGGCGACGCATCCGCTTCTGATGCAGCCGCGCCGGGCGTCGAAAAGACGGACGAATTCGCCTTGAAGAAGCAGGAATCCTCGGTGCAGTGGATTTCGGTTTCGGCGACGGGCTTGAGATTCAACAACACGCCGCTTTCCTTTGCCGGGGAATTCCGCCAAATGCGCGAAGCCGAGGGCGGCGCCTGGGTCTTCACGTCGGCCACCCTTTCAGCCGCAGGCGACTTTTCGCATTTTTGTGCGGAAACGGGAATTGATTCGCCCAAAGCCCTCACGTGGGAGAGCCCCTTCAACTACTGGGAGCAGGGGTGCTTTTATCTTCCGAAGCTTCCGGCTCCCGTCAACACGGTCGAGCACGCTTCACGGGTCGTTGAGGCCGCGTGGCCGCTCGTTCTCGCGGCCGGAGGGAAAACCTTCTTCCTCTGCACGTCGCTCGCTGCCGTCAACCGGATGGCAGAGGAGCTTCGCGAGAAGCTCGAGACTGCAGGGAACCCCTATCCGCTTCTCGTTCAGGGCGAAATGCCCAAGGCCGCGCTCATTGCCGAATTCCGCCGGCACGGGAACGCCATTCTCGTGGGCTCGATGAGCTTCTGGGAGGGCGTTGACGTGCGGGGCGACGCGCTGTCGCTCGTCGTCATCGACAAGCTCCCCTTTGCGCCGCCCGACGACCCCATCGTTTCCGCGCGTTCGGACGCGATCCGCCGAAGGGGCGGGAGTCCCTTCGGGGTTTATGCGCTCCCCGAGGCCATCATTTCCCTCAAGCAGGGCGCGGGCCGCCTTATTCGTTCAGAGACGGACCGCGGCGTCTTCATGCTCTGCGACGCGAGAATCGCCGAGAAGAGCTACGGGAAATCGGTGATGAAGAGCCTTCCGGACTTCTTCAGAACGAGAAGTCTTGAGAAGGCCATTCAATTCTTCAGGGACCCGAAGAGCTGGCACGAGTCGCTCTATCAGTGACGGCTTACGCCGGCGCTTCGAAGATTCCGACCACTTCCAGGTGCATGGCGCCCGGGAACATGTCGACGGGCGTGACGGATAAAAGTCTGAGGCCGGAGGCCGAAAGGACCGCCGCATCGCGCGCGAAGCTCTTCGGATTGCAGGAAATGTAGGCGAGGCGCCTTGCGCCCGACGTCTTCATGAGTTTCCCAAGCGCTTCCGCGGCGCCTCCGGCAAGGCCCTGATAGGCCGGATCCGCAATGACGAGGGTCGGAGCAAACGTCTTCACGTCGTCGCGCTCGAGCGCCTTCTCAACTGGGAGCGCAAGAAATTCCGCGTTCCCGAGCTGATTGGCGCGGGCATTCGCGCGGGCGCACTCAATGGAATGAGCGACGCGCTCAATGCCGAGGGCTTTTCGGGCCCGCCGTGCCGCAAGGAGCGTCAGGGTGCCGACGCCGCAGTAGAGGTCGAGCACCCGGTCGGTTTCGCTAATGCCGAGCCGGTCGAGCGCAAGGCTGTAGAGCACCGGCGTCTGCGGGGTATTCACCTGCAGGAAGGTTTCGGCGCCGAGCGAAAAGCTGAGGTCAAGGAGCTTCGCTTCGATGCCCGTCGCACCGGCGAGCACGCGGGTCGCGCCGGGCGCAAAGGACAGGACGGCGCTCCCCGGCGCTTCATGCAGGTTGAGAAGAAGCGAAGCGAGTCCGATCGGCGCGAGGGCGGCGATGAGCTTCTTCTTCATCGCATCGAAATCAGCCGGAAGCCTTCGCACGACGAGCACGGCCATCCGTTCGCCCGTTCCCGGCGCTTCGCGCAGAATCAGGGTTCTTAAGACGCCTTCGTCCGTGCGCTCGCTCCAGGGAGCCAGGGACGGATCCGCGAGGAATGGCGCGAGCGCCCGTGCGGCATCTTCCATCCATCGGGTCGTCTGGGGACACCCTTCCGCAGGCACAAGTTCCTGCGAGCGCGCGCGGTAGTAGCCGAAATGCGGTGTTCCATCGGGAATCCCGGGATAGAGCACGGCTTTGTTGCGAAAGCCTCTGAGCTTTTCCTCCGGGAGGCCGACCGCGGCTTCAACGACGGGTGCATCCTCGCCCTCAAGAAGTCCCTGAGCGCGCAGAGGTTCTAAAACGAGAAGATCGCGCTTAAGCTCAAGCTCCTTCGCATATCTGAGCCTCGCCACGGGGCAGCCGCCGCAGTCGCCTGCAAGGGGACAGCGGTCGTGGGTCCGATAGGGAGACTCTGAAACCGTTTCAAAGGATTCGGCGAGCCCCCTGCGGCCGCCAGGCTGCGGAGGCCGGTAGGCGAGGGTGATTTCTTCGCCCGGAAGCGCTCCCGGGACGATGACCTCGAGCCCGTCGGGAAGACGGACGAGGCCGGCGCCCCCGGCATCCATTCCGGTGACTTTCAGCGGACCGGCAGAAAGCAGCGGCGCGGGAGCGCGCGAACGGTTGTCGGCGCCTTTCTTCACGGGAGAACCATGAGCGGGAGGCAGTAAATGACGGCTTCGGCGACGATCACGGCGGCAACGACGCCGCCCAGATACTTCATCAGGCCCTTCCCTGCGTCCTCAAGGAAGACGCGGCGCTCCTCGAAATGGAGCTTCGAGGCGAGACCGCGGATGTGGCGCCAGACGAGCATGATGCCGATGAGCGCAAAGAAGGCAATGAGGAGCGCGACGCAGGCAATGTTGTAGATCATTCCCGCCCACCAGGGGTGCGCCCCCTGAATGAAGGTGAGGATAACGGCGAGGACGAGCGCAATGCCGCTGCCGCCGAGCCAGACATTCCTGTGGTCGTTCCATTCCTTTGCGATGGCATTGTCAAGGCATGCACGGCCGCCGCCGAAGTCGGAGAGCGAAAGAAGAGGTTCCTTGGTAGCGGGATTGGAGTCGGTCATCGGGAAAGGATCTCCGTTGATTGAGGTTCCCATAAGAATAGTGCTTCCGGCGGCTGTTGAGCGCCGGAAGCACTGGAAGTCTTCAGGGACGGAAAAATATCAGAGGGATCCGAGGGCCACAACCGCCACGAAGAGCGGCGCGCAGAAGCCCGTGAGGATGCGGATCGTCGTCAGGACCGAAGGCGGCAGCATGCGCGTGGTCTGAAGCTCGCGCTGCATGGCGGGCCACGCAACCCAGGCTGCGGCAATGGCGATGCCGAAGGAGGAGAGCGGCATGCCGACGTTCGAGGTGACGTAGTCGAGAAGATCGAAAATGTTCTTGCCGAAGAACTTCACGTCAGCCCAGGGGCCGAAGGACATGTTGGCGGCAAAGCCCACAAGGGCGCAGCCCGCGAGGGTCGCAAGAATCGCGGTGCGGCGCGTGAGGCGGCATTCCTGAACGAGAAGCGTCGCGCAGGCTTCGAGCATCGAGACCGACGAGGTGAGCGCCGCCACCGTGAGGCAGGCGTAGAACGCGATCGCAAAGCCGTGGCCGAAAGGCATCTGGGCGAAGACCGCGGGCATCGTGACGAAGGTGAGGCCGGGGCCGGCACCCGGGTCAAGATTGAAGGCGAAGACGGCAGGCATCACCATGAGGCCGCCGAGAATGGCCGCCATGATGGCGAGGAATGCGACCCAGCCCACGGACGAGGGAAGATCCGCTTTGGGGTTGAGGTAGGAGCCGTAGGTGATCATCGTCCCGGCGCCCAAGGAGAGCGAGAAGAAGCAGAAGCCCATGGCGTTGAAGAGCGCGCTTCCGTTGAAGTCTTCCCAGCGGGGCGTGAAGAGGAATTCCACGCCCTTCCAGCCGCCCGGGAGCGTGACGCCGCGCACGATCAGGATGAGCATCAGGATGAAGAGCGCGGGCATCAGGATCTTCGCGACCTTTTCAATGCCCTTCTCAATGCCGTTCATCACGACGTAGGCCGTGACGGCAAGGAAGAGGAGCAGGTACCCGTAGGAGTCGAAGGCGTTCGAGACGAAGCCGCCGAAGTATTCGCCGAGCTTCGCGGTATCCGTGATGAGGCCGTTTCCGAGAATCGCGTCCCAGAGGTACTTGAGGCACCAGCCGCCGACCGCGGAATAGAAGGAAAGAATCAGGAAGACGGTGAAGACGCCGATGCCGCCGAAGATGCCCCAGGGCTTCCCGGCCACGCGGTTCAGGCTCCCCACGGCGCCCTGACGGCCGGCGCGCCCCATTGCAAACTCAGCAATGAGAAGCGACACGCCGATCGTGAGCGTAAAGAAAATGAAGGGCAGCATGAAGACGGCGCCGCCGTTCGTTCCTGCCATGTAGGGGAATTTCCAGATGGCGCCGAGACCCACCGCGGATCCGGCGGAGGCGAGGATGAAGCCGAGGCGCGAGCCCCAGCCTCCGGTTGTCATGTTCTGCGACATGATGTGTTCTTCTTGATAGTTAAAAAATCGAGGGGCAGTACGGGTTGCTGCCGGTTTAAAGCGTGTAAGCCTGAGATCTTAGCAAGCCGCTCCTGAAGAGCGCCTTTAGGAATAAGACTTAGGGCATCCTTCCTGCTTGTGGGTTAGAAAAGACCAATGCCCTTGGCCGCTACTACCAGAATGAGAAGCGGCGCAAGAATGCCGGCAAAGAGCCTGAAGGCGCGAAGCGCCCAGGGGCGCCAGGAAGCGTTCATGGAGAGTTCGGCTTCCGTGGTTTTCCAGGACACGAAGCACGCAACGAAGGCAATCCCCATGCAGCCGATCGGCATGCCGATGTTGGAAGTGACGTAGTCGAGGAGATCGAACGCGGTTTTCCCGAAAAGCTTCACGTCCGAGAGCGGTCCGAAAGAGAGCGCGCAGACGATGCCGATGAGGCCGAGAACCGTGGAGACGAGAAGCACCGAAGTGCGGCGCTTCAAGCCATGGCGGTCGACGAAGTGCTGCGAGGTCATCTCCAGAATCGAGATGGCCGAGGTGAGCGCCGCGACAAAGAGGCAGAGGAAGAACGCGACGGCAAAAATGTCGCCGAAGGGCATTCTGCCGAAGACGGCGGGCATCGTTGCAAAGGTGAGGCCGGGGCCGGCATCAGGCGAAAGCCCGAAGGCGAAGACGGCCGGCATGATCATGAGGCCGCCCAGGATGGAGGCCATGACCGCAAGGCAGACAATCCAGGCGGTGGAGGGTCCGATGCTTACCTTGTCGGAGAGGTAGCTCCCATAGTTCATCATGGAGCCCGAGCCAACGGAAAGCGAGAAGAAGGCAAAGCCCATGGCGTTCAGAAGCGCCTCGCCCGTGAAGGCTTCCGGATCGGGCTTGAAGAGGAATTTCACGCCCTCCATCGCGCCCGGGAGCATGAGTCCGCGGACGATGAGAACGAGCATCAGGATGAAGAGGAGCGGCATGAGAATCTTTCCCACGCGCTCGATTCCTTTTTCCACGCCGGCGAGCACGACGGCTGCCGTGGCGGAAAGAAAGAGCACGTGGCTTCCGACCGACTGAATCGGGTCGGCGGCGAAAGCCTCAAACGCGCCGCGCATGACTGAAGGATCCGTGACCGCCGCGCGCCCGAGGAGCGCCTCGATCAGATAGTGGACGCACCAGCCGCCCACCACGGAATAAAACCCAAGCACCAGAGCGCCGGTCGCGACCGAAATGAGGCCGATGATGCCCCAGCGTCTGCCGCCGAGCTTTCTGAAGGCTGTGCCTGCGCCGCCCCTTGCGTGCCGCCCCATGCACATTTCGGCCATGAGGAGCGCGAGACCGATGGTGAGCGAGAAGGCAATGGTGGGGAGCATGAAGATGGAGCCCCCGTTCGTGCCCGCCATGTACGGGAACTTCCAGATGGCTCCGAGACCGACCGCCGAACCCGCCGACGCGAGGATGAATCCGATCCTGGAGGACCAGGCGGAGCGACTCACTTCCTGAGACATTGAAAAATTCCCGAAAAACAATGAATTTTTGATTGTAGCGGTATTTCCGCGCGCCTAAGGGCGATTGAAGGAAAACCCGGATTCAGCTGCCGCACAAAGAGAACGGGCGGCTCTTGTCGTTTGAGCCGCCCGTTTAAAAGGGAAAAGCTGTGTGGCGCTGATGTTTACATCAGACCGGTGATCAGCACCGCAAGGACGAGGAGCGGCGCGAGATAGCGCATGGTGAAGCGAAGCGCCGGCATCCAGGAGGGGGCGGGAGCGCCGCCCGAAATATCTGATTCAACCCGGCTCCAGCAGCGGAATCCCGCAAGGAAGAGAATGACGAGCCCGCCGATGGGGAGCGAAAGGTTGCTCGTAAAGAAGTCGAAGATGTCGAAGAAGGTCTTCGTGCCGAAGAATGTGACGTCGGAGAGGACGCCGAAGGAAAGGCAGGGAAGCGCCCCCACGACGGCGAGCGCAATCGTGGAAACCACCGCCGCCTTCGGGCGCGTGTAGTTCTTTTCGTCCACGAGGAAGGCGACGATGATTTCAATCATCGAAACCGACGACGTGATTGCCGCGACCGCGAGGCAGAGGTAGAACATCACGGCGAAGACCTGGCCGCTCGGGAGCTGAGCGAAGACTGCCGGCATCGTGATGAAGGTGAGGCCCGGGCCCGCCGTCGGATCGAGGCCGAAGGCGAAGACGGACGGCATGATCATGAGGCCGCCCATGAGGGATGCAATGACCGCGAGGAAGGCAATCCAGACGCAGGAGCGCACGAGATTCGTCTTCTCGTTGAGGTAGGAGCCGTAGGTCATCATGCAGCCGCAGCCCACGCAGAGCGAGAAGAAGGTGAAGCCCATCGCCTGCAGAAGGCCCGAGAGCGTGAAGGCATCGGGATCGAATTTGAAGAGGAATTCCACCCCCGCCCAGGCGCCGGGCAGCATGAGGCCTCTCACGATCACGACGAGCATCAGGATGAAGAGGAGCGGCATGAGGATTTTGCTCATGCGCTCAATGCCCTTCGTAACGTCGAAGGCCACGATGAGGCCGTTCAGCACCAGGAAGAGCCACTGGAACCCAAGCGCCGTCACCGGGTTCGCGGTGAATTCTGCAAAGTGGGCGCCGAGCTGCGACTGGTCCGCAATGAGCCCCTGGCCCACGAGCGCTTCGCAGAAATATGAAAGCGTCCAGCCGCCGATCGCCGAATAAAACGACAGGACGAGAAAGCCCGTGACGACGCCGAGGTAGCCGGCAGGGAGAAAGGCTTTGCCGGCAAGGCGCCGGTAGGTCGTGACGATGCCGCCTTTGCCGAGGCGCCCCAGCGCGATTTCTGCAATGAGAAGCGCAAGGCCCACGGTAAAGGTGAGAAGAATGTAGGGAAAGAGGAAGACGCTCCCGCCGTTCGTGCCCGCCATGTACGGGAACTTCCAGATGGCGCCGAGGCCGACGGCCGCCCCCGCGCTTGCGAGCACGAAGCCGATGCGGCTTGTCCAGGTGATGCGTTCATTCGCCATTTTTTGCCTGAGCCTTTTTTGTTCTGCTTGAAAAATAGTGGAAAGCCTGACGGCCGCGCAGAAGGAGCGAGTCAGCTTTCAGGCAATCATACGGAGGATCGGAGGCAAAAAGTGTTCCTGGTGCTTCAGGAGCCTGTGGAGCCGCTTTGATCGAAAGCAGACTCCCTGGCGCTTTCCAACGGTTCTTAAAGGAAAAGTCCCTGATACATCGTCGTAAGGACGAGGATCGGCGCGAGAACGCCGAGAACCACGCGGATGGCGGATAGGGTCCCGGATGAAAGGGGTCTGGCCGACGTGAGCTCCTCCCGCATTGCGGGCCAGGCCTTCCAGGCCATGAGCGCGGCAACGGCGAGGCCGCCCACCGGCATCATGAAGTTCGTGCAGACAAAGTCGAAGAAGTCGAAGAAGTTCCGCCCGAAGAGCGTGAAGTCGCTCAGTTCCCCGAAGGAGAGGGCGCTCAGGGACCCGAGAAAGAAGAGGAGCACGAAGCTTGAAATGGTTGCCGTGCTTCTCGAGAGGCGCCACTCGTTGTGAAGAAAGGCGACGACCACTTCAAGAAGCGATACCGAGGAAGTGAGCGCGGCAACGAGCAGGCAGACGTAGAAGATTGCGGCGAAGATGCTCCCTCCCGGAATGTGCGCGAAAATCATCGGGAGCGTGATGAAGACGAGTCCCGGGCCCGCATCCGGAGCGACGCCGAAGGCGAAGACGGCGGGCATCACCATGAGGCCGGCAAGAAGCGACGCCTGAATGGAGAGAAGCGCCACCCAGAGCGATGAGAGTGGAATGTCGGCGCGCTTCGGGAGATAGGTGCCGTAGGTGATGAGAATGCCGGCGCCGAGGGAGAGCGAAAAGAAGGTGTAGCCCATTGCGCTCAGGATCGCCCCGGGCGAGAGGTCTTCCGGCCTGAAGCTCAGAAGATACTTCACGCCTTCCATGGCCCCGTCGAGCGTGAGCCCCCGGATGATGACGGCGAGCATCATCACGAAGAACATCGGCATGAGGAGTTTCGAAGCGCGTTCAATTCCCTTCTCAATGCCGCAGCCGACCGTGATTGCCGTGAGGGAGAGAAAGGAAAAAAGCCAGGCAATGTTGATCCAGCCGGTGGAGACGATTTCCCTGAAGTCGCTTCTCAATGTCTGCGCATTCTCTGTAACAACGCCCGTCGTCAGGGACTGGGCCAGATAGGCCACGCACCAGCCGCCGACGACGCTGTAGTAGGCAAGGATTAGAAAGGAGGTGAGCACTGCGAAGGCGCCGAGGAGCGCAAAGTGTCTTCCCCCGATGCGGCGCATGGCGCTCACGGCCGAGCCCCGGCCGCGCCGGCCGATCGCAAACTCCGCCATGAGGAGCACGAGGCCCGTCGTGAGCGTGAAGACGACGTAGGGAAGAATGAAGGCTCCTCCGCCGTTGGCGCCGGCCCAGAAAGGAAATTTCCAGATGGCGCCGAGGCCGATCGCAGAGCCGGCCGAAGCGAGAATAAAGCCGAGGCGCGAGCTCCATTGCACGGAAGCCGCAGCGTTCGCAGTGGACATGAAGGGATGGGAAAGGAAGCGATGTCCTTGGGTAAAAACTGAGGAAAAGCGCGCAGACGGCGGCGCCGGCCGTGATTGTAACTTTGCGCTACGGGGAAATATCTACTTTTTCTGATGGAAAAAGGATTCTATGCCGCAGTTCTTTGTTAAATCTGAAATTTGCGTTGAACTCGCTTGATCCTGCAGAAATGCAGAGCCTTTCAGCGCGTCAACACCTCGAAAAGAAACGTTGCAGATGCTTGAAGCTCAGACGTTCCCGATGCCTCATAGTTGAAGGAACCAAAGAAAAGGGAAATTCTGCCGGGAGACGCGGGAGCTTCGAGGTTCTGCTTCTCCCCGGCGAATCCTCAAAATTCAAAAGGAGATGAAAATGTCGCCGAAATCCGCCGCAACCCGTACGATCCTTGCAGCTGCGCTCTGCACCGGCGCTCTGGCGCTTGGCTTTTCCGACGCCGCAATCGCCATGCCGCGCGTCGCCGAAGCCGGCCTCGTCATGAATGTCGCGGGGGAGGCTTCAAAGACGCTCCCCAATGACGAAGCGTCCCTAACCTTCTCGATTGAAGCTCAGACCAAGGATTCCGCCGCCGCGACGGAAGAGGTCGTGAAGGCGGGCAACGCCGCGATTGAGGCGCTCAAGGTTTTCGGCGACAAGATCGACGTGAGGACGACGGATTTTTCCACCTGGCCCGTGATGACGAAGGCGAAGGAAGGCGAGGTCTCTCAGATCGGCGCCTGGAGCGCCAGGCAGTCGATCCGCGTGACGGTGCGCGACATTGCGCTCTCTTCCAAGGTTATGGAAGCGGCCGGGAAAACAATGAAGTTTGACGGCGTCTCCTTCTCCGTTTCGCGCCCGGTGCGTCAGGCGGCAACCGATGCGCTTCTCTCGGAAGCCATCAGGAATGCGTCTGACCGCGCCGTGATCGCGGCAAAGTCTCTCGGCCTCGGGGAAAAGAACGTCCGCATTGAAGGCATTCAGGTTTCGGGCGCTTCCGGTCCCGCCCCCCGCTACTATGCGCAGCCTCAGGTGCTTATGGCGCGCGCCTCTATGAATGACGCCGCGCCGGTAGTAAGCTCGGGCACGGCGGACGTTGCGCTCACGGTGACGCTTACGGTCCGCATCACTCCCTAAAGGAGAAGGTTGGAAATGGTTCGCTTTGAAGCTGAAGGCGGCGTTGATCCGCTTCTGCGCGCAACGCTCGACAAGGGCGACTCGGTTGCAACGGAGTCGGGCGCCATGGTGGCGATGGATGCGTCGCTTTCTCTTCGAGGAAAGACCCGGGGCGGGTTCCTCAATTCCATTGCGAGAAAGTTTCTGAACGACGAAACGTTCTTCCAGCAGTGGATTGAGGCCGAGGACGCTCCGGGCACCGTGCTCCTTGCGCCGGCTTTCCCCGGAGACATCCGGATTCTGGATGTGGGTCCCGCCGAGTGGATGCTCGCCGACGGGTGCTTCCTCGCTTCGACGGAAGGCGTCGACGTTACGGCCAGAATGCAGGGCATCGGGAGAGCGCTTCTTGCCGACTCCGGCGGGTTTTTCATCATGAAGGCTTCCGGCAGCGGCCAGCTCGTCGTTTCAGGCTTCGGGTCCGTGCGCGAGATGGAAGTCCGCCCCGACAAGCCCGTGCTCATCGACAACGGGCACCTGGTTGCCTGGGACGCATCGCTCGACTATGAAATCACGCTGAAGACGAACCGGTCGGGCATTTTCGGCCGCCTCGTTGAGAGTCAGCTCTCGGGCGAAGGCTTCGTGCTCCGCTTTTCGGGTTCCGGCAGGATTCTTGTGAGCTCCCGCAATCAGGGAAGCTTCCTCGACTGGGTCTTCTCGCGGCGGCCGAGAGACAAGGCGGAGAAGGAAAACGAATAGCCGGCAGGCGAACCTTGAATTCTAAGCGTGCGGGCCAATAATCCTGCACGCCTCATGGATACCGCCCGCGAGAGGTACCTCCAAATGACGAGGATTCCTAGCATTCGGGATTAAGAGGAAGAACCTAAAGCTTCTTCCGAAAACTTTCCCCGAAACGCTCAGGAGACTCGTCATGAACGCCAATCGTCGTCTGCTCTTCAAGTCCGCTGCCGCAGCGGCCGCTTTTGCCGCCGTGGGCGCCGCGCACGCCAAGGTGCAGCCCGTTTCCCTCAAGGACCGCAAGTTTGAGCCGATCAAGCTCCCGCGCCCGATCAGCCTTGCGGCGCTGACCGTTCTCGACGTGTCGCCTGCCAATCAGGTTCTCTGCGCCGCTCAAGCCGGCTACAGCCATGTCGGCATCCGCCTCGTTCCGGCAACGCCCACGGAAACCCAATGGGACATGATCGGCGATACGCCCATGATCCGAGAGGTCGAAGCAAATCTCAAGGCTACTGGCGTGAAGGTGCTCGACATTGAAATTCTGCGCGTGAAGCCCGATACCCGCGCGATCAACTGGAAGCCTTTCTTTGAAACCGGTGCTCGCCTGGGCGCCCAGCATGTGCTTGTGGCCGGGAACGACCCGGATCTCAACCGCTTCTCGGACAATTTTGCCGAGCTTTGCGAAATCGCCTTCCCGTACGGCCTCAACCTCTCGGTCGAACCCATGCCGTGGTGCGACGTCTCGACCGTAAGCCAGGCGGGCGGACTTCTCTCCAAAATCAATCGTCCCAATGCGGGCGTTCTGGTCGACCCGATCCATTTCTATCGCGCGAAGAACGACTACGCCGACATCGACAACCTTCCGAAGGGGAGCCTCAAGTACTGCCAGATGTGCGACCTGACGGCCGCGACGCCCAAGGATATGGCGGGCATTCTCTATCAGGCCAGGAACTACCGCCTCTCGCCCGGTACCGGCGCCGCGGATCTCCCGCAGCTCCTCGGACATCTGAAGGGCCTTCCCATTTCGATCGAAGCCTGCAACGCCGACCTCGCGCTCACGATGTCGCCTCTCGACCGCGCCCGCATGTACCTCGAGGATATGGTCGCCGTGCTCAACAAGGCGGGCGAATATTGATTCGAAGAGCGTCAGCTCTGATGTTCTAAAAGTTTTGTTCTCCTCAACAGGAATGTCCCCGGTGAGGCTCCACAGCCTTCCCGGGGACATTGCGCTGACTCGCTCACTTCTTCATCGGGAAGAAGAAGCCGGCGGTCATGTCGAGATAGTGTTCGCCCTGATACTTGGGGTATGCCTTCTTCATCGCGGCAATGAACTCATCCTTTGATCTGGCGTTTGCCGCGGTTGCCTTCAGCGCCCTGAGGTAGGCGATCTTTTCGTCCATCGCCTTTACGCCCTCGGGCTGCCAGTGGCTCGTGAAGAGAAGCGTGACGCCTTCCTTCTTAAGGGCTTCGAGCTGACCGATGAGCGCGTCGGCATGCGCTGCACCGCCCACGATCGAATGACATTCAGAGCCCATCATGTGAATGTAGGCCGCCTTGAGGTCGGGGAAGAGAAATTCATTTCCGTCGCCGTCCGTGCGGACATCGATCCTGACGCCTTCAAAAACATGTTCGCCCAGACTCAGCATCTTGGGCGCCGCGGGGAGCGCCGTGTCGAAGTCGGGACCGTAGGCTTTCGAAAGGCCGGTCATGATGCCTTTGGTTGAGCCGGAATGCATGGCCTTCCAGGCTTCCTCGGACACGTAGACCGGAGCATCGCCCGCCCAGGCTGCGGCATTGTTCGGGTGGTTGGAGATGAGAACGGCCTGAAGGGGCTTCCCGAGCTTCTTCAGATAGTCGCCCCAGAAGGGAAAGTCCTTCTTGAAGGCGAGAGACTCCACGGCGACAAGACCGGTCTTCGATTCAACGACGAAGGCGTTGTCCTCCATGACGTCCTTCGTATTGAAGTTGTGGATTTTGACGCCGCCATCAAAGGTGAAGACCGAAACTTCGCCCGTCCCGAGAGGCGTGGTCGAGACTTCGGTGCCGAATACCGAGCCGGAGGAAGCAAGAGCCGAGAGAAGTGCGAGAGTCAAAGCAGCTTTTTTCATTTTTGATGCCATAAGTTCGATAACGAACAAATTAAAGAAAATAATTTGATATCGAACTATAAGACGAAAATGTTCGATATGCAACTATTCTTTTATCAAGAGTGAAGAATGTTTTGCATTGAGCCTCCGGCACCTGCCTCCGCGTCTATTCAGAAAGCGCGGAGGCAGAGGTCTATGAACGCGTTAAGCGACCGCCGGCGCCGGGCCGCCGATCTCTATTCTGGTTTCTGCGAGATTCTTCACTGCCGGCTGGTGGGAAACCATCAGAACGACGGTCTGAGGAAGTTCGGTCTTCAGAATGCTGATCAGCTGCATTGCTGAAGCATCGTCAAGCTGATTGGTCGCTTCATCGAGAAAGAGTATTTCGGGTCGATTGAGGAGCACGCGCGCAAAGGCAAGTCTCTGAGATTCTCCGCCCGAGAGCTCCTGAGCCCAGTCTTTCTTCTCCTTGAGGCGAGCAGAGAGGCGTCCCAGGCCGACTTTTTCGAGGGCGTCCTTGAGTTCACTCTCAGTAAAGCGTCCGCGGACGGGGTAGGTCAGGACGTCTTCAAGCGCATCAAACGGCAGGTACGCTTTCTGCGTGACGAAGAGGAATTTTTTATCGGGCAGGGAAAAACTCCCCTTTGCAAAGGGCCAGAGACCGGCGAGTGTTCTGAGAAGCGTTGATTTGCCTGCTCCGCTTCTGCCGTCAACGAGCATCCAGCTGCCGGGCTTCACGGCGAGATTGATTCCGCTCGAGAGGAGTTTGCCGAAGGGCGTAAAGATGGAAAGCGCGTGAGTGCGCACTTCATTGTCTTCGGCAGGCGTGCCGATAGATTTCACCGCCTGGGCATGGGTGAGGCTCTCGTCAAAGCGGTGAAGTCGTTCTACGACTGCCGCCCACTCCATGATGCGCTTGTAGTAATCGAGGAACCAGCCGAATCCGTCCTGAACGTTGGAAAAAGCGGTTGATGCTTGAATGAGGTCGCCGAAGGTAAGAGAGCGCGTGAGGTATACCGGAAGAGCGGCCAGGATTCCGATGATCCGGTTGAGGCGCAGATAGCTGGAGGTGAAGGCTTCGAGTTGAAATTCCCGGCGAATGAGCGCGAGCCAGTTCTCCTTGATGCGTTGAAAACGCCCGTTGAAGCGGGTCATTTCCGTATCTTCGCCGCGCCATGAGGCAACCTGCTCCGCATTGTCGCGGACGCGCAGAAGCGTCGCACGGAAGTCCGCTTCACGATGCTGTCGTTCAACGTTGAGGGGCTTCAGCCGCCGGCCGATGTAATGCGTGATGATCGTGCAGACCACGGACCAGACAAGCGCTACCCAGACCATGAAGCCGTGAATCTCAATTTCCGTTCCAAAAATCGTGAAGCGTACGACGCCGGAGAGTCCCCACAGGATTGAAGTGAAGGCCACGAGCTTGAAGAGATTCATGATGAAGTACTTCACAAGAACAATTGTTCTGTCTGCAAGCTGATAGGCGTCTTCTGCGATGCGCTGATCGGGATTGTCGGGTTCTTCGCGCAGCTTCAGGCGGTACTGCGCATGATTCGTGAGCCATCTATCCTCGAGCCACCTGGTCAGATGCTCGCGCCAGTCGAACATCAGGCGCTTCTGCGTCCAGCTGCCGACGATAACAAGAAGAACCGTAATCGTGATGTAGAGGAGCCACTCGAGGACGAGATCAGGCATATGGCTCCCGTCGTACTGTGCCAGGGCGTCATAGAAACGTTTATTCCAACGGTTGAGGTAGACGCCTACCTCAATAATGCCCATGGCGCAGCCGACAACAACGACAAGCATGACCCAGGCATACCAGCGCTGGGCGCTCATCCAATAAGGAGCCGCCAGCCGGAGAAAATTGCTGAGGGTTCTCATAGCGGGAAACTTGACGAATTATTTATAGGAATCCCCGGCTGCATTGCAAAAAATGCAGCCGGGGTGCTTATGTTTTTCGAAAATAGGCCGAATTAATACTGATAATTCAGCTTGAGAATAAAGTTTCTCGGATCGCCTAAATAATTATTGGCGCCAAGGGTTCTGTTATTGGTGTTGTTGTAGTAATGGCGATCAAAAATATTATTGGCGATGAGACTGAATTTCAGAGAGTTGGTTGCCTGGTACTGAATGTTGGCATTCCAAATCGCATATCCGCCCTGCTGAACGCTGGACGCACTCTTCGCTCTGCTTTGCGCCTGCACGCCGCCGCCGACTGTCCATCGATATGCTGCACCGGGCAGGTTGAAGCTGCTGTAGAGGCGCAGAATATGACGAGGCGTAAACGGGCTATAGGTTTCGCCGCTTTGCTTTGAAGCGCTTTCAGTAACCGTGTATTCACTCATATTCCAGGTATAGCCTGCGAAAAGGTTCCAACCAGGCAGAAGTGAACCTGAAGCTTCCGCCTCAAAACCCTGACTTCTTACTTTGCCCCTGGAGCATGTCGTCTCTGCAGAGTCAATGATACAGTCCATCGGACGATTTTTCTGCTCGAGGTTGAAAATGGCAAGCGAAGTATTCAGGCGATTATCGAAGAATTCGGATTTAATGCCAAGCTCATAGTTGTCGCCAATGATTGGTTTGAGATCATTGTGATCAGGACCTTTTTCGCCTGAAGGCTCAAAAATGGATGTGTAGCTGATATAAATGCTTGAATTCTTATAAAAATCCCAAGTTAATCCTGCATAAGGAATGAAGCGAGTTGTCGTGGTTTCAGTATAGGTTTGTTTAGCTGATGGTTTTAGTAGGTTAGTTACAGAGTAACTTGTTTTATAAAGGGCATAGCGGCCGCCGGCAATCAAATGCCAGGAATTAGAAAAATTATAACGAGTACCTGTAAGAAGGCCTAAATCAGTTCTTGTCTGCTTATAAAAATTTTTCGTATTGAGAATGGAATCATCATCCCAATTGGGTTCGCTGACTTCATTGCCGACAAAATCCCATGCATTGATGCTGATGCCGCTGAAGTTGTGCTGTTTCAGAAGCGTATCTGTTTTTTCACGCGAATAATTTAAAGTCGTGAAAAAGTCGTGCTCCTGATTAAATAATGTATAGCTGCCGTTTAGGTTTAAAGTGGCTGAAAATATGGAGCCGTCATTGTTGTAATGCTGTCCATATTTGAGAGGCATATTCGGAGATTGCGTAGATATCGGATGCCCGTCTGAGATATTCGTGATGCTGCCAAACGAGCTCTCGGAGGTACTTTTTGTGTATGAGGTTTTTGCCGTGATGCGCCATTCGTCATTGAGATAATGTTCTAATTCAGCAAAAACATTGGTTTTCTTTGTTTTCCATTTTGTCCAGTCCATGCCGAAGAAAGCACTATCCGGCAGTCCGGCATCTGCACCATTTGGGCCCATTGGAACGCCGTAGAAATCAGGAACTTCTGTTCCCTGCTGATGGAGTCCGCCAAAGGTAAGAGTGGTTTCAGGCGCAAGATCAGCTGCAAAGACGGCGTAAAAAGTGCCGCTCTTATTGCCTACGTCGTCCTTGAAAGAATTCTTCTTCTGAAGAACGCCAACTACGCGGCCGCGAAGCGTCTTGGCTTCATTGAGAGGTCCTGAGATGTCGCCGACGGCACGGTAATGGTCCCAGCTTCCCACTTCGGCCTCAGCAGAAGCCTGAAATTCAGATGTCGGGCGCTTGCGGACCGCGTTGATCGTACCGCCAGGTTGACTGCTTGACTGCGTCAGGCCCGTAGGACCGCGCACAACTTCTATGTGGTCATAGATGGCAATGTCGCTCTGGCTGTTGGCATTGCGGTAGGAATTTCCGTTGGCGCCATCATTAAGAGAATAGGAGATGCCGTCTTCCTGAATATTGTCGATGTAGAAGCCGCGGGAGAGATAGCGAAAGCGCCCGGCATTGTGAATAACCGTGATGCCGGTTGTGTTTTTCATCGCTTCATCCATGGACTGGATGCCCTGATCGCTGATCTGCTTCATCGTCACGTTGGAAACCGACTGCGGTGTTTCACGCGGCGTGAGCTCCAGACCGGTCGTCGTGCTCATGGACGAAGACTTGTAGGAATCAGTGTTTTCCGTCGTGGTGCTGATGCTTGTAGCCGTGACGGTTACTGCATCAAAGTCAACATCTTCAGCGGCGAGTGCGCTGTGAGAAGCCAGAATGGCAACGGAGAGAAGAGAAAGTCTGAAAACGGACTGTGAACCGAAGGCAAAAGAGAGGGCGGAGCGGGTGGCCATGATAGTTTGGATCAAAATGATTGAGAAACTACGTGAGAATCATTCCCGTTAGCGGGTGCGCCATTGTACTAATTTTTACAAACGATTCAAGCGTAAACCCTTACTTGTTTTCCATACAGTTAGGCATCAGTTCGCACTTGAAAAAGCATTTCAAATGCTTTGGTTCGCCGCGAATTCGATCCGAGGCGCCAGGGCAATTTCAAAATAGAACTTAACTCTGTCGACTATTGTCCTTTTCTTTCAAAATTAGTTTGAATTTAATGAAATTTTCAGTGAAATTGCTGACTGTTAGTTTTTTGATTCCGGGACCTTTCTGACGCCGCATTCCATTCCGATGCAGCTCGCCCGCGGGATCCATCGCATCGGGAAGACCGGCGCTTCTCAATACGGGCGAAGCCCCCTCCCGGGAACTTAGCTGACTGCATCGGCAGAAAGAGGGAAACAACTCAGAACGACTTCCAGAGAGTTGCGAACAACTGCCTGCACGCATGCCGAAAATCCCCGAATCCAGCAGTTTTTCTCAGAAGAAATTGAGGACTTCGATTCCGTCGCCGCTAAAATAACGAATCCCCTAAATTCTCCCGAGGTGAACGAACTTGAACGCCCGCGTCTATCCGCATCCGATCATTGCCCGCGAAGGCTGGCCCATCCTGGCCGGCGCCTTTATTCTCTTTCTCGTGAGCTGGTGGCTGGATCTCGGCATCATCACCTTCCTGATCTTCGTCTTCTTCCTTTTTGCGCTGCAGTTTTTCCGCGATCCCGCGCGCGAAGCGCCGGAAGACCCCCGCGCCGTCGTGAGCCCGGTGGACGGTCAGGTCTGCAAGGTTGCAAAGACTGAAAACCCAGAGACGGGCGAAGCGTGCGTGAAGGTTTCGATCTTCATGAACGTCTTCAACGTGCACAGCCAGAAAGCGCCGGTTGCCGGCGTGGTTGAGAAGGTCACCTACACGCCGGGCCTCTTCGTCAATGCCGATCTCGACAAGGCATCGACCGAAAACGAGCGCAATGCCGTGACGGTCCGCATGGCTGACGGCCGCCGCATTACCTTTATCCAGGTTGCGGGCCTCGTTGCCCGCCGCATCATCTGCTACGCCACGGTCGGTCAGGAACTTGCCCGCGGCGAGCGCTACGGCTTCATCCGCTTCGGTTCCCGCGTCGACGTGTATCTCCCGACGGATGCCGAGATCACGGTCGGCATCGGCGACAAGGTGACGGGCGTGATGTCGACCATCGCCCGCATTTAAATCAGCAGCAGCGGTGCTCCCTCGATCCGGGGGAGCGCAGGCTGCGAAAAAAGCCGCATCGGAGAAATCCGGGATGCGGCTTTTTTATGCCTGGCGCGTTCGAATTACTTCTCGACGATCTTGTGGTTTTCCACGAGCAGTTCCGTGTGCGGCACGCCCGCATATTCCCGTACGGGAGCGTCGGATTTGTCTTCGGGAGTTTTTGCCTTCTCCCGGTTGTCCCGTACGAGCGTCTTCGTGGTCGAAAGAATGGAATTTCGCCGCATGGCAAGCCAGCCGTCAAGGAGGAGCGAGTCCTCTAGCATGACGGTGACGGTCCAGGCGAGCGTGCCGTCCTCAAGCGGCTTCTCCGCAATGGTCTGCGTGGTATTGAAGGGCGTTTCGGAGAGATTTTTGATGAGGGTCGGATCGTCCGTGAGGAGTTCGAGCTTCACCGTGCGTCCCTGCGAGTAATTGAAGGGGGCATTGGCCGTGTAGTCCTCAAGATCGAAATTCTCGGGGCGCTCGAATTCGACGCAGCTCACCGTCGCCGCTTCGATGCGGTGCATGGCGAGGTGCCGGTAGTCGCTGAACTTCTCAAACTGGCAGACAAGGTATGTTCTGACATCCTGCTGCACGAGTCCGAGGGGCTTCACGTTCGCTTCGAGCACCCGGTCGCGGGCGTTGCGGTAGCGGATCGAGATCATCCGGTCCTCGAGGAGCGCTTCCGTCACGGCATCGAAAACCTGTTGGGAAATCTGGGGCGGAAGGAATGAAAGCGCCGGACTCACCACCTTCACTTTCCTCAGCCACGAGGATGCACGGCTCGAGGCCTGTGCTTCCGTGCTCTTTCTCGCATCGCGAAAGAGAGGCCGCAGTCCGGAAAGGACGCTTGAGGGAAGGAGATAGTGCAGGTACTCATCGGCAAGCCGCAGAAGGAGCGTTTCCTGGGGACCGAGCACCGGAAAGTGAAGCCCTCTGCCGGCCGTATCCCACTGGAAGCCGTAGGGACGCGAATCCATGTTCGCCTTGACGGGAAAGAGCTGCGGATTCTCGCGGATCGTCTTCATGTAGCGTTCGAGCGTGCGGCGCTGGAGAGGAATGCCGTTGGCGGCGAGCTGATTGCGGATCTGCGTCATCGTGATCCAGCGATGCTGCGGGATGAGCTCAAGGATGCGGATCATCACGAAGGCTTCATTGAGCGAGGATCTGGCGTTAACTTCTGCGGACATGGTTTCGGGAGTCGGATTTCAATAATGTGTTTTTCCTTCGCGGAGGATAGCTCAGTGCTTCGCCTTCCTGTTGGATCACGGAAACGAAAAACTCCCGGCCTTCGGTCGTGAAGGACGGGAGTTCTGAGAAAACTTCTGCGCGATTCGTTCGTTCCGAATCAGGCGGCAGTCTTTTTCGCGGCTTCCTCTTTTTCGAGCTGAGCCTGCTGTGCGGCAAGGTCGGCCTGAATCGGATTCGGGCGGCCTCTCCACCAGCACCAGAACTCGTAGATGTAGCCCGAGAGAGCGTAGATGCAGAAGAGGACGAAGATCGAAAGCGAAACGTTGCTCGAAATGACGATGAAGGCGAGCGAGGCGACGACGATCACCCAGAAAGGAATCGTGCGCACGACGGCGTAGCTCTTCCCCGAGAAGAAGGGCGCATTGCTCACCATCGTGAGGCCGGCGTAGAGCGTCACCACGAGCGCAATGGTGCTCTGGTGCGGAAGGAGCCAGTCGGGGAGGCGGTTTTCGACCGCGAGCCAGACGAAGCCGCAGACAAGCGCGGCGGCGGCAGGCGAGGGAAGACCCTGGAAGTAGTTCTTGCTTACGACCCCGACGTTGCAGTTGAAGCGGGCAAGCCTCAGGAGCGCGCAGAGCGCGTAGATGAAGGCCGTGGCCCAGCCGAGCTTGCCGAGCTCAACGAGCGAGAATTCGTAGACGATGAGCGCCGGCGCGATGCCGAAGCTCACCGCATCGGCAAGGCTGTCCATCTGGACGCCGAATTCCGACTGCGTGTGCGTGAGGCGCGCGACGCGCCCGTCCATGCCGTCAAAGAGCATGGAGAAGAAAACCGCAATGGCGGCAACGGAGAAGTTGCCGTTCATCGCCTGGATGATGCCGTAGAAGGCTGCGAAGAGCGCAGCCGCAGTAAAGGCGTTCGGGAGCACGTAGATGCTCTTCGACTTCACCGCCTGAAGGCGGCGCTGACCGATGGAAGCAAGACTCTCGCGGCGAGGCGTATTGGGTTCTGTCATAAATCTCTGCTGCCGGCCCTGAAAAGGATGCGGCAGGAAAATAAAGTAATGGCACCGTCCGGACGCATGCCGGGCGGTCGCGGTACGGGGCACATTTTAGCGGCTCGGCGCTTCAATCTCGCATGCCGGCAAGCCTGACTTCTGGTTTCAGACCGTTACTTGCAAGTGGAGTAAACAGAGTCTCCGATCGGGTTGCGGGAGAACCATGCATTCCGAAAGGCAATGTCAATTCAACTCAATGGAATTTATGGCATTTTTATTATGGCTGAGGCCGCAGGGAAAGTTTTCTTCTAAAATCTGCGCCGTCAGGAATTTATGCTCCCGAGGTGACTCATGTCCTTTCTTTTTGCTCCGCCCGCTCAGGCGGTGATTCCGGTTCAGGATGAACGCTATGAATTCTTCCCCGTCAACCGCGTTTACGGCGCCGCGAGAAACTATGCGGCTTCGGAAGCGGCACGGGCTGAAAAAGCGGGTTCCGTTCCGCCGCTCTTTCTGAAGGCTGCCGATACGGTGACGCCGGTGCGGGATGGAGAGACCTATGAATGGGTGATGCCTCCCCGCACTGCGAAAATGGTGCCGGAGCTTGAGCTGGTTGCCTGCCTC
Organism: Sutterella seckii; assembly: GCF_009183815.1. Classification (GTDB taxonomy): domain Bacteria; phylum Pseudomonadota; class Gammaproteobacteria; order Burkholderiales; family Burkholderiaceae_F; genus Sutterella; species Sutterella seckii. The sequence continues at coordinate 8,408 of NZ_WEHX01000013.1, read as the reverse complement.
AGCAAGGGCGGTCGCAACCTTTCGGTCGAGGAAGCCGGAAAGTGCATCTGGGGCTGGTGCGTCGGATTCGATTTCACGCGCCGTCTTGCGCCCGAGGACCTTCCCGCGGGCGGCTCCTGGGATCTCATGAAGACGCTCGACGGCGGGGCTCCCGTTTCCGCCGTGCGTCCTGCCTACCGCACGCCGCTCCCTGCGCCCTCTGAAATCTATCTCTACCAGAACAACAATAAGGTCCAGTCGGCCAGCACGAGCTTCATGATCGCGTCGCCCGCGGAGCTGATTGCCCTCATTTCCCGCTACTGGGAAGTGCGTCCGGGCGACCTCATCTTCACGGGGGCTCCCGTGAACGTGCCTGAAGCGCATGTCGGCGACGTCTTCGAGGGCGGCGTCAACGGCGTCGGAAAGCTCCGCGTGAAGATCGCTGCGGGCGAATAAGACCTGAAAGCTTCCCGCACCGCGTGAGGCACGGGATCAAATGCAAAAAAGCGAAAGGGCCGGTCCATTCAGACCGGCCCTTTCGCGCAATTGAAGCGTTGGAGAGGCTTATTCGCCGCTCGTGCCTTCGGATTCGATGACCTCGCGGTTGGCGGCAGCCTTGCCGGTTTCGAGGCCGGCCACCGCTTCGCGGGCCTGGTCGGCCACAGCGGAATGGCTCTGAGCCTGGAAGACGCGCAGCGACCCCAGAACGCCGCCCATGAGGACGAGGAAGCCGATCGTCATCGAGAGGGTCGGCATTTCGCCGCGCCAGATGAGCGCGTAGACGACAGCAAAGACGGACTCAAAAACGATGAGCTGTCCGCCGAGCGCGGCCGGAAGGAGCTGGCTCATGCGGTTCCAGCAGACCATGGCCACCCACGAGCAGAGAAGACCGATCGTGAGGGCGACGCCGAGAAATTTCCAGGGCGCGGCGCCCATGAGCGTGATGTTCGTATCCATGAAGCCGGCGGGCCAGGCGAGAACGGCAAAGAGCCCGAGCGCGAGGGGAAGCACCGTCACGCCCTGAAGCGCCGTCCAGGCGCCGGTGCTGTGCTGCGGGTGCTTGAGGAGCCACTCGGCATTCATGATCGAGAACCAGGTCCAGGAGACGACGGCTGCGAGGCCGAAGCCGACGCCGATCCAGTACTCCTCGCCGCCCGTGGCGGAAGCCTTTGCGGCATTTTCAAATTCCGTCAGGTTGGCGACGATGAGGCCGAGGAAGATGACCGCGAGGGGCGGAAGAATTTTGCTCCAGGGCACGGCCGAGTCGGAACCGGCATAGCGGATGTTGGAGGCAATCGCGACAAGGACCGGAATCACGGCCATGAACATGCCCGCGAGCGGAGCGCCCGCAAGGCGGATGCAGATCGTGAGGAGGCAGTAGAAAAGGACGTTTCCGAAGAGCGGAAGCTTGAAGGCCTGCCAGATGTCGGCGCGCGAAAAAGCCTTGAGTTCCTTGCGGAAGACATAGAGGAAGGGAAGCGAAATCACGCCGAACGCAATAAAGCGCGAGAGCGCGACGAGCACGGGGTTGTATTCAGGAACAACGAGCGGGGCAATGTAAATGAGACCCCAGAGGGCCCCGGCGGCGATGCCGAGGAGGACGCCGATCAGCATGGGCAGTCTTTCCCTAATTCGCGACCATTCGTCTTTCACCCGAATGATCTGGATTTCTTGGTCGGACGGAAGCTCTTTGAAAGAGGGAGTTTCGATAGATTCCGTCGAAGGTCAAGCTGACCCGGAGCTTCGCCTCGGAGAGGCTGGTCGTGAAGCGCTCGCGTCAGCCGCTTTTCAATCCGTGGAAAAGCGATCCGTCGGATCAGAAGCGCGTGCGGTCGGGGAGGAAAAAGGGAATTTCATGCTCCCCGGAAGCATCCTCAACTCCTCGGAAGATGCTCCGCAGTGCTCTGATCTTTCAGATATTTCAATCCTAACACTGCATTGACCTTAAGCAAAGCCCTTTAGGGGTTATCGATAGAATCGAAGAGGAACGCGAGATGTGAGGAGATTGAACACCGGGAAAGCCCCGGAATCAGTCTGCGGACCATTTTTTCGTACGTGAAAATACGTATTATCGAAAATCTCAATGGAATCAGAGAGTCTTATTGCCTTTCCAGGCAGAGACGAGGTCTTCCTGTCGGGAGAGAAGAGTCAAGGTCACTTTTTCAGAGGCTTCGCTTCCGGCGCGTTCTTCCCGTATTCGCGCTCGAGCTCGTCGGCAAGCAGCGACACTGCGGCCGCATAGAAGTAGCTTCGGTTGTAGCGGAGAATGGCGGCGAAGGACGATGTGCCGATGTAGTAGTCGACGCCCTTTTCGTTCGACGCCTTGATCCAGGGGAGGTCGACGAGGAGCGCCGGTTCATTTTCGGCAAGTGGAAGCGCTTCGAGTGGCTTCACGCCGGCCTTCAGGAGCGCTCCGGCCGTGGTGTGCGTTTTGATGCCGCCGGAACCGGTGGCCTTGAAGATTTCGGGCGTTGCGGAAACGCGGTAGAGGGGACGCTCGCCCCGCGCCCAGCCGTGAACGAGAAGGAAGTTCGCAACCGAGGCGATGCCGTCGGCTTCGTTCCCGACGATATCAATATGGCCGTCCCCGTCGCCGTCCTTGCCGTAGGCCTTGAGCGACGAGGGCATGAACTGTCCGAGCCCCATGGCGCCCGCAAAGGAGCCCGAGACGGCAACCGGCTCGATCTGCTGCAGCCAGCAGAATTCAAGGAAGTCCGAGAGCTCGGCGAGGTAGTACTTGGAGCGCCGCGTGTAGTCGAAGGAAAGCGTCATCAGGGCGTCGAGCACGCGAAAGCGCCCCATGTTGCGCCCGAAGATCGATTCGACGCCGATGATTGCCGCAACGGCATAGCGCGAAACGCCGGTTTCAGCTTCCACCCGGTCGAAAACGGCACGGTTGTCTTCGAGAAAGTCAGTTCCCCTGCGAATGCGTTCGCTGTTGACGAGGTTTCTTTCGTAAAGGAGAAAGTTCTTTTCGGCCGTCGTCTTTTTGTTGGCGTTGGGCCGCGGCGTGGTGTACTTCTCTGAAAGGGGCGAATAGCGCGCGACGGCGACCCCGGGCTCGAGCCAGTCGAGGGGGATTCCGCGCTCAGCGGAAAGCTTTTTAATGAAGGCCTGCACGTCCGGGCGCTCGGCATAGTCCGAGGCTGCGGGACTTCCGCTCACGGGACTGATGGCCCGGGGTTCCGGGATCTTCTCTGCTTCGGGCCGGGAGGATTTCGGCCTGGGCGTCTCGACGGGCTCCGCCTTCGCTTCAGGAGACGCCTGAGGCTTCGGAGTTTCAGAGGGAGCAGCTGACTCCGCGAGCGCGGGGTTTCAAGTCCCCGGGCATCCCGATCAGGCGCGGCGCAGGCGGAGAGCGCGCAAAGGGCGAGCGCGAGCGGAGCGAGGGAAAAGCGGATCGACTGTGCCATGAGGTTTATTGGTTGCAGGAGCTTGGTTGTCCGCTTGATTCTAACGGGGAGCTTTGGGGTGCCTCAGGGCAACTCTGCGCCCAATTGTTTCAGAACCTAAGCCCGGGCTCAGAGAGGCGCGAGCGCCTCTTTTCTTCTGTGCTAGGCTTTTCGGGATATTCATCCTAGAGCGCCTCCCCGAACGCTTTCTCAACATGCCGTCTTCAGAATGGAAAAGTCTTCCTACCGGATACTTCACGCATCAGCTCGTCAGCCTTCCCAACATGCTCGAGGAGGCGCCGGAGTCGCCTGAGCGCATCGAGGCCATTGAAAACCGCCTTATGCTCGGCGGCTTCGGCGACAGGATGCGGCGCGTCGACTGCGGGCCGGCTCCGATGGAAGCCGTGCTCCTCGCGCACGATGCAGACTATGTGGACGCTCTGGAGAAGGCCTCTCTCGGGGATGAAGCGGCTCTCAGGCGCTTTCAGGAACCCGATACGCAGGTGGGGAGCGACACCTTCGACTGCGCCATGGCAAGCGCCGGAGCGGTGGTGAGAGCGGTGGATGCCGTTTTTGCACGAACGGTGAAGAACGCCTTCTGCGCGGTGAGGCCTCCCGGACATCATGCCTCACGAAACCGCGCGAGCGGCTTCTGCTACCTCAACAATGCCGCCATCGGGGCCCTTTGGGCGGAAAAGCGCTACAAGCTCGAGCGCATCATGGTGCTCGACTTCGACGCCCACCACGGCGACGGGACGGAGGAAATACTCGCCGGCCGCCCGAACATGCGCTTTCTCTCGGTTTTTCAGTGGCCGCTTTTCCCGCACCGACGCATGGATCCGCAGCCCGCAAATGCGATTTTGTCGCCCCTTCCCGCCGGCGCTGGCGGCGCGGAACTGCGCGAGGTGGTTGAGAAGGTGTGGCTCTCTGAAATCGAACGCTTCCGTCCTCAGCTCATGATTCTCTCGGCCGGGTTCGACGCGCACGCAGAAGAGCGGATTGCGCAGCTGAAGGCCGCGGAGATCGACTACGCCTGCATAACGAGGCTTCTCGTGGAAGCGTCCTGGAAATACTGCGAAGGCAGGCTCGTAAGCGTCCTCGAAGGCGGCTACGAACTGAGAAGCCTCGGGCGGAGCGTCTTCACGCATCTTCAGGGGCTTCTTCGCACGCCCCTCTGACGGAACGAAAGAAAAGAATCATGGACTCCAAAACGCTGATGCCGGGCGTTCGCCCGAAGGAAGTCTGGGCCTGGTCGGCCTTTGACTTCGCGAATTCCGGGTACACCACGGTGGTGCTCACCGCGGTCTTCAACGCTTATTTCGTCGCGGTTGTTGCCGGGGACGCGCCCTGGGCGACCTTCGTGTGGACCCTCATCATTGCCGCGAGCAATGCGGCGAGCCTCGTTCTCATGCCCGTCATCGGCGCCATTGCCGACGCGACCGCCCGCAAAAAGGTCTGGCTCTTTGCGGCAACCCTCTGCGCCGTCGCGGGCACCTTCGGACTTGCCTTCTGCGGACCGGGGACGATTCTCCTCGCCGCAGTCATGGTGATTCTTTCCAACATCGGCTACAACGTGGGCGAAACGCTCAATTCCGCGTTTCTGCCCGAAATCGCACGCCCTGAGGCCGTGGGCAAGGTATCGGGCTGGGGATGGTCCTTCGGCTACTGCGGCGGCCTCGTGACTCTGGGAGCATCGCTCCTGCTCGTCACGCAGGCAGACCGCCTCGGGCTCTCTACCGACTCGGCCATCGCGGGCACCATGGTGATTACCGCAACGGTCTTTGCGCTCGCGGCCGTTCCGATTTTTGCCGTGCTGAAGGAGCGCGCCGTGCCGCGGCAGAAGGGAACAAGTTCTTTGGGGAGCCTCTGCCTTGAGAGCTTCCGGGAGGTCGTCCGGACAGCAAAGTGCCTCAGTCAGTACCGGGATTTTGGGTGGCTCGCGCTCTGCGGATTCCTCTACCAGTCGGGCATTTCCGTCGTGATCACGCTTTCGGCCGTCTATGCCGCGGAAGTCATGGGGTTCACGACGACCGATACGCTCCTTCTCGTCTTTCTCGTCAACATCACCGCTGCCCTCGGCGCCTTCGGCTTCGGGTACCTGCAGGATCGGATCGGCCACAAGCGCGCGCTCGGAACGACCCTTGTCGTCTGGGTGCTGATGATTGCCTGCGCGGCCTTTGCAACGACCCGGCCGCTCTTCTGGCTTGCCGCGAACCTGGCGGGACTTGCCATGGGGTCCTCTCAGTCCGCGGGCCGCGCCATGGTGGCGCTCCTTTCGCCCGAAAGCCGGTCGGCTGAATTCTTCAGCTTCTGGAACATGTCGCTCTGGGTGGCCGCGATCGTGGGCCCGCTTGCCTACGGAAGCGTTACCTGGATCACCGGGAACGACCATCGCCTTGCGATCCTCGTGACGGGCGTCTTCTTTCTCCTCTCGATTGCAGCCCTCATGCCCATCAGCCTTGAGCGCGGCAGGCGTGCGGCCGGAAGGTGATGCGGCTTGCAGGAGCAAAATTTCCGCATTACCAAATCAACTGTAAACAAGAAAAATTTTCTGCTTCCCGGAGAGTATAAATTTGGTTCAACATGTTGAACCACTTCTTCTCTCTGAATGACTACTCCTTCAGAATAGGTTTCACTGGTTTTCCGATAGGAGCAGGTCATGGCCGGCAAAGGCTGCATCTCTCTACTGCGAGCTGACAAGATCCTCACCCACATCGCGCATGTGGGCGCGGCGAGCTTTACTCAGCTCCAGAAGGATTTCGACCTCCCGAAAAGCAGCCTCCTCAACATTCTCGACACCATGGTCGGGTGCGGGCTTCTCATCAAGAACGATGCCCGCCAGTATCAGCTCGGCATCAAGGTCTACGAGCTCGGCTGCCAGTCGCTCCACAGACGGAGCCTCTTTGAAATCACGAAGCGCCCCATGCAGGAGCTTGCGATGAAGTCGGGGCTCATCTGCCACCTCGGAACCATTGAAGACTTTCATGCGCTCTACCTCGACAAGGTGGAGAGCCCGCTTTCAAAGCCGACCGAAAGAAGCTGGGTCGGCAAAAAGCTCGACTTCCATTCGACGGCGCTCGGCAAAGCCCTTCTCGCCTGGAAGACCGACGGGGAGCTGCGGCTCTACCTCGATCAGCTCGAGCTTGCACAGTACACGCCGAAAACGATTACCGACCGCAGCATGTTCATCGAGGAGCTGAAGCTCACGCGCCGTCGCGGATGGGGCCTCGACGCGGAGGAATCCGCTCCTCTTGCGGTATGCATCAGCACGCCGGTCTTCGATCTTGCCGGCCGCGTCAACTATGCGGTGTCGCTTTCGGCGGACCCGACAACCTTCACGTCCGAACGCATTGAGGGCTATCTCAGAATGCTCTCGGACTGTTCCCTTCAGATTTCCCGCGGCTTGGGATACGGGGGATCGGCTCCGGTCCTCCTTACCTCGGAATCCTGACCGCTCACTCCCGATACATCAGACACGCAAACCCTCAGGAGAAACACATCATGAAGAGATTCTGCGGCTGCATTCCGCCGGTTTCGAGCACCTTCACTCAGGACGGCAAGGTCGACCGCGAGGCTGCGAAGCGCCTCGCCGACTATCTGATCGAGCACGGCGTGCACGGGCTCTTCTATCTCGGCACGGGCGGCGAATTCAGTCAGATGTCCAAGGAAGAGCGCATGGAAATGGCCGAGGCGGGCGTCGCCGCCGCCGCGGGCCGCGTTCCGGTTCTGATCGGCGTGGGTTCTCCCAATACGCGCGAAGCCGTTGAGCTTGCGAAGCACGCCGAAAAAATCGGCGCCGACGGCATCGTCGTCATCAATCCCTATTACTGGAAGGTCTCGGCCGTCAACCTCGACGCCTACTACCACGCCATCTGCTCGGCCGTGAAGCTTCCGGTTCTCATCTACAACTTCCCCGATCTCACGGGCCAGGATCTCAATGCCGAGGTTGTGAAGCGCCTCGTGCTCGCCAATCCCAACATCGTCGGCATCAAGGAAACGATCGACAACGTGGGCCACATCCGCGCGATGATCAGCACGATCAAGCCCATCCGTCCGGAATTCTCGGTCCTTGCGGGCTACGACGACCATCTCCTCAATACGCTGGAACTCGGCGGCGACGGCTCCATCACGGCGAGCATGAACTTCGCGCCGGAACTTTCCGTCGGGATCTACGAGGCCTTTAAGAAGGGCGACTACCAGAAGGCTGTTGAGCTCGATAAGAAGCTCGTTCAGCTCCCGGCCCTCTACGGCCTCGAGGTGCCCTTCATGTCGGTCATCAAGTACGCGACGGTGCTCGCAACGGGCGTTGAAATGAATACCTATTCGCTCCCGCCCGTGCGTCCGCTCACGGAAGAAACGAAGGAAGCCGTGAAGGCCTTCCTCGCCGCGAAGGGCGTTATCTGACGCAGTTGAGACCCAGCGATACGCCTTAAGACCAAAAGACCCGTTCGCCAAAGAATCAAAGGAGATCCGCAATGTCTGACTTCTACGACGAAGAGAATCAGGACATCTATCACATCCGCACGCACGCGGCCGGCCCCCGGGGGGAGCTCCCGCTCACGCCCGCCATGCTCATCAACCGCCCGAGCGGCGACCTTTTCGGCATGACGATGAATGCGGGCATCGGCTGGAACCCGGACGAGCTCGACCGCGACGAAGTGCTCCTCGTAAGCACGCTGGGCGGCATCCGCGGCGCTGACGGCAAGCCCATCGCGCTCGCCCTCCACCAGGGCCACTATGAGCTCGACGTGCAGCTGCGCGCTGCGGCCGAGGAAATCCATGCCGGCAAAGCATTGCCTTACGCGGTCTATGTCTCCGACCCCTGCGACGGACGCACCCAGGGCACGCTCGGCATGTTCGACTCGCTCCCCTACCGCAACGACGCGAGCATGGTGATGCGCCGCCTGATCCGGTCGCTCCCGAACACGAAGGCCGTGATCGGCGTCGCCACCTGCGACAAGGGGCTCCCGGCCACGATGATGGCGCTCGCGAGCCAGCACGACCGTGCGGTGGTGCTCGTTCCGGGCGGCTCGACCC
>NZ_WEHX01000139.1 GCF_009183815.1 Sutterella seckii | reverse complement strand
AAGAGACCTTGTGAAGGTTGTCGTTGCGGGCATTCGCCACGCGCTTATGCGCGCGTGCGAGCCTGCGGCGCGCCTTCTCGCGCCGGCGGCTGCCCTTCTGTGTTCTTGAAAACTGCCGGCTTCTGCGGCGCAGCACCTTGCGGGCGCGTTTCAGATGCTTCGGATTTGCTTCCTTATGACCATTTGATTCCGTGAGGAGATCCTTGATGCCGACATCAATGCCGGTGACCTGATCCTCATAGATTTCCTTCAGAGGTTCCTTTTCAGCAAGGCCATCCTCCCAGAGCACGGCGGCGTAATAGTCGCCGGCTGTATCGACTTCAAGCGTGATGCTCTTCACCTTGCCGACGACCTCGCGATGAATTCTGGCCTTGATCGGCTCCATCTTCGGCACGCGCACGTAGTTAGGACCGACGGAGACGTTGGTGCAGTGATAGCTTGACTGCGGCCCTCTGCGGGATTTGTAGTGCGGGAAGCCCGCTTTGCCCTCAAAGAAAGCGCGGTAGCTCTTGTTGAGATTCCGCACCGATTCCTGAAGCGCCATGGAATCGTATTCCCTGAGCCATGCGTATTTCTTCGACTTCTTGGCTCTGGCGATGAGCGGCTTGATCTCGTGGATGAGGTCGAGTGAAACACCCCGCGTGCGGTAGTAATGCTTCTTCAGAAAGAGCGCCATGTTCCAGCACTTGCGGACAGCACCCCACTGCGCCCAGAGAAACGTCTCTTGTGCGGCAGTCGGGTAAATGCGGAATTTCGCGGTGTGGAGCATGTGGCGGTCAATGTAATTTCTTATTGAATAATATTATGATATTATCATAATTAAGATATGGCGGTCAAGGAGAATTCCGATGTTCGACGACTATGAAAGAGCGCGTCACAGCGTGACGAAGCTCCATGTGCATTTGATCTTCACAACGAAATACCGGCGCAAAGTGATGAGGCCGGAAGTCCTGGAAAGCGTGCTTGCTGCCCTAAAAATCGCGGCCGAAGATTTAGGCTGCGACCTTCTGGAGGCCAATGGGGAGGCGGATCACGTGCACCTGCTCGTGAGCTACCCTCCGAAGGTGAGCATCAGCGAGATGGTGAACCGCTTTAAAACTCGTTCGTCTCGAAAGATACGCGAGGAATATCCAGGGATTCTTGAAGGCGGCAAAACAGGGCTCTTCTGGTCGCGCAGTTATTTCGCCTGTTCCGTAGGCGGCGCCTCCCTGGAGGGACTTAAAAAGTACATTGAGAATCAGACAACCGATTAGCCACCATTCCTCCCCGCCCCATCCGGGGCGAGGGCTCCTGGCGGTTTTTGCTGATTCCACAGCCGTCCGCATCTGAGGCACACTTTTCCTCAGATGCGGACTTTTCCTTTTTTTCCTCTGACGCTTTTCCATGCCGGGCATTCGAGCATTCCTCTGGGTCTTTCTCTCACTCACGGTCGTCGCTGCGGCTTTGACGACCGAGCTCCCCGCGCCGGCGGCCGCTGCCCCGGGAGCAGAACCTGCGGCGACTCTCCGGCTCGGCATCATCGATGATCCCGACAATCCGCAGCAGACCGAGGTACTCAAAGAATCGGCGGAAGCGCTCCGGAAAGCGCTCCCCGGTCTGCGGATTGAGCTTTCGGCGCTCGGCGAGCTCGAGCTCCAGAAAGCCGTGCTCGACCGCAAAATAGACATGTACATGCTCTCGGCGGGCTTTCATGCCTATGTGGCCGATCTCGGCGGAGCAGACCTCATTGCTGCGCTGAAGCCCCCCCTATGCATCAGCGCCGAGCGCCGCCGCAGGTGCTGTCTTTCTTGTCCGCGCCGACGACCGGGAGCACTCGAGCCTCTTCAGTCTGCGCTCGGCGCGCGTAGCCGCGGAAAGCCCCGAATCCTTCAACGGCTGGGCAGCGGCGCTCCTCGAGGTCGCGAACGTCACGCCCTACCCGGAAGTCTTCTTCGGCAAAACCATCTTTACGGGCGAATCCGCACTCGCCGCGATTGAGCTCCTTCGAAGCGCCCGGGTGGAAACGGCCATCCTTGAAGCCTGCAGGTACGAGATGCTTCTCGCTTCCGGGCAAATCCGTCCGGACGAATTCCGCGTCGTGAGCGAAAAGCCGCAGACGGACGGCTTCCGGTGCGTGAGATCGACGCAGCTCTATCCCGGCATCGTCGCGGGCGCGAGAACCGCGGTTGACGGACAGATCAAGGAGCGCGCCGCGGAAGTGCTCTACGGTCTTAAATTTCCTTCCGCTCCCGGGTTCGAAGCATACGGAAGCGCCTCGGGCTGGAAATGGACGCTCTCGACGGACCTCCGGTCCGTCCGCCGGGTGCTCCAGCGCTTCTCCTTCGTGCCGACCGCCGCATCGCGGCTCGGCGTCACGCAGACGGTGACCCGCTACAAATTCGCGCTTTTGATCGGCTTTCTCGTTCTCGCCGGCGCCTTCACCTACAGCTATGTGGTTTCGCGCACGGTGCAGGAGCGAACGAAGAGCCTCAACGATGCGCTCGGCGAAAAGATCCGCCTCGAACGCAAGGAAAAGTCGGCGCGCGAGCGGCTTTCCCAGCTGGAGCGCGCCGGGATGGTATCCGAGCTTTCAAGCATGATTTCGCATGAACTCCGTCAGCCCGTGGCGTCCCTCATCAACTACGCCGACGGGCTTCGCGTCTATCTCGGCGACCGCGCAAAGGCGGACCCCATTCTGACCGAAGCCACCGACGAAATCATCCGGCAGGCGACGCGCGTTTCAGACATCGTGACCCGCGTGAGAAATTACGCGAAGAAGCGCGCCGGCGAGCATGTGAGATGCAATCTCTCGGAAATCACCAATCTTGCGATCGACACCTTCATTGTCGGAAGCGAATGCGAGCATGCAATTCACAGCATCACGCTTCCGGACGATGCGCCGCTTTGCTGCGACCCGCTTGAAATTGAGCTTCTCATCGTCAACTTCCTCAGAAACGCGCTCCAGGCCGTGGAGCGGAACGCCCCCGACGAGGAAAAGCGCATCGACGTGAGAATCCTTAGAGATAGCGGCTTCTGGCGGCTCGAGGTTGAGGACAATGGTCCTGAGATCCCCGACGAGACGCTTCGCGACCTCTCGCACCCGGTTTCGAGCGACAAGCTTGAAGGCCTCGGCCTCGGGCTTTCCCTCTGCCGCGTCATCGCGGAGAGACACACCGCGAGGCTCGGCTTCCGCCGCGCCCTGCCCACGGCCTCATCGCCTCCCTTTCCATTCCTGCTGCCGAAGAGAAGTCTGACGCAGACAATTGACATGCCGACATTTCCCTCCCCCGACTTCTACTGCCCGCTCGCCCGAATCGTCGACGATGAGGAGACCGTGCGCAATTCCGAATCCTTCACGCTGCGGGTCGCCGGCATTCAGACCGTCGTCTACGAGAGCGCAGAAGACTTTCTCGAGCACGACGACATGCGCCATCCGGGCTGCGTGGTGCTCGACGTCCGCATGCCGGGCATGAGCGGACTGGAGCTCCAGGAAGAGATGACGCGGCGCGGGATCGACCTCCCGATTCTCTTCATTTCCGGCCACGGCGACATTCCGATGGCGGTAGCGGCCCTCAAGCGCGGTGCGCACGACTTCTGCGAAAAGCCAGTTGCGCCCGACAAATTCCGGGCGGCCGTTCGCGAAATGATCCTGAGTTCACGGGTCGTTTTTAGGGCTACAGATCCCGTAAGCGTTTCGTGAGTGAAGAACTGCATCCAGGTCAGTTAACAGACTGACGCGGCAAGCTGACGCTCGATTTGATCCGAGCAAGTTTGTAGAAGTCATTCTGCTTCTTGGTGGCTTCCATGGGCACCACGAGATCCTCATAAATCTTGGCTTTCTGGTTTCGCATGACAGTCAAGAAGTCGTCGAGGCTATAAGGAGAGCTGCGCAACAGTTGCTGTAAGTGCCTGAGTACGATCGTACTGCAGAACACCATCAACAGGTGACCTCG
>NZ_WEHX01000138.1 GCF_009183815.1 Sutterella seckii | reverse complement strand
GCCCAGGAGAAGAAATCCAGCAAGCCTCTGTGAAAATATTCCCCTTATCGTCATGCAGCTTCAAGGGGTGCTGTTACCGGATTTCTGGAAATTCACGAAGGAGTCGGTTGTAACCATATGTCATCTAAAACCGACGCCATTTTGATTTCGCCACTCGCACACTCTGTTATTGCAAGCTGATTTACAAAAGTTACATAAGTTAGTTGCAAACACGAACGCGGTAAAAACCCGAATCCACTATTAAGTTTGATCTAGATCAATGTCGGGGGGGGCTGGGTAGTCTGGCAGTTGCACTTTCTCGGCAATTCGGGAGAGGCAGGACCAATCAACCAATTTGGAGAATTTGTCATGAATCGCGTTTTCAAGACCAAGTGGAGCGTGGCTCATCAGGAGTATGTCGTTACCGACGAAAAGCATGCGAGCAAGACCAAGGCCGCCAAGAGCGTTGTAGCGCTGGCTGTCGCAGCTCTCATGCTCGGTGCCGGTGCGGCATCGGCAGCCTATATGGCACCGAAGGCTGGAAGCCAGGATCCCGGCTTTGTTGCCAACAGTTCGAATCAGCTCGATGCAGCCAAGAAGTCTTGGGAAACTGCTGAGTACAAGAAGGACTGGGGTCTAACGGCCATGAAAGCCTCCTCGGCTTATGCGCTTGGCTACCACGGTCAGGGTGTTGCCGTCGGCGTGATGGACTCCGGTGCGCTTCTTCAGAAGCATTCTGAACTTGCCGGGGATCGTTTCCATGCGTCTCACAACCAGGGTCAGTACGGCTCCACGGGCAATCGTTATCCGCAGGGTGCCGGTAGCCAGTTTGACGGCAAGTACGAAGCCGGTCAGGATTATGACGTCACGGGTGACTGGGTTCTGAATATGAACGATTCGCACGGCACGCACGTGACCGGTACCGTCGGTGCAAATCGCGATGGTTCCGAATTCCATGGCGTTGCCTGGGGTTCCGATATTCATGTCGGCAATACCGGCGGCACGGACGATTCGAATTATGGTCCGTTCTTGGATTACCAGTTCTTCCTCAACGGTTGGGGACAGCTGGCTCAAGACATCGTTGCTCAAAATGGTGAAAAGCGCGGCGGCGTCATCAACAATAGTTTCGGTACCAATACCCGTGTAAACGCTACTAGTTCTTCCAAGCAAGGAGCGGACGGCTTTAACATCGGCACCATGATGGAAGTCAACACGACGGGGCAGACAGAATACGAATACTTCTTGTTCAAGAAGATTTACGGCGAAAATCCCTCGTTTGTTGATGCGGCTTACGATGCTGTCAAGGGTACGAACGTCGTCCAGGTCATGACGACGGGCAACCGCGACATGAAGAATCCGTACTATCGTGCGCTCTATCCCTATTTCAACCCGGAAGCAGAAAAGCACTGGATTGCCGTCGCCGGCCTCAAGAAGCTCTCCGGCGAGGGTGAAACGGCCAAGTACGATCTCGTCAAAAACTTCAACGAAGCCGGTAATGCCAAGTGGTGGACGGTCGTTGGACCGGGTAATGCCATTTACTCCTCTGCCGTTGTGGATGGTTCCTATTTGGTTCCCGGTCAAAACAATGGCGGCAATCCTGTACCCGAGGGCGTCGAGCTCGGTTCTTCCTATTATGCAACCTGGGGCGGCACGTCCATGGCTGCACCTCACGTCAGCGGCGCAATGGGCGTACTGATGTCGCGCTATGACCAAATGTCGGCCATTCAGGTGCGTGACGTCATGTTCACGACGGCCACTCACAAAAATCCCGACGGAACCGATTTTGACAGTTGGACAGCCGCACCGGGTGAAGTTGACGAACGCATGGGTTGGGGCCTTCCCGACCTTGAGGCCGGCATGTATGGTCCGGGGCAGCTTCTCGGTTCCTTCGACTACGACATGAGCGCCGGAAGTCTGGACGTTTGGAGCAACAAGATCACTCAAATCGCCTTGGATCAGAGAGAGCGCGAGGATCTTGCCTGGAAGGCCGCTGCGGAAAAGTGGATGAAGAATCCGACGTTGGCGATGACCGGTCTTTCTGAAGACGAAAAGGCTTTGCTTGGCGAAATGCTGACGGATACCAACGAGGATCTTGTTGGCATCGATGACGCGCTGGAAAAGATGACTGAAGAAGAGGCCATCGCTTGGCGCAAGGAATACTTCCAGAAGCGTCTTGACACGATCCAAGCCAAGATCGACGGCAAGCTCTATGACGGTTCTCTCATCAAGCGCGGCGAAGGTACCCTCATCATGACGGGCAGCAACACCTATCGTGGCGGTACCACGGTTGAGGGCGGCAAGCTCCTTGGCTACTCCAACTCCTTCGGTGTCTCGGGTGATGATGGCAAGGCCAACGGCAAGGTCGTCGTGAACGGCGGCACCTTCGGTATCCTTGAAACGTACAACGACCAGTTCACCATGAAGGGTGAAATCGAACGCGGTGAAGGTACGCACTCCGTCGACGTTGTTGTGAACGAAGGCGGCACGTTCCAGATCACGGCTGGTCAGGACGTGACGATGGGCACGCTTGAGTTCAAGGAAGGTGCCGGCTTCACGGTTGGCTCCGAGGATGTTGACGTCCTCAAGGAAGCCTATGCAGGTAAGGAACAGACGGGTACCGTGACCACGACCGGCGTAACCGGTGATGATCTTGCCGTCGCCAACCCCGACTATGCCTTCTTCAAGACCGAACTCAAGGTCGACGGCAACAAGCTTACCGGCACGCTCTCCCGCGACGAAACGAAGAGCTTCGCCACCTATGCTCAGAACGCCAACGGCCAGGCCATTGCCGGCGCGCTTGAAGGCGCTGCGGGCGGTGCGCTCTACGACGCTCTCATCGGCGCTTCGAAGGGTGACGTTGCCAAGACCTACAACTCTCTGGGCGACGACTTCATCCTCAATACGCGCAATGCGGGCATCGTGAATGGCATGACGCTCTCTCGCGCCATCAAGGATCAGGCCACGGGCATCGGTGAAGGCCGCAAGGTCGAAATGGCCGACGGTACGGCTCGCCTCTGGGCGACGGGTGTCGGCAGCTGGTCTGCGCTTGATTACGGCCAGTCCGACATGGACAGCGACTTCTACGCCGGCCTCTTCGGTGCTGAAGTTGACGTCTGCTCCGCCACGAAGCTCGGTCTCTTCTTTGGTGCCGGTTCTACCGACAACAAGGCGGGCGACAACAAGGTTGAAAGCGACGACATCCACTTCGGTGCTTATGGCGTCACGAACTTCAGTGATGTGGTCAACGCCACCTATGGCTTCGTCTACAGCCATCAGTCGGCTGATGCCACCCGCGCTCTGCAGGTTGGCTCCCAGCTTGGCATGAATGCCTTCTCGGGCGACACGGACATCACGCAGATCTTCGCCGAAGCTGCCTACACGGGTCTCAACACGGATGCCTACAGCATCGAGCCGTACTTCGGCCTGAGCTGGATCCACGCTGAATCCGACGGCTTCAACGAACAGGTCGGCACGATGGCCTTTTCGACCACAACCGAAGATCAGGATGTCCAGGTGACGACGCTTGGCGTTCGCGGTGCCATCCCGTTCACGATGGGCGAAACCAAGGTTGCGCTCAAGGGTGACGTGGCTTGGAACCACTTCTTCGGCGACACGGAAGCCGAAGCTTCGATGGCCCTCGCCGGCTCCGGCGTGGCTCGTCTGAAGGGCGGTGAACTCGGCGACATGGCCTCCGTCGGTCTCGGTGTGGAAGCTCAGGTCGGCAAGATGACGACCATGGGTCTCTCCTACACGGGTGCCTATGACGGCGACATCACGTCGCACGGCATCTCCGCCAATGTCCGCTTCAACTTCTAATGTGAAGCAGAGGACGTGACCCGATTGGTCGTCGGGTCACACGGTACCGACCGTCCTCGCAGTCGGTCGGTACCTTTCTCAAGCGTCTTTCCATGAGGATGCTTGAGAAAGCAGTTGGTCCTGCTGGGTTGCTTTATTAACATAGGCACAAAATAATTGACAAGCGGCTATGGTTATGTTATAATTGATAAATGAGTTATGAAGATAAAACCACCACAACCCTCGACGGCCGCAAGGCCACTCCTGAAGCCCAGCTCGAGCTTCGCCGCC
>NZ_WEHX01000137.1 GCF_009183815.1 Sutterella seckii | reverse complement strand
CCGCATCGGCCGCAACCGCGCTCTGCGAGACGAGGACGGCAAGCGCCGCCGTCACCGCCGCGTTGAGAACCGTTTTCATCTTGTTGAAATCCTCATTTCAACAAAAAGAGAATCTTTTTCATTCAATGAATTTGTTAATTATTATCTAGAAATTAAAAAAAGATTATTTTAAATATTAGATAAGCAATGATATTTATATGGCAAATAGCCATTTAAAATAACTTTAGAAGTAATTACGAATACAGTTAAATCATTTGAAGAAGGCTAAGTTTCAACGAAATCCGCGAATTTTTTATATTCGCATCAGCGTTCGATTTATATCGCTAATTACTTCTTGAATTTTGTGTCAAAGTTACGTTTCGCCCTTGATTAAAAATTTCGTGCCACAAGCACAGTCAAAGCATCGTTATCGATGAAATACGCTTCAGTCGTTCCAATTCATCACGTTTGTCGTAAAGCATCGTTGTTCGGATGTCGCTATGGCCCATTGCGATACGTACAGTGTTGATGTCAACGCTTTTGTCGAGAAGTTCCGATGCAAAGTATCGTCTGAAGTCATGGGCTAAGCCACCCGATCAATGAATTGACGGGGTTTCGAACACTGCAGGCTTTTCAGGCCGGCTCCGGTTTTGTCCTCGGCCGATCTGACGTCACTCGCATTACGACAACTCTTCGAACGCACCGCTCCGACGGATCGAGGCGCACAGCCTCGGCGCAGGAACTTCCGGAACTCGCGCTCCGTGAGCTCCCTTCGCGGTTTGCCTTCTACAACGATCCCTGCGTTCCGCAGCAATGGCTTCACTGCGTCAAGCCCTGCTCGGAGGGCCTGCGGGTCGCGGCTTTGTTTTTCAGCATCGGCGTAGAGCAGGTTGAGACACGCCAGGAAATCCCGGTCGATGTACTCATTCGTGCTCCCGAGCCGATGCCGTCTCTCCCAGAGTTCCTTTTTTCGGTCTTCGCCCGTCAGCGGATCGTGCTGACTCGGCTTGAGCTTTCGGGCATCCATCTTGATCACTCGAGAACCGGCGCTTTCAGCCTTGCGCTGGAGCATCTCGATGAATTGTCCCGGAGCGTGCAGCCCCTGCGAACGACCGTATCGGCCCTTCTGGAAGGCCTTGAAATTGTTGCTTTCAACTCGAAACGTACCGGCGTGTGATAGCAGAAGCCCGATCGTTTCGTTGTGTTCATTGACTCTTGTTGCCGCCGCACGGCGGTGCATCTCGGCAAGCTCGCCGCAAAGCGCTTCATAACGCTTCGAGAACTTCCACGCTTTCGGACCCGGCTTGACGGTGCCGTCGTCGTTGAAGTTCTGCGGATTCGTCGCGCGAAGAGAACGATCCAACTTTCGCTGCAGCCGTCGCACTTCCTTCCGGTGCCACGCGCACTTGGATGCCAGCGCGAACTTCTCCGCAAAGCCGTCGGTCGACAGGCACGTCATGGTCGAGATGCCGGGATCGATCGACATCTCGATGGACTTCGGCGCCGGGATGCGCTTCACGGGCGGCAGTCCTTCGAGCACCAACTGAATGAACCATCGGCGACGACCCTCGATGCGCCGATGAAGCAGACGCACGTACTTGACGCGCTTTTGCTTCGCCGGATCTGTCGGATCGGCAAGCGCCTCCCGGATGTAGTCGTCACGCTGATTCTGCAGAGCGCGGTACTTTCTGCCGCACCAGTCGAGGCACCATTCGTCCGCCTTCCATTTGAGCCCCGTCTTGTTGGTCTTGCCTTCGAGCGAATGAAGACCGCGCCGGGCACTCTTGAAGCGCGGACGTCCGCCGAGGTGCAGGAGCCAACGCTCGACAGCCCGAAAGCATGCCGTAGCAAGCTTCTGCGCTTCGTTGATGCCGATCTCGGCCTTTCTGCCGGAAGCCTCACGATGTTCCTTGATGATCTCGTGGAAGCCGTATTCGGTCAGCCGCCAGATTTTGCGAATTTCTCGAAACCGGGCGTTGCGGTCGCTCGCCTTCGGCATTGCGGCCGTTTCACGCCACGCCTTCGTCTGCTTCATCTGTGCGGCAAGACCGAACGCAGTGTTGAGCGTCGCGTTGTAAAGCTGACGGCCGAACTCAAGCTTGCGCCAAAGTATCCGATCGTCGAGGCTGTCGACTCGGAGCGCAAGCTCAAGCACAAAAGACGGCGTGGTGGATTTGGCAGACATGCGCAAAGTCTAGCGATGCTCCGCGATGCGTTCTTCGTTTTCTCGAATTTCTCTAATGCAGAGCAAAAAGCGAGCATCAGACATGATCTTTGATCCTCTTCTCGGCCGAGGGCAATGGATAGCCGCATTCCTCCCGATGATTTAAATCACGGGCTTCCTGCGGCGGCTATGTGATCCGAATGCAGTCGAATTTGCACTCGGCATGAGACATTCATTCTGAAAATCGAAAAAACCCTCCGAGTGACGCAGGACATTGCGTGGTTCCGCGAGAAACGCTAATGCCCTTTCGAATGACTGGGAGGGGTTCGTCTGCGGCGTAGGTCATCCTGTATGTCTACGCCGATCTCATCTTTTGATCAAAAATAGTCAAAAAGCCCCGACTTCTTACCTTCCTTCTGCTGCTTTTCATATTCAAGCTGTGCAGCGCGCCGCTTTTCCTGGTCTTCCTTGAAGCGTTTGTTGCGCGCCTCGCGTTTGGCTTTTCGTGCTTTTGCCTTCTCTTCGGCTTGTCTTTGGCGCTCTGCCGCCTCAGCCTCCTTCTCTGCAAGCGCTTTGAGGTTACCCTGCTCGAGCTCCTCCCGAGTCGGCTGCTTCGCCTGCGTCGAAGCTCCGGCGCCATCACTGTTAGCCCAGCTCCCAGGCATACTCATTCCCGACGGCATGCTCGGCTCTTTTGCTGACGGTGCCTTGAAGCCGGAAGGCTCGGAAGGTTCGCCAACGGTCTTGGCCTCCCAACCGGTCGGCTTTGATGGCTCCTTCACTTCCTTAGGCGAGTAGTCGCCGGGAAGCGAGGCCGGCTGCACTTCCTTCGGCTTAAGCTTTACGGGCGGTTCGCTTGGGACCGGCTTAACGGTTTTCGGCGCAATGTCAACCGGTTGCGGCAGGGGCTTGGCAAGGCGCTCCTCTTTCTTGCGGGCGTTCTCCTGCGTCTTCACTTTGTGAAGGATCGTTCGAGCGTCCACCATCACGCCGCGTATCTCGCGCTGCCGCTCGTACGATTTTTCCTTCGCTTCCCCGATGCAATAATTCACAAGGAACGTGTAATAGCAGGCGGCCGTCTTGTTTTTTACGGCGCGATCAACAAGGTCGAGCGCCTTGTCGGCCTCTTCAAGCGCTGCTTCAGCCTGCTTCGGCGTTTGAAGAGCGCCCGGACGGCGCCACTTCTCAACAAAGGAGCGGTCGTCAAGTATCTTGTCAGATTTTCGACCGAGTTCCTCGTAGTAGTCGCGCTTCTCGGGATTGACGCCCGTCAGGATCGGAGCTCGCCACTCGTCGGCAGACTTATCGGACGAATCTTCTGCATATGCGCCTCCTGCGGAAAGAACCGCAAGGGTGAGCACCGTCAAACCCGCATAGATTGATAGTCGGAAGGATCGATGCATTTCAGACTCCTTCGATTTGCGCTGTCTGCCGATCCTGCGACTGCAGACGGAAGAGCTTGGCGTAAAGACCATTTTTCTCAAGAAGGACCGCTTTGGTGCCCTCTTCCACGATTTCGCCTTTTTGCATCGCAACGATGCGGTCGACGTCCTCGATCGTCGAGAAGCGATGCGCGACGGTGATGCAGGTGCGCCCTCTCGTCAATCGGTCGAGCGCTTCCTTGACAAGTGCTTCGTTCTTGCTGTCGAGCGCACTTGTCGCCTCGTCAAGGATCAGGATGGGCGCGTTCTTCAGAACGGCTCTTGCGATGGAAACACGCTGCTTCTGTCCGCCCGACAGCAGCGAACCGCCCTCGCCCACCCGCGTGTCAAGCCCTTCGGGCAGCGTCGACACGAATTCGTCGAGCGCAGCAGCCTTTACAGCGCGTGCGATGTCTTCCTCCGTGGCATTCGGCAGCCCGTAGGCGATATTGGCCCGAATCGTATCGTCAAAGAGGAAGATGTCCTGAGAAACAATCCGGTGAATGTCAAGTGAGCTTTCGCCGATTTTGTTCTTAAAAAGTAGGTTGTAGTCTGAGCTCAGTGAGGGCTTTGCCCTCTCCGCCTTCGGCGGAT
>NZ_WEHX01000136.1 GCF_009183815.1 Sutterella seckii | reverse complement strand
TTAAGCCTTGATACTAGGAACCGCCGTATACGGAACCGTACGTACGGTGGTGTGGGAGGACGGCATGGGAACTAATCCCATGCCTCCTACCCGATTGCGGGCGAACAACAGTAGCATAACGTTTGCTAAATAAGGCTATTAATTAACTCGTGGACCTCGTCAGGTTTCCATCGCCAACGGAAAGGTACGGGGTCTACGTTGGTTTCTTCGATCCACTTTGCAATGTGATCTCTCAGCTCCTCCTTCGAATTGACACGAAGACCGCGCAAGCTTTGGCGTGCCATCTTACTGAAGAAGGCCTCAATGAGATTGAGCCACGATGCATGCTTCGGTGTGAAGATGAACTGAAAGCGGCCTTTCCTCGTGTCAAGGTAAGCGCGCGTCTCTTTCGACGTGTGGATCGAATGATTATCCAACACAATGAAGATCTTGCATTCTTTGGCATACGTTTCATCAATCATTTTGAGGAAGTCGACAAAGTCTGAGCTCTTGTGACGTTCTCGGATCAGACTGTGTACTTTGCCCGTGATCAGATCGATGCCGGCAAGCAGAGAAAGCGTTCCGTGGCGGCGATATTCGTAGTCACGACGCGTGAAACCCTTCCCGGGTTGCGGCGACCGATCAGAATGAATGTTCCCAATAGATTGAATTCCCGGCTTCTCGTCATAAGAAATATAGACGGTGCCGTTCGGTTGCGATGACCCCTCAAGCGTGTCGACGAAGCGAAGGTCAATCTCTACGCGCTTGTAGAGAAGAAGGACTTCCTGCGCTTTAGCTTCAAAATCAGGGTCCTTTTTCTCCAGGTAATAGCGGATACGGTGCGGCTTGATCTCTCCTTCTTCGAGAATTGTCCAGATCGTAGACTTGGAGGCTTTTCCAAGAGAGTCCCCAAAGTGGCGTTCCTCCGCATGCTTGCGTACGTAGACCGAAAGAGTCTCCATCGACCAAAGCGCTTGCATCGGTCCATCCGGCAAATCCTTCGGCGGTGTGCAGGCCAGAGAACGTACCCAAGTACGCGCATCATCACTGATCGTTGCCGGGCGTCCGCTGCGCTTGAGATCCTCCAAGGCCATCATTGGACCGATCTGTAATGCCTTCCGCAGAAAACGGGCGACCGCGCTTACTGAAAGCTTAGCTTCCTCTGCAAGCTCCTTTTGGGGCTTTCCGCTGGCCGCGCCTAGCAGAATTCGGGCGCGTTGCACTTGGCGATGCTCCGCCGTGCGTGAATTGGCGATCTGAGTCAGTGAGGCAACTTGTTCTGGAGTGAGGGTTAGAGGGGTAACGATGGGGCGGCCGCGAGGCATGAGGAGGCTCCGGTAGATGAGGACCTCCAATTATACCAGAATCGGCAATTTAATGGCTATATTTACAGAACGTTATATTAGTATGTGCAGTATAAACCCGAGTTTGACAATGTTGGCAATCTGCTACGGCTTTCAATTTAACCTGTAAAATAGTAAATTATTTATTTTAAATTTAATTAAAATTAAAGGGAAAAGATAATCATTCAAATAATCTTACCGACGCGCCAGCATCTCCTCATGCGCCTTCATGCCGATGAGCGATCCGGATGGCATCGGTCTCGGAAAAAGCTTCGCCACGATGGGGGTGAGAAGCTCGGCATAGTCGGACGCACTGATGCCGGCTGCGCCGCTGCCGCTCGCCGAGAGCGAGAGAAACTGCTTCGCATCCCCGAGCTTCGTTTCAATAACCTTCCGAAGATCCATGGACGGACGGATGAAGAAAACCGCATTGTTCGTGCGAAGAACCGGTGCCGACGGGCGCCCGGCTTCGGCAGAGAGAACGAGTGCGTTGATGACGGTTTGCAGAATATCCTTCGTGCGCATGGCTTCCGCCCAACGCAGGGGATCCTCGGACCGGTCTCCCTTCGATTTGTATTCGAGCGCAATGAGACCGGACGAGAGTTCAATCACGGCATCGGGCTGCGCAAAAAGGTCGCCCGAGGAGAAGGTTTCCCTGTCGGACTCGGTAATCAGGAGCTTGCCGCTTCCCTGAGGAAGGAACGGCACCAGGCGAAGCGTCACATCGTCCCAGCGGGATACGTCTTCCGGATCAAAGAAGACGGCTTCGATGTCGGCGCCGCAGAGATCCGCGTGCGCCAAGGAAAGTCCCACGCGCCTTTCGAAGGGAAGCGTGAGAAGGAAGTTCGCTCTCCCGAAAGGATCCGGAAGCTTCGGCGTTATCGGAGCGGAAGCAAAGGGGGCAGGCTGGGGAGGTTCAGGAGCGGATTCCGCTGCCGGAGCCGATGCAACTGCAGGCTCGGCCTGAGGCTTCTCTTCCGTCTTCAAGTCTCTTTCAGGAGCTGCAGGTTCAGGGGCGCTTCCAGGCATCATGGGTTCAGCAGCTTCCGTAATGTCCGGGCCCTGGGCACGCAGGCGCGCGAGTGCGATCGGCGCCTTCAGCGACCGGCGGTCGAAGCTTTCAAGAGGATCCCCGGCAGAGCCGGAAGTCTCTTCCGGCGTTTTTTCCTGAAGCGCATCTTCTGACGGCTGAACAGCAAGCGGGCTCTTCTTCTTAAAGAGCGATGCAATAAAGAAGATGAGTCCCGTGATCAGAAAGCTCGCAAGCACGAAGGCCGCCGCCGCGAGGATCAGAAGTCCCGCGGGGGTTTGTGCGAAGTCGAGAAGCTCTTGCCAGAGTGCCTGCATGCCTTAATCCTTGTGTTACCGTCAGGAGCGGTTTGAAGACGGGCGCTTCTTTCTGAGGGGCTTTTCCCCCTGAGGCTTGCCGCGGGAGAGATTCTGCCCCATGCCTTTGCGGGCAGCGTTCCTGGGCGCATAACGGGGCGCCTGTTTTCTTCCGGGTTCAGCAAGAAACGCAAAGACGCAGGGGATTTTGGGGAGCGTGCGTTCCTCTTCCGTTGCCTTCTTCCATTCGGCAACTGTCTTCGTGCGGATGCTTTCGGTTTCTCCCGTAATGTCGAGCGCTACGGTTAGGCGCGTCGTAGGAGAGAGCGTCTCAATGAGTCCGGCGAGGAAGGCCGTGTTTCGGTAGGGCGTTTCGATGCAGAGCTGCGTTTCGCTCGCCCGGCTTGCGGCTTCAGCCGCAAGAATCGCGGCACGTCGCTCATCCTCATGAATCGGGAGGTACCCGAGGAAGCGGAAGCGCTGCCCGTCAAGCCCAGAAGCCATGAGGGTGAGAAGAAGCGAGCTCGGGCCCGTGAGCGGCACGATGCGGATTCCGAGTTCGTGCGCGCGCTGAACAATCTGCGCTCCCGGGTCGGCGATGCCGGGGCAACCCGACTCGGAAATAATCCCGGCGCTTCTTCCTTCAACGACGGGCGCGAGCCAGGCGTCGATTTTCCCTGCCTCCGGATCGTGCCCGATCTCCTCAATGGTGAGAGTCGAAATGGGCTGGGGATGTCCCATGCTCTTCAATGTCCCCCGGGCCGTCCGGGCAGCTTCAACGAGGAAGTAGTCGAGCGACCGCGCGACCTCGAGCGTGCGCTGAGGAATGGTTTCCGCTGGCGCACTCGAGCTGATCGGACAGGGAATGAGGTAGAGCGTTCCGGACATGAAAATACGCCTTTGAGCGAAGGAGAAGAACGGCTTCCCGGGGAGTCGCGAGCTGACGGATCAGCCTTCAAGAATCCCGGGTAGGACCTCAATGCCGGCTTCAGCAAGGAGGGTCGTGAGCTTCATGAGCGGGAGCCCGATCAGAGAGGTCGGGTCGTCGGATTCGACGGAAGCCATGAGCGCAATGCCGAGCTTTTCGATCTTGGCCGAACCCGCGCAGTCGAAGGGCTTCTCGCGGTCGACATAGGCTTCGATCGTTTCACGGGAGAGCTTCCGCATGCGGATCGTGGTGAGGCTTTCGAGCTTCTTCGCATTCCCTTCGGCGTCGATCACGCAGAGGGCGGTGGCGAAGACAACGGTATTCCCCTGCATGCGGGAAAGCTGCTCGATCGCGCGTTCGCGGGTATGGGGTTTGCCGAGCTTTTCGCCCAAAAGATTAGCCGTCTGGTCCGACCCGATCACGACGGATCCGGGGTGCTTCTCCCAGATGGCGCGGGCCTTCATTTCGGAGAGGCGAAGCGCGGTTTCGCGGGGCGTTTCTCCAGGAAGAGACGATTCATCAATGTCGGGGCTTTCAGTAAGATAGGGAAGGCCGAGACGGTCGAGGAGCTCGCGGCGGTAGCGGGAGCTCGAGGCAAGAATGAGCTGTTTGGTCATAGTGGCTCAATTCTAGCGGCGCTCTCCTGTGCTTTCTTAGGTGCGTGTCTTTTATTAACAAAGGTATTTAATAGTTGACGGATGGTGCTGTGTGGCGCTTGGGGTCAGGCCGCCTGTGCATAGAGGGTACTCTCATTCGTAAAACAGG
>NZ_WEHX01000135.1 GCF_009183815.1 Sutterella seckii | reverse complement strand
GCGCTACGACGTTGTCTTTGAACTCCTGCGAATATCGCATGTTTTGCCACTCCATGAAAGGTTGAAGGGGTGGCGAAAGTTAGTATGACATCTAATGCCTTTTTGAAGAGGCAGTCGTCCTTCTCGCCGCTGTTCTGAAGACGGAAATTCTGCCGAAACTAAAGGAACGCTTTCCGTCGAAGGTTGTTGAAGAGATCCTCATCAGAGCGCCCTAAGGCGGTATTCCCGCAGAAGACAAAACAACTTTGCATCCAGTGCAAGAAACTGCTGCCTCAGTCGCCTGACAAGCGACGATGGTTCTCAATCGGGACGCCCGGATCCTCTGCGGAACGGCTGACGAGTCTGCACGGGCTCTCGTAATACAGGAGAATCCGCCATGTCGCTCTATGCGTCTCTGCTAGCGGTGCTCGTTACTGTCATCGCCGGCTGGATGGTCATTAAGCGCTATCCAACCGTCATCGGTCTCTTCGCGGCCGGTCTTTTGATGATCGGAATCGCAGTTGCCTTCGGCGCTGACCAAATACTTCCCAAGGGCGCAAACTCCACCGGCTTCATCTGGTTCGACATGGTCGACATCATTCGGCTCGCCGCAGTGAAGTAGGTCGCCGGGATCGGCATGATCATCATGGTTGCCGGCGGCTTTGCAAAATATATGGAAACCATCGGCGCGTCCGGGGCGCTCGTCAATGCCTGCATTTCTCCGCTTAAGGCGATGAGGAGTCCCTACATCGTGCTCGGGCTCTGCTATCTCGTCGGGGCGGCAATGGTGCCGGTTGTACCGAGCCACGGCGGAATGGCAATGCTTCTTCTGACGACGATGTATCCGATTCTCCTCAAGCTCGGCGTCTCGCGCGCCGGCGCTGCCGCCGCCATTTTCTGTTCAGGCACGATCGGCATGGGTCCGGGCACGGGCACCGCACTCTATGCGGCCAAGATCGCCGGCATTGAGCCCATCATTTACTTCGTCGAATACCAGCTCCCGATTGCCATTCCAATGATGATCGTCATTGCGGTCCTCAATATGGTCGTCCAGCGCTATTTCGACCGCCGAAACGACGACGTCTACGAAGAATCCGTCTTCGCATCCGACAAGGCCCTCAAGGTCGGTCCGGCATCCTATGCGTTCCTGCCGGTTCTGCCGATTGCGCTCCTCTGCGTCTTTTCCAAGCTCGGACTCGAAACAATTCAGCTCAATACCGTCACAGCGCTCTTTTTGAGCTGGCTCATCGGCATCGTTGTCGAGCTCATCCGAGTCCGCGACATCAAGAAGGTCTTCGGCGACGCCATGGCGATGATCAAGGGAATGGGATCGCTTTTCTCAACTATCGTCGCGCTCATCATCGCCGCAGAAGTCTTCGCCACCGGCATCAAGCTCTGCGGTCTCGTCGCGCTTCTTCTCCATGGCGCCAATCAGGGCGGTTTCGGCGTTACGGGCATGTCCGCAGTTCTCTCGGGCCTTATCGCAGTTGTCACCTTCCTTACCGGCAGCGGCGTAGGGGCTCTGACGAGCCTCGGTTTCATTGCTGCGGACGTCGCCGACGGACTAGGCGGAAGCGTTACGCAGCTGATTTCTTCAATGCAGTTCACGGCAGGTCTTGCACGCGGCATCTCGCCCGTTGCCGGCGCAACGATCGTGGTGGCCGCCGCCGCCGGCGTATCGCCTGTCGCCATCGTCCGCCGCACTGCAATCCCAATGGCCGGGGCATGGCTCGTCATGATGATCGGCAATGCGCTCATGCTCAATTGACTTGCTATTCAAGCATCAGGAATAAAAAGAAGGAACAGCTATGTGCAAATCAAATTCGCTCCCAGAAAACCTTCTTAGAGAAGCGCGGCAGATGCGAAATGAAATTGCTGCATGGAGGCGCGACATTCATCAGCATCCGGAACTCTCCTTCCAGGAAGTCCGAACAACAGCCTTTGTCGCTGAGAAGCTTCGGGCATGGGGATTGGGAAACGTTCGAACAGGATTCGGACCGCTCAAAACCGGCGTCGAGGCATCCATTGGAGAAGGACATCCCTGTGTTGCTCTTCGGGCGGACATGGATGCTCTTCCGATTGAGGAAAAGACAGGACTGGATTATTCATCTCAAAACCCAGGCGTTTCGCATGCCTGCGGGCATGATGCTCATACAGCCGTGCTGCTTGCGGCTGCCAGGCTCCTCAAAGCTCGAGAGGAAGAAATCAAAGGCCGGATTAAATTCATTTTTCAGCCGGCCGAGGAAACGCGCACAAAAATTTTTGAGAAGCCCTTATCCGGAGCAGGATACGTGGTTCGAAGCGGCGCAATCGATGATGTGGACGCTCTCTTCGGCATGCATGTCTGGGGCGTATTTGACGGCGGCGTTGCATTCGTCAAGCCCGGTCCGACGATGATGGCTTCAGGGCGCTTCAATCTCAAAATCATCGGCAAGGGCACCCACGGCGCGAGTCCGCATTTGGGGGTGGACCCGATAACTGCCGAATGCCAGATCGTTGAGGGCATCCAGACGGTAGTATCACGCGAAGTGAGCCCTCTCGAGCCGCGGCTTATCACCATCGGAACCATCCACGGCGGCACAGCCACCAACATTGTTCCTCAGGAAGTCGAACTTTCCGGCACGATTCGAGCGGCTAAGGAAGAGGTTGTGCGCTTCATGGGAGAGAGACTCGGACAAGTAGCGGCAGAGACTGCTCATGCGCATCGATGCCGATCAGAGTACAGCCTTCTTATCAATGGACCCGCAGTTGTAAATGACGCCGACATGGTGCAGATCGTACGGGAGTCTGCAGCTCAAGTACTCGGGACCGAACGCGTCAGGAGCGTTGAGATGCTGACGGGAAGTGAGGATTTCCGGGAATATTCATCTCGCAGGCCCTCTGCGCTCTGGTTCATGGGCATGAAGCGGCCGGAAAGGGGCATCGGACAGCCGCAGCACGACCCTTGCTTTCTCGTGGATGAGGAAATTCTCCCGGATGCCGCAGCGGTAATGGCCGCCTGCGCGTTCAATTATCTTCAGCAAAAATCGCCAGGAGTCCTCGCCTCGGATGGGGCTGAGATGAAAGGCGGCTAATCGGCTGTCTGGTTCTCAATGAACCTTTTAAGAATCTCCTGCCCAGCACTTTGCTGTCAAAAAGCGTTCGTAGAATAATATTGGTATACCACTATGCCATTGGAGATAAACCATGCATCTTGCCACACTTGCGCGCCGCGGTTACGTTACGGCGCCTACGCCCCTTGAATATCTGCCGCACCTTACCCAATCGCTCGGCAATAAAGTGCGCATCTACATGAAGCGCGACGACCTGCTCCCCGGAGCCGGAGGCGGCAACAAGACCCGCAAGCTTGACTTCATCATGGCCCAGGCGGTTATGAGCCACATCGATGCAGTCATCACGTGCGGCGCGCCGCAATCCAATCATTGCCGGCTGACGCTTTCCTGGGCCAAGAAGGAAGGGATGGAGTGCCACCTCGTTCTGCAGGAATGAGTTCCCGGGAGCTATCGCAAAGACGCTTCAGGCAACAATCTTCTCTATCATCTTCTCGGCGCAGACAGCATTACGCTGGTCAAGGAAGGCGAAAACCATGAGGCCGTCATGGAGCGCATAGCCTCTCAATTGAGGGAAAAGGACAAGAACCCGATCGTCATTCCTGCAGGCGCCTCAAATGCCCTTGGCGCATCAGGCTACGCAGTGTGCGCGAATGAAATCCTCAACCAGGCATATGAACAGCAGATCGGCATTGACGCCGTTTTTGCGCCCAGCGGCAGCTGCGGCACTCAGGCCGGTCTGGCTGTAGGCTTTCAATCTGCCAATGCAAATTTCCCGGTATACGGCGTCAACGTGAGCCGCTCCAATGAAGCGCAGGTGCCCAAAGTTCAGGCCCTGGCCGATGATCTGGCGGATTTTCTTGAAGTTCCCCGTATTCCCCATGATCTCTGCCTGAATTTGGACGAATACGTTGGCCCAGGCTATTCTGTGCTTACTGAAGGCATGAGCGAGGCCGTCAGAATGACAGCGGAAACCGAAGCCATCCTTCTTGATCCGGTTTATTCCGGAAAGGCCATGGCTGGCCTAATCGACTGCGTGCGCAAAGGCATGTTCAGAGCGGGAAGCTCCATCGTCTTCGTGCATACGGGCGGTTCCCCCGCGCTTTATGCGTATAAGGACATCTTCCTGTGATTTAGGGATGCTGTGACTGCTCCCCGCCCAATTCGAAGGTTTAGACGGGGAGTAGCTGCATTTAGGCGCTATTTGCTGGTGGTGATCGAGATGAACATTTATTTAATTCTTCTTCTGGGGACTTCCATAAAATAAATGCCTGTAAATTCTGAAAATTTCAGAGTTTACAGGCATGAAAAATGGGTGTTTTGTGTTATAATTGAATTTGCGAAAAC
>NZ_WEHX01000134.1 GCF_009183815.1 Sutterella seckii | reverse complement strand
GCCATCCGCTGTTCTCTCCGGGCATGCGCATTTACAGCGATTCGACAGTGTCCAAGTTCCTGTCCTCAGTGAAGGACGAACAGATAGCTGGTTTTCTTAATGACTGGAACACGGATCGTGATCATAAGTCGCGCATCTACGTGTCTTATGATTCCACGAATAAGAACTGTCAGGCAGGGGATGTTGATTTTGTCGAGTTCGGGAAGGCCAAGGTTGACCTCGGACTGCCGATCTTTAATGTCGGCCTTGCCATGGACCAAAACAACCGGATCCCACTCTTCTATGAGCTCTATCCGGGGTCGATCAATGATGTCAGCCAGTTCAAATTCATGGTCGATAAGGCTGTCGGATACGGATACAAGAACATCGGCTTCATCATTGACCGCGGATATTTCTGTAAAGCCAACATCCGCTACATGGATGAAAAGAACTACGGTTTTGTCATGATGGTCAAGGGTTGCAAGCCGCTTGTTTGCGCCATCATCGATGAACACCGGGGTACCTTTGAAACACGCCGCGCCTGCAGCATTGCCGGGCATCACATTCACGGAACCACCGTCAAACGCAAGCTCTTCCCTGATGACGAGAGAGAACGCTACCTGCATCTGTTCTTCAGTCCCGTCAAAATGATGAAGGAACGCTGCCGTTTGGAAGATGAAATCGAGCAGATGCAACGACTTATCGAACGCTCCGTCGGCCAGCAGATCACTTTTGGTGAACCGCACACAAGATTCTTCGATTTTCTCTACGACGACGAAGGACGTCTCGTGACCGCTCTGGAAAAAACGGAGGCTGTAGAGAAAGAGCTGGAACGGTGTGGCTACTTCTGCATCGTTACGTCCGACAACATGAGCGCTCAGGATGCGTATCTGCTCTACTACGGCCGAGACGCCTCTGAAAAGCTGTTCCGAGCAGATAAAACGTTTCTGGGCTCAAAGACTGCTCGCGTACATTCCGCACGTTCCGTGAAGGCGAAAATGCTCGTCGAATTCATCGCGCTCATCATTCGGCAACGCATCTATTGCCTGCTTAAGGACGAAATGCTCAAGCTCAATGTACGCAAAAACTACATGACGGTGCCGGCCGCCGTCAAAGAGTTGGACAAGATTGAGTTGGTACGCATCAATCAAGGCAGATATCAGCTTGATCACGCAATTACGAAGAATCAAGAGGAGATTCTAAGAGCGTTTGGTTTGACGAAGAATCACGTCATGGCGCGCGCCAGCTCGATCTCCGAGATGATTGCAGGATCGGAAAACACCTCATTCACCGAGGAACCGGATGATGAGGATGAGGATGAGGACGGCGACGAAGATCTCTACATGACGGAGGTTTATGATGCCGAGGAATAAGTCCATCACCTCTATCGACAACCGGATCAAGAAGGTTCAAGAGGATCTGTTCAAGACGAAGGCTAGACTCGACAAACTGACCGCTGAGCTTCGAGGGCTTGAGCGTGAGAAGAAATTTCGTCAGGCAGACGCCATTCTTCAAGCGCTATCTAAAAGTGGCAAATCCCTCGATGATGTGCTGACATTTTTGGGGCGTTAACGAGCTTCTTGGCGTCGAGAGTAGGAAACCGCTGGAAATTCACGTAGGAGCGGTCGCCCGAGAGCGCCGTCGCAATCAGGTAGTTCTTTTCGTATGCACCGATGAAGTCGAGAATCGTGACGAATTCCTTACCCTCGAACTTTCTCAGTCCGCGCCCGAGCTGCTGGATGAAGATGATTGCGCTCTCAGTCGGGCGCATCAGAATGACTTGATTGATTTCAGGAATATCGACGCCTTCGTTGAAGATATCCACTGTCACAATGAATTCGAGAAGCCGTTCGCCTTCGCCCGAAACGAGGCGGGCAACGGCATCTTCTCGTGCCGCCTGACTGTCATCGCCCGTGAGCGCAAGTGCCGGACGATAGCATTCATTGAGATAGCGCGCGAGCGCCTCCGCCTCGCGCTTCGTGGAAACAAAGACAAGCGCTCGGCGCTTATTTCCGCTGTAGCCGTAGCGGTCGCACTCTTCGAGCATGTGCGCGAAGCGCTCGGGATCTTCGAGCCTTCTGAAATCATCGATTTTGTGCTTGGCCCCTCCCTTCTCGTTCGTCACCCAAAGGTCCGCAATGCCGAAGTAATGGAAAGGCGTCAGGAAATCGTTTTCAAGCGCCTGCTGAAGACGAATTTCATAGGCAATGTTGTGGTTGAAGAGCGCATAAATATTGAAGCCGTCATTGCGCTCCGGCGTCCCCGTCATGCCGAGCCAGAATTGGGGGACGAAGTGCGCCATGATCTTCCGGTAGCTTTCCGCTCCGGCGCGGTGGGCTTCGTCAATGATGATCATGTCGAAGGCGTCTTTGGGGAAGCTCTTCAACACAGCGTCCCTTGAGATCGTCTGCATGGTCGCGAAAACGAAATCGCGGTCCGACGCTTTATTGGTTCCCGAGAGGAGTCCGAAAGTGTGATCCTTTTCGCCTAAAACGCGCTTGAAGCTCTTCATCGCTTGCTTGGCGATCTGCTCGCGGTGAACGACGAAAAGCAGTCGCTTGGGAGCAAGCTTCTGCGCGGCGAAGGCGGACGCATACGTTTTCCCCGTGCCCGTTGCCGAAATGAGGAGCGCGCGATCCTGCTGATGCTGCGTCTTCAAGTCCCAGAGGCTCTTCACGAAAGCGGCCTGCATGGCATTGGGCACTACCTTTGCCTTTTCTTCCTCGCGGATCAGAAGCCGCCGCGCATCGGCCTGCGCCTCTGCGACAGCCTTATATTCGTACGCGTACGCGTCGATCACGTCGGCGAGGGGCTTCGCCTCCGGGCGATTCCAGAGATAGTCGAACTCCTTCTGGATGACCTCGGCAATTTCACCCGTCTGGCGCGAGAGGAGATTGAGATTCCATTCGCGCGTCGTCGTGAGCGCCGCCTGAGTCAAGTTCGACGAGCCCACAATGATTCGGCAGAGCTCCTTCGCGCTGAAGATGTAGCCCTTGGTGTGAAAGCCGTTCCCGGAATCCTCTTCCGTGCGGTACATGCGGACGTCCAGATTCTTGAAGGTGAGGAGCTTCCTCAAGGCATCGGGCTTCGTGAAGCGCAGATAGTCCGTCGTGAGGAGCCTGCCTTTGACGCCCCGAGCTTCAAGCGCCGTGAGCGCCGGAATCAAGGGCACTATGCCGCCCATCGTGATGAAGGCAACGCTGATCGAGAAGGAGTCGCACCACCCGAGCGCCTCTTCGATTTCATTCAAGACTTTGACGCCGCGGTCTCTGTCATTGAAGATGAGCGCGGTGCGGCTTTCAAGCGGCGACTCAGTGCGGCTGTCAATGAATGACGTGACCAGACTCTCGCGAATCATGGATTCGCTCGACCTCTCGTTGTTGATGGAAACGGGCATGCGCCTCCCCCAAAGTATTTTTCCCTTTTGCGCAGCTTAGCAGCCGCAAAGAAGGGCGAGAGAGAAAAACGCAGAGAGTGACGCTTCGGGCTCCATGCCCGTGCTTTTCCTCTCTCTGAGAACCGTTGAGGAGCGGTCTTCGAGCATCCATCCAGCGCTCATCGTTGATGCGGCTCAAACAATGCCTGCCTACTTCTGAATCGTCATGAAGAGCCTCGACGCGATTGATGCCAGGATGATGTCGTCGCCGATCACAGGCAGAAGATGAGAAAGGATTTTCGATCATGAACCTCGAGAGGTATTCGCCGCGTGCGTTTCTTCCTCCATCGCCCCGAATGAGTGAAAGGAGTGCCGCAATGAAGACGGAGCAGATCCTGCGGCAGTGGAAGGATGCGGGCTATGCCGTTCCATTGCTCGATGGGCCGCGCTTCGCGCTTTGGGATCTCGCGGACGGCATTGCGGATTACTTCCGCCGGGAAGGGAACGCCTTATTCGCCGAGGGCAAAGGAATTGAGGTGCCGATGCAGGCGCAGCTCATCGCGGGCGTTTTGGCGAAGCTCTGCCGGGAAGGCGTCATTCAGGACTTCAAAAAGGCACTGGATGAACAGAATGGCAGCGAATGCAGACGGCTCATGGCATTCGCGTACCGCGATGAGGCGAAAGACTTTTCAGAGATGGAGCCGTCGGATGTCTTCTCTCCATCCGCAGGATTGAAGGCGGATATCCCATATCGCTACCGAATTGGAAGGCCCTGGGGAAGCAGCGAGCGCGATGTGCGGGGAAAAATGGCGCTCCTCGAAAAGATTAAGACCGTCCGACTGACGAAAGGCGGAGAGGTCGTGATGGAAAATGCCGCCGAACTCGCTGCGCGCATTCAAAGCGGAATAGACATGAAGGCTGCAATCTTTGGTGACTACTCCCCGTCCAATTCTTCGAATTGGGCGAGGCTTCTCGCTTCTTCGGTCACAACCCGGATGTCTCCGGGATTTACACGACCTCAGCGAG
>NZ_WEHX01000133.1 GCF_009183815.1 Sutterella seckii | reverse complement strand
GAAGCCTCTCGCAAATCTATTCATGATAGATATATTCTATCATATATTTGATATTTATACAATTAATGCATTATCTTTCGATTTGCTCAGAGCATCCTATAGTCTCCGGTTCCTCTCGACTGCACTTCACCGTGTTTACGGCGTAAAGCCCATTATTCTGCTCGATGAATACGACACTCCGATGCAGGAGGCATGGCTTAACGGCTACTGGGATGAACTGGCGCAATTCGTTCGCGCCTTCATGAACCTTTCTTTCAAAGACAATCCCAGTCTGGAGCGCGCGCTTCTGACGGGCATTACCCGTGTAAGCAAGGAATCTATTTTTTCGGACCTCAACAATCCGGATGTCATAACGGTGCTGTCGGATGAATACCAGACGGCATTCGGCTTCACGGAAGCCGAGGTTGCGAAAGCATTGAAGGAATATGGTCTCAGCGATCTGAACGATGTGAAGACCTGGTATGACGGGTTTTCTTTCGGCTCCGTGAAAGGCATTTACAATCCGTGGTCGGTTACGAATTACCTCAAGAAAAAGCGTCTGGCTCCGTATTGGGCCAATACGAGCAGCAATGAGCTCGCGGGCCGGCTTGTACAGACCGGCAATTCGGACGTAAAGCAGGCCTTTGAGAGCCTTTTGAACGGCGGGTCCATAACGGTTTCGCTCTGTGAGGAGATAGTCTTCCAGGACATGCAGACGAGTCCGGCGGCTTTGTGGTCCCTGCTTCTTGCAAGCGGCTATCTCAAAGTCGTTCGTCAGGCGGATGACGATCACTACGAGCTCGCACTCACCAACCTGGAGGTGCTTAAAACCTTCGATGCGCTCATCGGCCGGTGGTTCTCGAGCGCACAGGAATCGAACTATCCCGACTTTATTGAAGCGCTCCTCACCGGCGACATCGAGAACATGAACTTTTTCCTCAACCAGCTCACGTGTTCGGTCTTCAGCTTCTTTGACGCCTCGGGTTCCGAACCGGAGCGGTTTTACCACGGCTTTGTTCTCGGGCTTCTCGTCTCACTCCGGCGCCGCTATGTCGTGACAAGCAACCGGGAGAGCGGGCTCGGGCGGTGCGACGTGATGCTCGAACCGCTCGACAAATCGAAGGACCTGGCCTTTATCCTCGAATTCAAGGCAAAGCGCCCGGGAACATCCGGGACGCTCGAGGATGCAGTGAAGGAAGCGCACGAGCAGATTGAGAGAAAGCGCTATCGCGAGGAGCTCATCGGCCGCGGCATTGAGGCTTCCCGAATCCGCGTTTTCGGGTTCGCGTTTGAAGGAAAACGCGTGCTGGTCGGTTGATAAGCGGAGTAAAAGTCGGGAAACGGTAGAATTCTTGAAAGCGTCTAATGCGCTTCCTCTTCCTCTGTCTTTCCCGTCGCGCTCATGAAATGCCTTCAGAATCTTCTCGCCTGGCAGGTTTTCGTTGCCGCCTGCCGCACGCGCAGCATTTCTGAGGCCGCGGTGCTGGCGGACATCGATCTCCCGAAGGCCTCGCGGCTGATTGCGGGCCTGGAGAAGGAACTGGGAAAGTCTCTTTTCGACAAGACCCGCCGCCCGATTCAGCCGACGGCAGAGGCAGAGAAGCTCCGCGCAGCGATCGAGCCCCTCGTAACGGGCTTTCAGGAAATTCTTGAGCCGAAGAAAGAGGCCGGGGGCGAACAGATCATCCGCTTTGCGGCGCCGATTGAGCTCGCGCAGGAATACTTTTCCGAGCAGCTCTTTCGCTACAGCGGTCTATTCCCGGGCGTCGCCTTTGCGGTTGTGCCGGAAACAGGGCCCGATGAAGTGCGCCGGGGCGAGGTCGACGTTGCCGTTCTCAACCGCAGGCCCGCGGATCCGGCTGGCCTCATCATCCGCAACTACAACAATTCCACGACGGTGCCGCTCGCGACGCCCGAGTATCTCCGGCGCGCCGGGATTCCGGAGAAGCCTTCAGACCTCGCGAAGCATGAAGGCCTTCTTCTCAAGGCCTACAACGACGAAGCCGTCACCGGGGAGCTTTTCTGCGGCAAAGCCTCTGAGCCACTTGTCTGGCGAAGAACCTTCGTCACGCACGACCAGCTCACGCTGAAGCGCCTCCTCCTCGAGCACCACGGCATTACGGTGGATCTTGCGCTTCTGCACGTCGAGGACGAAATCCGCGAGGGACGCGTAGTGCCTATTTTGGAGGGCTGGACCCGTGCGCCGCGCTACATGTGTCTGGTCGACCGCAGGGAAGAGGAGCTCAATAACGCGAAGCTGAGGAACTTTGTCCTCTGGATGACGGCGACCGCCCGCGAAGACATGCAGAAGCGCACGGTCGACAACTTCACGTGGCTGCGCGACGCCTACCGGCGCTTCGCTGAGGCGCGCGCTGCTGGCCTCGTCTGAAGGGGAGTTACGTCCGATAGACCGGAGCATTGATCAGCCCCGAGAGCTTATCCTCCCAGGTATCGAACGCCCGGGGGTCATTCTTTCGGGAGAAAAGCGTTTTCGCAGGCGTCGGGAAGATTTCTTCGAGCGATGCCGCTTCGTAAAGCGTGACGGCGTTCATGAAGCAGATGTCGGCGCAGAGCCGGCAGCCCGTGCAGGCGCCGGCGTTGAGAAGGAGCCTGAGCGTTCCGCCTTCCCCCTGCGATTGAAGCGCTCCCGTCGGACTGACGGCCGGGCAGAGCGCGCAGCCCGAACATTTCGCGGCATCGATGCGGGGGGCCGAAAAGAGCTTTGCGGCTTCCCGACTGTCGGCTTTCCCCGATTTTTCGAGGAGACGTTTGAGCGCATGGATGAGTCTCAAGCGGCTGTCCGGGACCCGCACGAAAGGCTCTTCGAGAAGCGTTTTGGCTATGCGGCTTCGCGCCTCCTGAGTCTGAGGAGAAGATGCCTCTCGAGGCTCAAGCGCCGCGCCGAGCCTCGAGAAGAAGCGGCGCCGGCCGGCGTCGACTTTCGGGGCGCCCCGAAGGGTTTCGAGCTCAAGAGGGAGATGGAGCTCCGCGCAGATTTTCCGCACGATTTCGATTCGGTTCGTGATGACGGAAAGCTTTTCTTCGTCGACGCTCCCCGGCGCATAAAGAAGCCCGATTTCCTTTGCGCCCAGAGCAACGGCCAGCAGGATCCAGTCGACCGAGAGATGAAGGAGCGAAGGAAGAAGAATTTTCTTCCCCGTCGCTCCGGCATTGGGTGCGGCAAAGACGATGCGGCCCTGAGGCGCCTCCCGGCGGAGGGCATCTTCCAAAGCTTTGCTCGTGAAGGCGGGCGCAATCAGGGCGTCCTCCGGGCAGACGCTCGTGCAGGCGCCGCACCCGGTGCACCTTGAGGCGGCGAAGAGGAGGCGCTTTTCCTTCAGGACGAGCGCTTCTTCCGGGCAAATGTCGACGCAGGCCGTGCAGGTCGAGGAGATGTGGCGGGTGCGCAGGCACCGCCTTCCGGCAAGAAGCGGCTTCGCGTCATCGTGCATGATGAAGTTCCTCTCTGAGGCCGAGATCCGAAAGAATCGCTTCCGCAGCAGTTCTGCCGTCGGCAACGGCTTCCGCCGCGAGCGCCGCGCCCCGGACGGCGTCGCCTCCGGCATAGATGCCGGGAACGTTCGTGCGGGTGTTCTCTGCTTCAATCCGGCCCTTGTCCGTGAAGCGGACGCCGAGCGCCGAAATCCACGGGTGCGGTTCCGTGCGGAAGCCGCAGGCAAGAAGGATCAGATCCGCAGGGATCTTCCGGATTTCACCCGAAGGGGCATGCCGAATTTCGAGCGCTTCTACCGATCCTGAGTCATCCGTGCAGATGCGCTGCGGGATGGCTTCAAAGAGAAGCTTCGCCCCTTCCTCGCGGGCGGCGAGGACCTCAGACGGGATTGCGCGGATTTGGGTTTCGGGCTTTCTCGCGATTGCGAGTGCAGAGGCTGCGCCCTCGCGAATGGCAGCCCGCAGACAGTCCATGGCGGTGTCTCCGCTTCCGATGACGACGACGCGTTTGCCGCGAACTTCCGCTGAAGCGCGGGGCGCTTTCGCGTGCTTTTGAATTTCTTCCGGGAGCATCCGGAACGCCGAAGCTGCGAGGTAGGTTTTCGCCTGTTCCACTCCCTTGGCCTCTTCTCCGGGGATTCCCGGGGAAACGGGCTTCTCGGCACCCGAAGCGATGAAGAGCGCATCGGCTTCTTCAAGAAGCTTCGCGGCGGAAGCGTCTCTCCCGACTTCCGTCCCGAATCTGAATTCAACGCCCATTCTCGAGAGCATCCGGCGGCGCCTCAGAACAAGCTCCTTTTCGAGCTTGAAGGCGGGAATGCCGAAGGTGAGAAGTCCCCCTGCGGCGGGTTCGCGGTCGCAGACGACGACGCGGAGGCCGGCCTGGGCGAGGATGTCGGCTGCCGCCAGACCAGCGGGCCCCGCGCCGATGACGGCGACGGACTTCCTGAAGTTTTTCCA
>NZ_WEHX01000132.1 GCF_009183815.1 Sutterella seckii | reverse complement strand
AGCTGATAACCGGTTATTCCCCGCCGTTCCCATGCCTTGGAAGGGTATCACGCCACCGTAGCGGTCGGGCTACATGTCCACACTAAACGTCGAAAGGCCTGAAAATCTGAGTTGCGCGCCCTTCCAAGCACCCACGCCTATAACACTGGACGGTCCGCCATTAATAACCAATTCCACATTACCGTTTATATCGATATTACCGAACGCGCTAATCCCACGAATTGACTTGTTCAATGAAGTAGTTATCTGTCCGGAAATATCACCCGTCACATTTAATTCATATTTCTCTATACTAGAAATAAGAAAATACCACCTATATTATCACTCAAATCTCCCTTAATATTTAAAGTCTTGCCATCAACAATCGTAACTGTAGTATCCTGATTTGTTGCAGCAATACCAGAGTTTATTCCTGGAGTACCAGAAGACGCATTAGCGATGATCGTAGCATCATCGTTGAAGATGAATTCGTCGTTTGAAATCCCATCTTGTCCAACCGCATGCGTACTGAACGCAGTCATAACGGCCGTAAGCGCTATTGTCAATTTAGTCATTTGCATACGGATCATCACATGCTCCCCTGGGTGCTGCCAAAATCGAGATTTGACAATGGCTATTATTAAAGACACTTACTCTCCCTAGTATAGTCATACAAATCTTCATCTCTCAACGGCTCGATTGCTGCATCCAATCCTCCCTTGCTGGCGATCTGAAAAAGTAAGAATTGCATTTGGAGGGAGAACAGGGAAGCTTTGAGTACTCGCCAGCGTGATCCCGCTTTTCTCAAGTGAGGTCACCGGACTGTACGAAGCACGCTTCGCAAGAACTCAGACAACATCTCTGCACTATGGGCTACACACCGGTCATCTCCTGCATAGTCAATGCCAGCACCCGCGTTCTCATGCATCCTTGGGCTTGGATCACCGAACGTGAGTTTGATGACTTGCGTCAGAAGTGCGTCGTAAAAGAAGACAGCAACACCTGGAACGAGGCTCTGCCGCCGCTTGAACCTGCAAGGGCTGGGACAAGCTATGTGGCAAGCCCGGACAACGGCTGTGATTTTCAAGACCGATCCGCATATTTGAAGCAGAAAAACTGGATTCCTGAAGAGCTGCCGCGCTCCGGCGGCTCTATCGTCTCGGCGCAACTTTCGGGTTAATCCTCAGCGCGGATATCTCTGGACTCAGCCCGATTTCCGGGGAGTCCCGAAGAGGCGCCTCTCTATTTTCGCGCGGCAATGCATTAGTGTTGACACTTCCTCGGGACTCTGATGTCGAGACCGCGGGGAAGAATCACCGGACAATCACAAAAAACAGAGAGGAGAAGCGCATGACGACCGATGAACATTCCGAACTCAGCAAGGAGCTTGAGGAATTTCAGTCGTCCATGCCGCATGCCGCCCTTTTTTCGGACCTCGAGGTCCTGCCCGGCGGCGAGGGCTTCCGTTTCATGGGCACCCGCATTCTCGGCGCCCTTTCTATGGAACCCGTGCCTCCCGCGGCCCCGCTCTCCTTCATCAGCTGCGCGCTCGAAAACGACCGCTTCCTTATGATTGCCGCAATGGCAAGCGATCGGGATTCTCCGGACTTCTACCGGCTTGTCGCATCTCTCCCTTTCGAACCCGATGACTCGGACTCTGATTCATCCGATCCCGCGGAAGCGCTCGCGCTTCGCGCTGAACGCATCGACCGGCTCTCCAGATGCCTTGCAGCAGCGGATGCACTCTCCGACCGGCTTCCGCTCGATCTACTTCATGATGCGCGCACGCGTCTTCTTCACGAAATCAGAGCGCTCTGCTCTACTGACCACCTGAAGGCGCGTCTCTCCGGCGTTCCGGTCGCCAGCGTCTCCTTCGGACCGCGGTGCATCCGGGCTTCAAGCCTTCCTCAGGATGAGGCGAAAGGCCAGAGAGAACCCATCCAATTCGTTTCGCCCTGCTTCTCGGGACTCGCGGAAGGCCGTCCCGTCATGCTCATCCGCACCACCATGAGCGACGAAAGAAAAGCGCTTCTCTGGATCCGGGATGAAGAAGACTTCCATATGCTTTCGAGCCGCTTCATGGGCTGGAAGGAGGATGAGCGCGAGGCCTGGTGCCGCGGCATGCGCTCCCGGCTTGAGCAGGGAGCCCGCTCTCTGACGGCCCCCCGTCAGGCGCCGCTCGAGAAGCTCGCGCTCCATCTTTGCGAGCATGCGGAAAGCCTCTTCGATCTGATGCCGGATGAACCTCAGAGTAGCTTCAGTTCGCAGCGTCAGATCCTCCGGGGCGAAGCGGCACCGGAAGCCTGGGACGCCGCGCTCGACGGCGTCTTCACCCTCTTCGCGGCTGTGGACGAAACGGTCCGAAACAAA
Organism: Sutterella seckii; assembly: GCF_009183815.1. GTDB lineage: Bacteria > Pseudomonadota > Gammaproteobacteria > Burkholderiales > Burkholderiaceae_F > Sutterella > Sutterella seckii. The sequence continues at coordinate 2,241 of NZ_WEHX01000132.1, read as the reverse complement.
CTTGGGACTTCCGAAGAGCAGCCCTCGTCTTCGTCCCTCTGAGAAGCGCACTACACTCAGTCTCCCAAAATGCTTCATTCGAAAAGGGAGATTCATTGTGAGTCGCGCTTCCACAGTCCTTACCCTGGCGCTCGGCGCATTCCTTGCCGCCGGCGCCGGCACTTCGCAAGCCTCTGAAGCGAGCGATGCGCTTGCCGACTGTCTCTACAAAAACACGTCCCAGGCCGACCGCAATGCCTTCGTGCAGTGGGCCTTCGTCACCATCGGCAAGGCCGATGCCGCCAAAGCGGTGACTGAAATCCCGCAGGCAAAGATCCGTCAGGTGGAAAAAAACGCTCAGACGGTTCTCACCCGCATCGTTCTGAAGAGCTGCTCCAAGCCCGCGATGAATGTCCTCATGACGGACCCGAAGAAGGGACTTGAAAACACGCTCACGAGCCTCGCCTACAAGCTCGCGGCCGACGAGGTCGCAAAGCGCACCTCGCCCGTCCTCAACCTCACGATTACGGACCTCCTCAATTCGTCCGTCACGAATCTTCTGAAGCGTTGATGCTTCCCGGATAGAGAATCCAGTAAAAAGAAGAGCTCCCCGCGTGAATTCCACAGGGAGCTCTTCCGTTCAGTGCTTTTACGCAGTCTCCGAGCGCGGCTCAGGAGCCTGCACCGGGTTCCTCGGGCGCCTTATGCGCCTCGTCCCAGGCGGCCTGCATTTCGATCCAGGGTGCAGATCCGGTGCCGAAAATGGTCCCGGCCGTCACCGCCATTTCGCGCGTCATGGGCGCCTTTCCCTCGAGAACCGCGAGAAAGGCGTCCTTTGAGAGACCGAACCAACCGGCAGCGGCAGAGAGCTCCGTATCCTCCAGAATCTGGGCGAGCACTTCGCCCGGATGCTGGATTTTCTGAGACTGTCCGCGTCCCCTAGGCGATTTTCCTCGATCGGCCATGCTTTATCGGGCTCCCTCGAGGATGGCTTCGACGTCTTCGGCGGCGAGCGGCTTCAGGTGCCCCACCGGTCCCTTTCTGCAGCAGTGGCGCGCAATGGCGTCGATCGGGCATTCGGCGGCGCCGAGCGCAGCAAGCGTCGTCGGCATGCGCATGAGCTGCAGCCACCCGATGAACTTCGCAATGCCGAGCTCAATCGTTGCCCGGTCATCGGCCTGAGGCTCGACGCCCATCACCCTGACGGCGAAGGAAACAAAGCGTTCCGGAGCCATCGGCGACACATAGCGCATCCAGGCCGGGATCACCACCGCAAGACCACAGCCGTGCGTGATGTTTTCGTTCCAGCCCGAAATTTCATGCTCAATCGCGTGGCAGGCCCAGTCTTCCTCGCGCCCGAGACCAAAGTAGCCGTTGTGGGCAAAGGTGCCCGCAAGGCCGATCTGGCACCAGGAGTCGTAATCGTCAGGCTTTTCGAGCACCTTCGGCCCGAATTCCATGATGGTGCGAAGGGCCGCCTCAGCCTGACCGTCCGTGTATTCCGTATGCGTCGTGTTGGAGAAATAGCGCTCGAGAATGTGCGAGAACATGTCGACGACGCCGGCCCCAATCTGATGGGCGGGGAGCGTCTTGAAGCGGTCGGGATTGATGAAGGCGGCGGCCGGGCGCAGGCACTCCGCGCCGATGCCCGCCTTCGTGCCGTGATGCGTGATCACGCAGCGGATCGACTGCTCCGACCCCGCAGCAGGGATCGTGAGGACGGCAAGAACCGGGAGCGCCTTCTGCGGCACTGCGCGGCCTTCAAAGAGCTCCCAGCAGTCGCCCTCGTATTCAATGCCGGCGGCAACGGCCTTCGCCGTGTCGATCACGGAACCGCCGCCCACGGCAACGATCGCGCGGATCCCCTGATCGCGCACCCAGTCAATCGTGTCGCGCACGAAGCCCATGCGGGGGTTGGGCTGCACGCCGCCCTTTTCGATCACGCAGAAACCCGCGTCCTCGAGGCTCTTTTCGACCGCGTCGAGGATCCCCGTGCGGCGAGCGGAACCGCCGCCGAAAAGCACAAGGACCTTGGCTTTCCCGCCGAGAACGGCAAGCGCCTGAGCGCCTACCTGAAGTTCAGCATCGCGGCCGAAAACGAGGCGCGTGGGATTGGAGTAGGAGAAGTTCAGCATATTGGCCTGCCTTCCTTGTGATGGGGAGTTATTAACATAGGCACAAAATAGTTGACAAGCGGCTACGGTTATGTTATAATTGATAAATGAGTTATGAAGATAAAACCACCACAACCCTCGACGGCCG
>NZ_WEHX01000131.1 GCF_009183815.1 Sutterella seckii | reverse complement strand
TTCGGTTCGGAAACCATTCTCGGTCTTCCGGGACGCTTCATCGAAAGCGGCATTGCGGGCGTGATTGAAGAGCCCTTCGGGTCCGGCATGGCCCTGATTCTTGTGGGTACCTTCTTTGCGCAGAAGCTCTATAAGCAGAAGATTCTCACGCTCGGCGACTACTACCGCGACCGTTACGGCAGAAGCGTGGAGCTCCTGTGCTCTGTTGCCATTGTGATTTCGTACCTTGGCTGGGTTGGTGCTCAGGTAACCGCGCTTGGTCTCGTGATCAATCTGATCACTGAGGGAGCGGTATCCATGACGACCGGCATGGTGATCGGCGCCGGCATCGTGCTCGCCTACACGATGGTAGGCGGCATGTGGTCTGTTGCCGTGACGGATTTCGTCCAGATGATCATCATCGTGCTTGGTTTGGTAGCGATCCTTTGGTTCGCTTCCGATCTGGCTGGTGGCTTCGGCAATGTCATCGAATATGCCCGCGGCAAGGATCTCTTCCATGCCCTTCCTGAGCCGACGCCTTCCGGATGGCTCTTCTGGATTTCGGCTGCCATGACCATGATGATCGGCTCGATCCCTCAGCAGGACGTTTTCCAGCGCGTTATGTCGGCGAAGAATGTGCAGACGGCCGTCGCCGGTCCGATCATCGGCGGCTCCTTCTACATTCTCTTTGCCTTCGTGCCGATGTTCATCGTGGTTGCTGCTGTGCTGGTGATGCCGGAAGCGGCTCAGAAGATGCTTGCCGAGGATCCTCAGCAGCTCCTTCCGACGCTCGTGCGCGACTACATGCCGATGTGGCTGCGAGTGCTCTTCTTCGGCGCCGTGCTTTCGGCCGTTATGTCCACTGCATCGGCAACCATGCTGGCGCCGTCGACGATCTTCGTCGAAAACGTGCTCCGCCACTTTGCCCGAGTCGATGACCGCAACATGCTCTTTGCCATGCGCGCTACGGTAGCCTGCTTTGCCATCCTGGTGCTGATGTATTCGATCGCTCTTGAAGGCGCACCGATCTACGACATGGTGGCGATGGCCTATCAGTTCCCGGTTGTAGGCGCATTCTGGCCTCTTGTCTGCGGGCTCTACTGGAAGAAGGCGACTCGCCAGGGCTGCTATGTTTCGATTCTCTTTGGCAGCGCAGTCTGGGTCTTCCTCACCTGGACGTCTGCTGGAGAGGTTTTCCCGAACGTGTTGGGCGGCTTCATTGCCGCGGCCGCGGGCATGGTCGTCGGATCGCTCCTGCCGACTACCGACAACAAGCGATTTCTCGAAGAACGCCGCCGGAACATGATGAAGCGACCGGTGGATGCTGAAATCGGCAATGGCCGGCTCCCTGCCATTACGCCGGTAAGTGCAACGGCCTGATTGCAACGACATGAAAGCGGCTCCGCGAGGCGGGGCCGCTTCTTCTACAATTTTGTTCATCTTCCGGTCTGACGGCCGGCTTCTGTCGTTAAGTGGAAAAAGATGAACATAGTCATTCTTGCTGCAGGCATGGGAAAGCGCATGCATTCCCGGCTTCCGAAAGTGCTCCAGCCCATTGCCGGGCGTCCCATGATCGACCATGTACTTGATGCGACAGAAGGTCTGAGCGCATCCCCCCGGGTTGTCGTTGTGGGGCACGGTGCTGAAAACGTAATGGAGCATCTTGCGGACAGGTCCGATGTCGCTTTTGCCCTGCAGTCGCCGCAGCTCGGTACCGGGCATGCGCTTCGTCAGGCGCTTGGACAGCTGGATCGAAACGAGTCTAAAACGCTGGTATGTCTGGGCGACGTTCCGCTGCTCTCAAGAGAGACTCTGGCGGCGATTGCCAGTGAAGCTGAAAAGTCTGACCTGGTGCTTCTCACGGTTGAACTGGACAACCCGACAGGCTACGGCCGAATTCTCCGCAACACGATGGGATTCGTGCGCGCGATTGTCGAGGAAAAGGATGCTTCACCCGAGGAGCGCCTTGTCCGCGAAGTGAATACCGGAATCATGTGCCTGCCGACATCAAGGCTTGATGGCTGGCTCTCATCGCTCAAGGCTGCAAATGCGCAGGGCGAGTACTACCTCACGGACGTTATCGGTCTCGCAGCAGACGAAGGGTTAAGAATCACAACGGTTCATCCCGGGCACGTCTGGGAAGTCGAGGGAGTGAATTCCAAAGCGCAGCTTGCAAGTCTCGAGCGTGTCTGGCAGAAAGAGCAGGCCCGCCGCCTTCTTGATGCCGGCGTGACGCTGATTGACCCTGCCCGCATTGACATCCGCGGAATCCTGGAGTGCGGCAAGGATGTGGAAATCGACGTCAACTGCGTGTTCGAAGGGCATGTTCGTATAGCTGACGGCGTGCGCATCGGGGCAAACTGCGTTATCCGGGATGCCGAAATCGGTGAAGACACAGAGATTCTTCCCTTCTGTCACATTGAAGGCGCCCGCATCGGCATGAACGGCAGGATCGGGCCTTATTCAAGACTTCGTCCTGGTGCGGAACTCATTGGCGGCAACCATATCGGCAACTTCGTTGAAGTTAAGAAGTCAATGGTGGGGATCGGCACCAAGATCAATCACCTGACCTACATTGGTGATGCTGATATCGGCGCGCATGTCAATATCGGAGCCGGCACCATCACCTGCAATTACGACGGCGTGAATAAATTCCGCACGCGTATTGGAGACGACGCCTTTATCGGGTCGGGAACGGAACTTGTTGCTCCGGTGGAAGTGGGTGCAGGCGCCACGATTGGCGCAGGATCCACCATTACCAAAAAGGTCCCGGAGGGCAAGCTCACGGTTGCCCGGTCGAGGCAGGTCACAATTGAAGGCTGGCATCGTCCGGTCAAGAAATAAAGGAAAGGAACCATGTGTGGAATCGTCGCTGCTGCAAGCAGCCGCAATATTGTCCCGCTGCTTTTGGAAGGCCTTCGACGTCTTGAGTACCGCGGGTACGATTCCTGCGGCATTGCAACTGTCGGCCCTGACGGTCTACGGCGCTGCCGGTCGACGGAACGCGTTGCGCAGCTCGCGGAGGAAGCTAAGGAAGCCGGCCTCAACGCCGTCACCGGCATTGCGCATACGCGCTGGGCGACGCACGGTGCTCCTGCCGTGAGGAATGCTCATCCGCTTTTTTCGCACGATTTCATCGGTCTGGTGCATAACGGCATCATTGAGAACTACGAGTCCATTCGTGCGAGGCTTCAGGATCAGGGTTACGAATTCACGAGTCAGACCGATACGGAAGTGATCGCGCATCTGGTTTATTCCAACTATCAGGGCGATCTGCTGGCGGCGGTGAAAAAGTCTGTTCTGGAACTGCGCGGAAGCTATGCGCTCGCAATCATCTGCCGCGATGAGCCCCATAAGATTGTCCTCGCTCGTCAGGGCTCTCCGCTTGTTGTCGGCATCGGAGAGGACGAGATGCTTGGCGCTTCGGATGCGATGGCTATTGCCGGCGTTACCGATCGGATCATGTACCTGGCTGAAGGCGATGTCTGCGAAATTACGCCGCATAAGTGTCAGGTTTGGAGACGCACTGAATCGGGAGAATTTGTTCCGGTTGAGCGTGAAATTCGTGTGGTGCAGGCTTATTCGGGTGCCGTGGATCTTGGCCCCTACCGCCACTACATGCAGAAGGAGATTTTTGAGCAGCCCCGCGCCATTGCCGACACGCTTGAAGGCGTTGCAGGCATCACGCCCAGACTCTTTGGAGCAGATGCTGAAAAGGTGTTTTCCGGCGTCTCGAGACTTCTCTTTCTTGCCTGCGGCACTTCTTATTACGCAGCGCTGACGGCGAAATACTGGATTGAGGCACTGGCGGGCATCCATTGCGATGTTGAAATCGCAAGCGAATATCGTTACCGAATTTCCGTTCCGGATCCGGATGCGCTGGTGATCACGATTTCTCAATCCGGCGAAACTGCGGATACGATTGCAGCGCTGCGTCATGCCAGAGATGACCTTGGCATGAAGCGCACGCTCACGATCTGCAATGTTTCGACCTCCGCAATGGTTCGGGAAAGCCGCCTCGCGTATATCACGCGTGCCGGCGTTGAAATCGGCGTGGCCTCGACAAAAGCGTTCACAACGCAGCTCGCGGCAATTTATCTGCTCGCGCTCACGCTAGCGAAGATGAACGGACGCCTCACTGAAGAAGCGGAAGCAGAAGAACTCAAGCGCCTGCGTCACATTCCCTCAGCGCTTTCTTCAGTACTGGCTCTTGAGCCTCAGGTTATGGACTGGGCGGAGCGGTTTGCAGGCAAGGATCATGCGCTCTTCCTCGGGCGCGGCGTGCATTATCCGATTGCTCTCGAAGGGGCATTGAAGCTTAAGGAGATCAGCTACATTCACGCCGAAGCTTATCCGGCTGGCGAGCTCAAGCACGGGCCGCTTGCGCTTGTGGATGCCAATATGCCGGTGGTGACGGTTGCGCCTAACGACAGGCTGCTTGAAAAACTCAAGTCCAATATGGCTGAGGTGAGAGCCAGAGGCGGAGAGCTTTACGTATTCGCGGATGGCGACTCCAATATTGTTCCTGATGAGAGGATGCATGTCATCAGACTGCCGGAAAACTACGGCATGCTTTCTCCCATTCTTCATGTCGTTCCGCTGCAGCTGCTTGCTTATCATGCAGCGCTTGTGCGCGGTACCGATGTGGATAAGCCGCGCAATCTTGCGAAGAGCGTAACGGTGGAATAGCCTCCGTCTGAACGCAAAGAAAAAGCCGCGACATGTCGCGGCTTTTTCTTTGCGTCAGCTGAAAGCGAAATCAGCTTCCGGCAATAAACCTGAGTTTGGGAGTTTGAAAGCAGAAAAAAGGGCGCCCATCCCTGCAGCAGTAGGATAGCGCCCTTTTTTATTTTTTTACGCTATAGGCTTGCTT
>NZ_WEHX01000130.1 GCF_009183815.1 Sutterella seckii | reverse complement strand
AAAGGGCAGTAAATGTCCGGGATTCCGGGTCAAAACCTAATGCCGGCGGGTCAACTTTGAAGTGTCCGAAAATGGGTCAAAAGTGGTGTCCTCCAACACTTGGGAAAATCATGCTGAGTGGTGATTCATAAATAAAATCAGGAATTCCGTCAGTATTTTGAAACAATGAGCCATGACCAGAATCGATCAGTTTGCCCGTGTGCTTGTGGATGCACCCGGCCTTCCGCCGCTTGATTACCGGGTGCCTGAGGATATGCTCGCGGCTGCGGGTGATCTGGTTCTGGTTTCTCTGGGTGCGCGCAGGGTTGTGGGCGTGATTGCGGAACTCCATTCAGCTTCGGATATAGAGTCTCGCCGGCTGAAGAGCATTTTGAAGAATTTGAAGATAACGGCACCCCTCGGTTCTGAATGGCTCCAGCTTACGCGATTTGCGGCTTCTTACTACATACGTTCATGGGGAGAGGCAGCGCTTCCGGCAATACCGCTTGCGCTTCGAAGGGCTCCTACCCCGCAGCAGGAAAAACGCATAGCCGGCATACGCAATGTCATGCCGAAGATCAATGCATGCCTGAAAACCCAAGCGGCAGCACCAAAGCTCAATGATGAGCAGAGTGCCGCAGTTAATGCTGTGCTGTCGCAGGAAGGCTTCGCTTCTTTCCTGCTTTTTGGCGTGACGGGATCCGGGAAAACAGAGGTATACCTTCATTTGATGGACGCCGTGCTGAAGGGAGATCCTGAAGCTCAGGTCCTTTTGCTTGTACCGGAAATTAATCTGACTCCGCAGCTGGTGGACCGTGTTCGTGCCCGTTTCCCTGCAGAAGTTGTCGCAGCGCTGAATTCAGAATTCACAGAAAGGGAAAGAGCTGCAGCATGGCTGGCTGCACATGAGGGGAAGGCAAGAATTCTTGTGGGCACGAGAATGGCTATCTTTGCCAGCATGCGCCATCTCAGACTCATTCTGGTTGATGAAGAGCATGATCACTCTTATAAAGCCGGGGACGGACTGCGCTACAGTGCTCGCGACCTTGCAGTCTGGCGCGCGTCCCGGCTTCAGTGTCCGGTCGTCCTGGGATCCGCAACGCCGTCGCTTGAAAGTTGGGCTAAAGCTCAGTCGGGAGCCTATAAGCTTCTCACGCTTACCAAGCGTGCGGCTCAGCATGCTCAATTGCCGGCAGTTGATTTAACGCCTCCGCCGATTAAGGGGGCGCGCAGCATGGTTACCGAGGTCTCGCGGGAGGCGATGGAGTCCTGTCTGGCAGAAGGCCGACAGGTACTGGTGTTCCTCAACCGCAGGGGATATTCGCCAGTGCTTTCGTGTCCTGCCTGCGAATGGGTGAGTACTTGTGCAAGGTGTTCCGCCTTTACGGTCTACCATAAGCGCGAGAATGCGTTGATCTGTCACCATTGCGGATGGAAGCGATCAGTGCCGGAAGCCTGTCCGCAGTGCGGCAATGTGGATATTTTGCCGAGAGGTACCGGAACAGAACGCATTGAAGAGGATCTCGCGGTACTTTTCCCTGGCAAGCGGATATTGCGCATTGATCGCGATAGTGCGTCTAAAAAACATGCCGCAGAAGAAGCGTTTAAAAAAGTTCACCAGGGTGAAGTGGATATTCTTGTCGGCACTCAGATGGTCGCGAAGGGACATGATTTCCAGAATGTAGGTCTGGTGCTGGTACTTAATCCAGATGCCCAGATATTGAGTCCCTCCACACGAGCTCGCGAACAGCTTTTTGCCACGCTGATGCAGGTTGCCGGACGTGCCGGTCGTACGGGTGAGCGGGGGCGAGTGATGATTCAAACGCGCTTTCCGGAGGACCCGCTTTTTGCCGCTCTTGCGCATCAGAATTATGTGGAATTCGCAGAAGATGCTCTCAGAGAGCGCAGAGAGAGTGCGGGCGTCCCCTTTATTCGTCAGGCGCTTTTGACGGCAGAAGCCGACATGCTTTCGCAGTCACTCGGTTTTCTGGAAGCAGCTGCGAATGCAGCTCAAAAGATTTGCGGCGATTCCGTGCTTGTATACGATCCTGTTCCTATGCCTTTAGTAAGACTCATGAATAGGGAAAGAGGACAGCTTCTTGTTGAAAGTGCGGATCGGATGGCGCTGCATCGCTTTCTCGTTGAGTGGAGCTCAATACTGATGAAGCTCCCCAAGTCAGGGAAGACTACATGGGCGCTTGAGGTTGATCCCCTCGAAGCATGAAGCTCTGTATAATCAGAAACCTCCTCGCGTGGTGAAATGGATATCATACGGCCCTCCGAAGGCCGTGTCTCAGGTTCGACTCCTGACGCGAGGACCAATTTTTTTTGAGCTTTTTTTAGAGAAACTCAAGTTCTGTTATCCCGTACCGCTCCCAGATGCGGCGCGGGATTTTTTGTGTGGTGGATTAGCTATGAAAGTGCCAGTAGAAGTGCTTGTTCACAGCAAGACGAAGACGCTTGAGCTTGCTTATGAGGACGGTACGCGAGCGATTTTCCCATTTGAATTTCTGCGAGTGTTTTCTCCTTCGGCCGAAGTTCAGGGACATTCACCGGAGGAAGCCGTGCTTCAGGTCGGCTGCGCAACGTTGGCTTGCGGGGTGTGGAACCGGTCGGGCAGTATGCTCTCAGGCTGATGTTCGACGACGGGCATGACACTGGAATTTATAGCTGGGACTACTTTGAAAAGCTTCGCGTTGAGCATGATGCGCTGTGGGGCGCATATCTTGAAGAGCTCGCAAGCGTCGGTGCTTCGAGAGACCCGGCTGATCCTGCAAATGCACCGTTTCTTGCCCGAATGAAACCCAAGAAGACCTGCAGCCATGGATAAAAAGGCAGAGAAGATGGAAGAAAAGCCGAAGAGCAATTCAGCTTCCGAAAAGCATCAGATTGATTTTGGCTTCAGCCAGATCGACGAAGCCGAAAAGGAAGAGCGAGTACGCCATGTGTTCGACAGCGTGGCGAAAAAATACGATCTGATGAACGATCTCCTCAGTCTCGGCATGCACAGACTCTGGAAGCGGCGCTGCATTGCCAGCGCTGCCGTCAAGCCCGGCATGAAGGTGCTGGATATCGCCAGCGGGACGTGCGATCTTGCCATGGCGTTTGCAAGGCTTGCGGGAGATGAAAACGTTACGGCGACAGACATTAATCACGAAATGCTCGCATGCGGACGAGACCGCATGCGCGCACACGGCATGCGCTCGAACGTAGTGCTTGCCGACGCGGAGCGTCTGCCCTTTGATGAAAATTCCTTTGATGTCGTGACGGTTTCCTTCGGCATCCGAAATATGACGCACAAGGATCGGGCTCTTAGAGAAATGCTTCGCGTGCTCCGTCCGGGCGGAAAGCTGTTGGTTCTTGAATTTTCGCGCTGTTCAGCTTTTTTAAAGCCTTTTTACGACTTTTACTCTTTCCATTTCATGCCCTGGCTGGGGGGAAAAATCGTCTCGGATGCGGCGTCCTACAGGTATTTAGCGGAATCCATCCGCATGCATCCGAATCAGCAGGCTTTTGCAAAACTCATGACCGACGCAGGTTTTTCTGACGTGAAATGGCACAATCTGACATTCGGAATCTGTGCATTGCACATCGGGAAGAAAAATTGAAAGAAGCTCGATTACCGGGATGCCCGATGATGTTTGAGGAAAGCATTCCTGCGCAGATCAGATCAAAAAGGAAAGACCAAGATGAAAAACCTCGTAGCAGCTCTCGTAGTCTGCGTCGCTCTTGCAACCGCGTCCTTTGATGCAGATGCAGCCAAGCGATTTGGCGGCGGCGGCAGCCTCGGCCGTCCTGCCCCGACTTTTTCTCAGAAAGCTCCGGCAGCTCCTGCTGCGGCCCCCGCAGCTCAACAGCGTCAGCAACAGGGAGCAGCTCAGCGCCCCGCCACGACTCCGCCTGTGCAGCAGCCGTCCATGATGGGACGCGTGCTCGGAGGCATCGCTGCAGCGCTTGGCATTACCGCGCTCCTGTCCATGCTTGGTCTCGGCGGTGCTGGTCTTTCAGGCATCATTACGGTACTGCTTCTTGCTGTCGTCGCCTTCTTTGTAGTGCGCATGGTCCTTTCGCGCCGGCGTCCTCAGACTCAGACTGCGGGAGCCACAGGAGCTTCCTCCGATCCTTTTGCAGCTGCTCGCCCGGCGGAACCTTCGCGCCCGATGGAGTCGCAGGCAATGCCTGAACCTCAGAGCTGGCAGCAGCCTTCCGGACAGGCGCCTCGTTCGGGAAGCGTCATGGATCAGCTGATGGGGGGCAATGGATCGGCCGCCGCAGACGCCAATCCGGTGGACGTGACGCCTGCTGATTTCGATCGCGCAGGCTTCCTCAAGGCAGCGCGTGAGAACTACATCAAGCTCCAGAAGGCATGGGATACCGGCAACGTCATGGAGATTTCGGACTTCACCGACAACGACATCTTCACGGCTGTTACGCATCAGCTCCGTGAGCGCAAGGGTGAGGTCTACAAGACGGAAGTTGAAAAGCTTGACAACGAGCTTCTCGGCATTGCTCAGGAAGGCAAGGAGTACTTTGCCAGCGTGCGCTTTACCGGACGTCTTGTCATCAATGGCGAGGCGGAAGATCTCGATGAAACTTGGGTTCTTTCGAAGCCTGTTGAGGGAGATCGCGGCTGGTTGCTCTGCGCTATTCGCCAGAACGGCCCCACGGCTTGATAGCTAGAGGAGAGAGGTGATTTGCCTCTCTCTTATCTAATTGAATACGCTGCGTTTTCATTGAAGCGCGGCGTATTTTTTTTGATCTCGATGAAACATTGCCCGATTGCTGCCGCTTAGTCGGGAAAAACGCGCCTTTCTGAAGGAACGCATCGGCGCATTGATTCCTACAATGCGCGAAAAAATCAAATCCTTCTTGGATTTTCCGTTCAACGTCGTTTTTATAAGGACATAAAAGGGATGACGCTGACTGGTTTTGTTCTGCTCTATCTTTTCGCAACCGTTGCGATTGGCGTGTGGGCCTCCACCCGCGTGAAGAGCACCAGCGATTTTGCACTTGCCGGACGCAG